>JACPWG010000034.1:130110-165126 GCA_016197205.1 Planctomycetota bacterium
CCCCGCCCCCAGGAGCCTCGAGGTCCGAGTCTGCGCAGTTATTTTTGCGCGGGCGCTAACCCACGTTTGAACCATGCCACAATGGACCACTGTCCCGCCCGTCCTCCAAGTCCAGGCCATTCCCGACGCCGCGCCCCGACGCCCCTCACTTCCCCCCCGCCCCCCGCCGCACCGCCTGCACCGCCTCCACCAGGCTGCCGCGCGTCGCCGCGTGGTCGCGCAACTCCTCCCGCAGCGGTTCGCACACTTCGATGTGGACGAACCCTTCGTGGTGGAGCTGCCGCAGCGCCTCCGCCTGCGCATTCCGGGTCGCGCCCAGGTCGAAGACGTCGCGTCCGTAGAGCTTGACGACTCCCAACGGCCGGCGCCTCAGGTCGTCCGCGAAACCCACGAGCCACGCGGGCGGAGACTTCGTACCGCAACTCAAGATCATGGTCGCCTCCGCGGCGGAGACGCTCTTCCGGTTCCCCGTCTCGAACCCGTGCAACTGCACGAGGACGCCCTCGGGTTGCGTCCTCCCGAACGCCCGCGTGAAGGCCTGGAAAAGGGTCGCGTCCGTGTGCGCGAGGTCGACCTCCCCTCTCGGCACGGTGTTCCACGCGGCCGCACGAGCCCGTCCTTCGCGCAAGGCGCGCGCGACGATCACGCCGGTGTGCAGGTCGGTGTCCCCGTGCGGCGCCTCCCACGCCACGGGCTCGCTCGCCCCGCGGCGAAACGCATAGAACCCGCGCCCGAGCTTCCGCCCCTGCGGTTCCCGTAGAACCAGGAACTCCGCGTCCCCGTCCTTCGTCAAAAAAAACTCCATGCCGACGGCGGCCCACGCCGTTGCCAGCTCCTCCACCGCCGGGTCGGGCGTCAGCGCGCGCACGAACAACGTCTCCGCGACCGCGACCTCCTCCCCGGAAACAGCTCCCGCATGGCCCCCGCGCGCGGCCGCACGCCACAGGGACACGAGGGCATCCTGGCTGGCCGCTCCCAGACCAGGCGGCGTCGCGGGCTCGGCCACGGGCGGCGTCGCGGGCTGTCCCGCCGGCGGCGCCGCCGGCGCTCCCCCTGGCGGCGCCGACGGTCTCGCCACCCCCTTCCCCGCGCCCGCCGCCCCCGCTCCTCCCGGGGGACGTCCCGCGTCCGAAGCCATCGTCGGCCCCCTTTCCGTGAAAAACTCCCGCTGCTCCCGCAGGCCGGGCCGGATCCTCGAAAACACCACGTACCCGCCCGACCCGCCCTCCGCCTCCACCCGAATCGGGTAGCTGCCGGGCGGCAGGTCGTCCCCCAGCGGTACGAAGAGGAGCCGACCGCCGTCCACCAGCTCGCCGCTTGTCCCCAAGAGGTACGCCGGCGCACCCACGGCCGGACGCACGTCGAAGCGCCAATCCGCGAAGGTCCAGAACTCGCTCGGCCCCACCGGCCGGCCGCGGCCCGGCGCGCCCACATACACGCGCACGCGGCTCCGTCCCGCCCCGGCACGCGGTTGGAAAAGCCGTAGCGTGAGCAGCTCCCGCTCGGAAGTCTCTTTCTCGTACACGAAGGCCGGCCCGCCGCCGTCCAGCCGGTTCGCGAGCGTCTGCAACAGCCCGGGCGCGTCCCCCGGCTCCACGAAATTCAAGAACAGGCGCGCCGCGCCGGTAAGGACCGCCCGCACCCTGTGGGGCCCGATCGACAGCGGAGGCAGCCGCGTCGCCCCCGCCCCGGCGCCGGCAGCCACGGTCGCGAGGAGGGAGCCGTCCACGTACAGGCCGACCGACAGGGGCTCCTCCCCTTCGTCACGCAGGACGGCGAGCGACGGCACCACCTCCCGCTGGCCGTCCGGCGAAATAAAAACCAACTCCTCTTCCAGTCCAGGCACGAGCGGGCGAAAGGCGACCGGCGCCGCTTGCTCCACGTTCAGCCCCTTCCGCGCGCGGGGCGCCAGCACGTAGCGACCGTGCCAGGCCCCCTGCGGACGGAAGTCTTCCCAGAGGAACCGACCCGCGAAGACCTCGGGGTCGTCGACCGGGGGCCGCGCCGAAACGACCAGCGCGGGCGCGCGTCCGGCCGCGTCCAGCGCCTCGTCCCCTTCCGCAAGGAGCGGGAACCAACCGGGCTGATCCAGTTCGGTCCGATCGATGTCGGCATACCCCTCGGGCACGCGCAGCTCGCGGACCATGCCGGCCGGCCGCGTGAACGCCGTGACCAGCACGGGCGTCGCGCTCGTCGTCAGCCGCACGCGCGCCACGGCCGGGGGAAGCGCGAAGTGCCCGGTCGCTGGGTCGCCGAGCACCTCTCCGCCGGCGGCGTCGGCGAAACTGTCGTAGGCGGAACGCCGCTCCGCCACCCGGAGCTGTCCTCGCGCCACGGGCTTGCCTGCCTCGTCCAGCAGCTCGTACGACGCGTCGAAACCGGGGGTCTCCGCCCCACCCGGGGCGGGCGCCGGCGCCCCGGCCGCCGGGCCCAACGGCGTGGCAGCCGCCGTCCCGGGCCACGAGGGCCGCAGCTCCACGCGAAAGGGCGTGTGCGACTCTCCGTCGTGCAGGACGCGGAACTCGATCGGCCCCTCGGCCGTGACGCGGTACGCCCGCAGATAGCTGGGCACCGGCGTGATGTCGCGACACTCTATACCGGTCGAGGCCCCGCCGGCCTCTCCTCCGCTCGCGCCCGCGGCCCCCGCCGCCGCGCCGCCCGCTTCCGGTCGCTGCGGGGGTGCGACGCCCGGCGCCGGCGTCCAGGTCGCGTGCACCACCAGCTCCCCCGGCGCGACGATTTCCAACACGCCTCCGTCCACACGCGTCTCCAGCTCCGCGGACCGACCTGCCCAGGCGACCTCGCTCGTCGCACGTTCCGTGATCCCCTCGCCGTACCAGCGGACGAGGATGCGAGGCTCGCTCCCATTCCCGCTCGCAGCATTTCCCGCACTCGCTCTCCCACTCGCGGCCGCGCCGAGGCCGGGGCCGGGGCCGACGCGCGGCAACGGCCGGAACGACAGCCGCGCACGGCCCTCCCCCTCCGGCACCGGCACGACGCCCTGGCGATACGCGTCCACGAACAAGCCTGCAGGCACCACCTCCTCCCGCACCACCTCTTCCCCCTGCACCTCCTTCAACACGTACAGGGCGCGGCGGACGTATTCGCGCCCCTCCACGCCCATCGGCCCGAGCGCGTCCCACTGCACCTCGAGCAGGTTTCTTCGCTCCGCCTCCCGCAGCAGGTCCGGACCGTAGACGTTTCCGCGCGCGATCATCTCCCGCTGCTCCGCGCTGAGGCGTTCCCACACGAAGCGCTGTTTGTAATCGGCGAGCTGCCGCCGCACGTAGACCCGGCCGACCGCGCCGGCCAGCACGTCGTCCTTTCGGGCGAGTCGCAAGCGGAGCCGGGCCACGGGCGCGGGGAGCCCTCCGAGATTCAAAAGGATCACCTTGGTGTTCGTCGGCGTCTCGGGTTCCCCCAGGTAGAAGGCGGCCGTCCAGGTGTCGCTCGATTTTCCGTCGCTGAAATTGGAGAGCCGCGAGCGCACGTGGTGCTCCGACTCGAGCAGCGTCTTCCCCGCCGCATCGAGGAGCTGGTACCGGACCGCGTAGGTCCATTCCGTTTCCGGCGGCGGCGGGGCGGCACCGAGGGCGGGCGCCCAGCGGAGGTTCCCGTTCGTGACCAGACGCACCGCGTCCTGCGCGGGCGGCAGGTCGAAGTCCGTCCAGCGTTCGGCGTCCAGGAGGTAGACGAGGGCGGGAGCGGCCTGCTGGGTCCGTCCCGGCCGCCAGTCCGCCCGGGGCGCGCCCGAGGTCGCCGACCAGGGCGTGAACCTGCCGCAGAGGTAGACGCCGAAGACGAAGAGCGTGAGAACGGCGAGCCGGCGCTCGCGGGGAGTCGTCATTTCTTCCCCCGGGGCCAGAGCCAGGTTGCGCGCGACCGCACGAAGCGAGCGACCTCGTCCCGATCCAGCGCCTCGACCTCGTGCACTTGCGGCGTCCGGTCGCTGAGGGACACGAGATGCACGACGAGGGGCAAGCGGTCTTCCGGCGGGGTGAGGAGCAGAAAGGCCTGCTGCGAATCGAGGTCCACCAGCCGTTCGAACCGCCAGGCCCCCCAACGGCGGCGCGCCGCGTCGAGGGCGACCACGTCGCGATTGGCGAGGTAGCGCTCGACCAGGGCGCGCAACTCGGCCGGCACGGCGTCGCACCCGGTCCGGGGCGGGCCGGAGAGCAGGCGCTGGGCCAGGTCTCCTTGGGTGGTGGAGATGCCCACCGCATGGAACTGCGCGGCGAGGACGAGTTGCTCCGAAGGAAGCCGGAGGTCGGAGCGGAGCTGCGGCGCGAGCCAGAGGAGGGCCAGCTCCTTGTTGCGCGTTTGATGCAGATACTGGGCCTGGGGGAGGGTGCCGACCTCGTAGCCGGCGCTCGCGGGGGAGCCGTCGACGAAACCGACGCGCAGGCCCTGTTCCTGGAGGGCGCGCAGGAGGCCGCGGCCGCGCTCGCTCAGCGACTCGGGCCGCGTAGCGCCGTCCGCGGTCGCGAGGAGCACGTCCGCGGTGAAGGGCGGCGCGCCCGGTCTGCGTCCGGCGGCCCGGACCTGAACGACTTGCAGCGGCGCCTCGCCGGCCTCCCGGAGGAGCACTTGGTGCGCGAGATTGAACAGGCCGAGGCGGTTCGAAAAGAGCGTCGGGTCCGCACTGCCGTCCAGGTTCGCCCGCGGGTGCGCCCCGGCGACGAGCAGCGCCCGCGCATCGAGCCTTTCGAAGAGGTGCACGCCGTATTCCAGCGCGCCGACCTCGGCCAGGGGCCGCGGGACCTCGACCACATACGGGGAGGCGAGGCCGAAGCGGAGCACGCAGAGGCCCCAGTAGCGGCGGGCCGGCCCTTCCGCGGCCTCCTCGAGCACGGCGTAGTCGCGCTTCGAGCGGGAGTGGCGCACCCACGCGAGGCGGTAGTCGAACGTGCCGGCCGCCGCCGCCGCGGCCTCCACCTCGGCCGGGGCGCGGTCCGTGGGCGCCGCGCCGTGCAAGCCGTCACTGAGGCCCCGGAACAGCGGCGCCAGGATCTCCTCGTCGAAGAGCAGCAGCTCGGCGACGGTCGCCGGTCGGTACGAGTCGGTCCCGCGATCGGCGATCCGCCCTCGCGTGGCCACCAGTCTCTCCAACAAGTACGCGTCGATGCGCTCCTCGTGGACCTCCGGCGCGAGGGGAAGCGGACGGGGCATCGCGAGAGCGACGAGGTGCCGACGATCCTCGTCGGAGAGGACCAGCTCCGCGAAGGGGGCGGCGGTCGCGTCGCGCTGCAAGTTCGGGTGTCGCGAGCGCCCCCATGCGATCGAGAGGCCGGCGAGCGGGCGGCGGAGCGCGGCGAGATCCATGCCGGTCGGGAGGGCGGACCGCACGCGGAGGAGGCTTTGGGGCTCTGCGGGGTCCGGCGAGCCCGAGGCATGCGCGCGCACCTGCAGCACGCCCCGCGAGGAGAGCACGCGATGAAACGCCTGGAAGAGCAGGCGCGAGCTGCGTAAGGCATCGCCGGACCCGTCCCGGTTGGAAGCCCGTCCGCTGCCCGCGACCCCGAGCGCGCTCGCATGGAGAAGGTCGAAGAGCGCGAGCCCGGCCTCGAGCGAGCCGGCCTCGTCGAGGGGCGCGGGGACTTCGAGCACCGGGCCGGCGGCGGAGGTGAGGTCGAAAACATAGGAGCCCCAGCCGCGCTGGGGTGCGGTCTCCCGGAGCAGGAGGTAGCGCCGCCCGACCTCGTCCACGCGGTACCGTAGCGGATAGAACAGCAGCCTGGCTTCGTACAGCTTTCCCGGTTCTACCTTCCCACCGTCCGCCGCGCAGGCGACGAGCGCCTGCACGCCCCGCGCGAATGCGTCCACCTCGCCGGGCATGGGCAACGGCACGCTGTCCGGCAGCCTTTTCCCATAGAGGGCCACTCTCTCGGAGCGGAGCGCCTCGACCAGGCGGGCGTCGGGGAGGAGAAGCGCCTCGATCCGTTCGGTGGGCGCGAGCGCCCCTCCCCAGGACGACAGGCCCGGGAGCAGGGTGAGCCCGAACCCGAGCACGGCCGTGAGCACGGCCGCGCCGAGCGAGAGCTGGAGGGTCGCGCGCGTGAGGCGGATGAGGATTTCCTTGTCGTGCGCCTTGATCGCCATCAGCGTGGACATCATGTAGCCGAAGCCGAAGGCGTCGGAGACCTTCATCGCCGGCGCCACGACCGGCAGGAGGAAGCCGATCACGGTCTTATAGAGGAAGGAGAGCGTGAAGAAGAGGATCATTTTCCGCGCCCCCTCCACGGTCATCCGCTTCAGCCACGGGGTCCGGAGCGCGAGCCGTCCGAGGACGAGGACGATCGCCGCCTCTCCGAACGACGTGACGAGCTTGATCGGATCGTACCACAAGAGCGTCATGAAGGAGGGGATGAGAATGCCGTTGAATTCCCAACCGTACAGGAGGTTCATGCGCGACGCGAGCGTGGCCGAGGTGATGAGAATGACGTAGGCCTTCGGGCTGGCGAGGAGATCGGCGGCCATGTCCTCGTACATGTACTCCAGGTTGCCGATGCTGAAGTTCGTCAGCTCCATGAGGACGTACCGCGTGAGGACGTAGGTGACGGCCGTGATGAGGAGGAGGGGCGGCAGCCCGCGGCGGAGCCCGGGCTTCCAAAAGAGGTTGGCGCTCATCGCGACCACGATGAGGCCGACGCTATGGAGGTTGTTGCGGTAGTCGAAGGGGATCTGGTAGCGGTCGAAGAGCTCGCCGCAGAGCACGGGGATGGCCCACCCGTCCACGACCAGCCGAACCGCGACGCTCACGAGGAAGAGGGCGAAAAACCGGTCGCGGCCGAAAAAGCAGCACCAGCGCCCGAAACCCGAGAGACGCTCCGAGACCACATAGACGATCGCGTAGGTGAGCGCCGCTTCGAGCAGGATGAGCACGGCGCTGTAGGGTTTGACGACGAGGAGGGGGGCGAGGTAGCCGGGAACGACGAGGCCGGAATAGGTCCAGCCGAAGCGGAGATTGAAGAGGGAGAAGACCATGGTCCCGACCCAGACCGTCGTGACCACCGACTGGGAGAGGCTGCCCTCCGGGAAGATGGGGAGGGGGAAGATGCTCATCCTACCGGCCTCCCGGGGCGCCCGCCTCGAAGAAGCGTGCGAGCGCAGCCAGGAGCACGGGGAAGTCGACCGGCTTGAGGAGGACGCCGTCCGCGCCCGCGCTCAGAGCGTCCTTTTCGAGCTCCCCGCGTACGTCGAGCGAGCCGGTGAAGACCAGCGTGGGGACCCGGCTCTTGTGTTCGCCCCGGAGCCATCGGAGGAACCGCAGCCCGTCCATCTTCGGCATCACGAGGTCCACGAGGACGACGTCGAACGCCTCGCGCTCCAGGATCGCGATGGCCGCGGCCCCGTTCTCCGCCGACACCGTTTCGTACCCCTCCTCCTCGAGGCTCACGACCAGGATGTCCCGCAGATTGGCGTCGTCGTCGATGATGAGGATTCGCCGCTGGTAATTTGTTTCGGGCATGGCCACGATCGCCGCTCCTTGGAGGGGGTAGGGTTTCCACCCGAGCATGGCAAGGCTACCGTGCCTTCGATTCCGCTGCGCTGCTAATCGTTCGAAATTTGTTTTCTTGCGACAATTTTTGCTTGTGTCGAACGCCACGAAAACCACAGATTTCACAGATTCTGCGCGATTACACAGATTACGAATCTGTGAAATCGTCGTTAATCTGTGAAATCTGTGGTTCCGTCGTCGCTTAGCTGCGGCCCCGCCGCGCTGCGTACCCGTTCGTGCTTCCGCCTTCAGGCGGATCGTGGCCCCGCAAGGCTGACGAGTCGCAGCACGTGCCGCCCGAGGGCGGAACTACGAACCGCGCCGGGGTCCGCGGGAGCGCGGCGCAGGGCCGAGCTCCGGACCCGGCTCGGTCGCGCTAGGGGCCCGCTGACGAACTTCGGATACCGTCGTCAACTCTGTCACGGCGGGTCGTACGCCGTGCGGACGTTCGCGCGGGCCGGAGGCCCGCGCCCCCAGGCATCGTGACTGGACTTCGGCAACAGGCCACTAGATAACAACAAGCCGAAGTGAAGCTAGAATCGATCTCTCCGTCCGTTGCCAGAGATGATCGCCGGTAGAGGACGGTGGACTCAGCGCCCGGCCTCTGCGTCTCCGCGTCTCTGTGTAAAAGTCTCGCGTTCGACCCACACGGCCGGCCGCACCCGGTGTTCGAGAATCTGTAGGAGACGGTTTTCTCCTTCTCCTCCACTTCGACGCGGGCCTTGCCGTTGTCCACGACGTCGTGCAACAGGAGCCGGACGACGTACTCGAAGACCTCGTGCAGGCGCACCGGCGAGGCGAGGACGTGTCCCATGATTTCCGGCTGCGTGACTTCGATCGAAGCGCCGCGCTCTTTGGCGAGCGGCCGCGCCGCCTCGAGCGCGCGGGCCAGCGGCGGGCGCGGGTCCACGGGAAAGAGGTCGGGCTCGGCGGTCACGGCTTCCTGCGTGAGGTAGCGTTCGCACTCGACGAGCACGTCGACCGAGTCCTTCACGCGGGCATGGATCGTCCCGAGCACCGACGAGCGGCGCTCCGGCGTGATCCGTTCGCGCCCGGCCATCGACGCGGCGAGTTCGATCGCGGCGAAATGGTTGCGAAGCTGCGCGCTCAGCTTCTGCGACAGCAGCCCCTTGATCTCCGACAACCGCGTCGAGGCCGTCATGTCCAGCAGCTCGCAGACGATCCCCTGGATGTGGAACGGGGGCGGGTCCTCGCCGTCCGCGTGCGCCCCCTTGTGCAGGAGGGCCCGCAGGCTGAAGAGGTACTTCCGTTCCTCGCCCGGGAGCGTGACGGGCACGGAAATCGGGGCCTTCTCCTGCACGACGTGCCGCAGGAGGCGCCGACCCGCCGACTCGTCCTGCCCGGTCAGCAGCCGCACCAGGTCGAGGATGGACCGCTCGCGCGGCGAGAAGCCCCGCTTCTGGAGGAGCTCGGTCATGCGCGCGTTCACCTCCAGGGTCCGGCCGAAGAGATCGTACACGATGGCCGCCGCGTGCGCCTCGTCGAGGAGGCCGTCCAGGTGCCGGACGCGGCTCTTCAGCACCGACAGCCCGCGCTGCACGCGGCGAAAGGGCCGCCCCGCCCGGACGAACGTGACGCATTCCCGGAGAAAGCCGTCGCGCGCGCCCTGGCCCCTGGCCTGCCGGCGCCGCGTATCCAGCCAGCGTCCCAGCTCGCCGCCGTACGTCCCGATCATCTCCTCGAAATCGGGGTTCCGCGCGAGCTCGGCGGGCGCGATGCCGAAGGCCCAGAAGCCGAGCACCTGGCCGGCGCAACTCATCGGCACCAGGTACTGCGTCTCCTCGCGGGCGACCGGACGCAGAAAACCGTCGACGCGCACGGGCCCCCGCCTCTCGACCGCGGCGCTGTAGGGCGGACAGCGGATGTCGAGCGTCGTCTCGAGCACGTCCCCGACCACGCAATTGACCGCCCGCCTCGGCACGAGCGCGTGCGCTCCCGCCGGTCGTTCAAAAAAAATCGACCGACCGACGTCCTGCGTCTGGTGCAGCAGGGTCTCGACCAGGGCCCACGGCTCCGGTGCGGCCACCGGGGCTGTCACCGGGGCGACCGCGGGCGCGACCTCACCCGGCCCGGGCGCAAGCTCCAGCTCCAGCCGGCGCGCCGCGCGCTCGGCGAGCAAGGCCCGGCTGCCGACGAACGCGCACAGGAGCAGCGCCTGGGTGGCCACGGCCTCCACGACGGGGAGCGAGAGATCGAAGCGGCAGCGCGCGACGCCGGCGGCCAGGACGCAGGCCACGACCCAGAGCCCCGTGCCCGCTGTCGCGCCGCGCAGGCCGGACCGGGCAACCACGGGCAGGCTCGCGAACCCCAGGAGGAGGAGCGCGGCCAGCACGAAGACAGGGGCCGGCTCGCGGACCGGCCGACCCGTGAGCAGCGTGTCCAGCCCGAGGGCGCGCAGCTCGAGCGGGGACGCCCCGCGCCCGCCCGTGCCCGCCGCGAGCGGTCGCCCCCAGTCCGGCTCCGTCGGGACGTACCCCACAAGCGCCGTCTTTCCGGCGACGAGCTCGCGAACCAGCCGATCGCCCAGCACCTGGTCGAACGAGACCCGGGGAAGACCGGCCGCCCGACCGCGGAAATTCACGAGGAAAGCGTCCTCGCCTGCCGGCGGTCTCCCGGCGCAGCCGGAACACGCGGCCAGCGCCTCCAGCGAAGGAAGCCACTCGTCGCCGACCCGAAGGCCACGCCGCAGCCGCCGCACGACGCCTTGGCCCGCGGGCGGGGGAGCGACCAGCCCCCAGCGGACCGAGTCCGCCGTGGCGGCCTTCGGCAACAGCGCGGGCCGGAGGCTCCCGGCGTCGGCGGCATCGAACTCGACGGCCCGGCCGAACACCACGTTGCCGTAGGCCTCCGCCTTCTTGAAAAAGTCCTCGTGGCAGTCCGCGGGCGGGGACAGCAACGCGACTCCGGCGGCGCCGAATTCTTCCAGCTTCCCGAGGAGCCGCAGGAGTCGCGCCACCTCGAGGTCGGCCGGGCCGCGCGTTCCCTCCACGACGAGGACGGCGGAAGGCTCGCGCTCCAGGCGCGAGGCGTAGCCCTCGAGGGCATCGTAGGCTGCCTCGTCCAGGGGGCCGAGCGCCCCAAGCGACCACGCCAGCCACACCGACACCGCGGCCCCCGCGGCCCAAAAGGGACCGGGCGCCGGCCCCCCGGGGAAGTCGAAGGAGGAAGCGTGTCTCGCGGTCCAGAGCGACCGAAGGCCGATCACGAAGTCCTTCCCATTACCGAGGGTCCTCCCGCCGCCATTGGCGGGTCGTGATCCTTCGCTGCGCGGCCTCCACCAGCAGCGCATCGAGCGGGCAGGAAACATTGTCGGGTTCTTCGGGTCCTCCCTGTTGCATCCGGAAACAGCCGCCTTTCCAACCCGCCGCCTCGAAAAACGCGTCTTCACCGGCGAGCCGCGCGCCTCCCGCGAGCTGTGCGCGGGCGCGTACGAGGGTCCCGTTTCGCACGAACAGCTCCGCCTGGCTCCCGCCGGAGTCGATCGACAGCAGCATCGCCTTCCCGCTGACCGCCAGCATGTAGCACAGGTCCGCGACCCGCAGCTCGTCCATGTTCCCCTCGCGCGCCGACCCCTCCGTGGCCGGTTCCTTCGGCGCAGCGAGCAGCCGGGTGACGATGGACAGCAGCGTCTCCACGGAGAAGGGCTTGGTCAGGATCTCGCCCGCCCCGAGGACGCGCGCGGCCTGCCGGCAATCCTCGTCCACGCGTCCCGTGATGAAAATCACCGGGATGCTGCGCATGAGGCCGAGCGAACGCATCCGGGCGAGGAGGGAGAGGCCGTCCTCGTGGGGCATCTGGATGTCCGAGACGAGCAGGTCGAACGAGCCCTCGCACAGCGTGCGGAAGGCCTCGCGCCCGTCGTAGCGCACGGAGACTTCGTGCCCCTCGTCCGCCAGGACGTCCTGCACGAGGTGGGCGATGCTTTGATCGTCATCCACGACGAGGATGCGCGACATGATCGACTCCGCTGGCTGGGTCCTTCAGGACGCGACGCGCGGCCGGCGCAGGCCGGGCAACGGGGAGCTTTTTTTTTCCGCGTGGGCGGACGACCCCTCCGCGCGGAGTTCTGCGGTGTGAGGAGCTTCCGGGCAGCCGCCGGACCCCCGGCGCCGGCTCGACCGCAGGGAGTGTCCGCGGGGAGGCGGGCACGGGAGGGAGGGCGTGCGGGGAGACTCGTCGCGGAGGAGCGGCACCGCGGCGCTCATGGCTTTCCCGCGGGCTGGGGGAACCGGGGCAGGCCGTTCAGGGTTTCCAGGAACTGCGGCAGCGGAATGCCGTACCCCTGCGCGACGGTCTCGAGGGTCTCCGCCTCGCTTACCGCGCAGTGGGAGCACCCGCCGAGGCGGTAGGCCGTGAAGACCTGGCCGGCAAGGGGGTGGGCGGCGAGGGCTTGCCCCACCGTCATTTCCTTGCTGAAGAGCGGCCGCAGCTCGTCCGGCATCGGCACCTCCCGCCGTGGTTGGATCCCTAGGGCCCGTAAAGGAACAACTCATGCAGCTCGGAGACCGGGGAGCTCCTCAGGAAAAGGCTCAAGGCTCAAGGCTCAATTTTCAGGCAAGGCTCAAAGTTCAAGGCTCAGAGTCCGCGATTCCGTGCCCGGGCTACGTTCCCTGGTGGTCATGGAGAATTGAACCTGGAGCCTTGTCTGCGTTTTGAAAAGTGAGCAGTGAGAATTCCATTCGCCCCCCTAAGCTTCCAACGAGCAAGTTATTTTCTCACGGGCCCTGCCGTTCGGCTTCTCGACAACGGTTCAAGCTGCCGGAGCCCCTGCGCGCCGACCCGGAAGGGACGAGCCACCGAACTCGCCGAAAACACCGAACGACCCGTGGTGAATTTCGGCGGCTTCGGTGGCTTCGGCGGCTCATTCTACGTTTTTGGGTTTCGGGCGCGAGCCTGACTTTGGATGCTGCCTCGGAAAGCGGGCGAGCCCGGGTCCCGCCCGCGGCGACGGCGGTCTGCCCACGCCGCGAAGCCAGGCGGAGGCGGGGACCCTCCCAGGTTCGATACCGCATGATAGCGCGCCGCCCCTCCCCTGTCAACTTTGGCCGCCGCCGGCCGGCCGCCCGTGCTTCGGCTTTTCACCCGCCTTCGCTCCTGCCTTTTTTTTCCCGGCCTCGGCCCCGTACTTCTCCGCGGTGTTCAGGTCGTACCCCTCGTGCCGCGGGTTGGGCGCGAAGCCTCGGTACTCCGTCTGGCAGTTGTAGCAGACCGTCCGGAACGGGAGCCACCGGTACAGCACGAGGTCGAGCAGGCTCGCCACCAGGAGGCTCAGCATGTAGGTCGCCGGGGAGAGGGCGATCGCGAGGAGGAGGATGCCGCAGCCGATGCGCTGGTCGAACCCCTTTTCGAGGAACAGCTCGCGGCAGGAGCAGACCGCGCACCGGTCGACGATCTCGTCGCGGAGAAGGGACTCGCTCGGCGCCACCGGGCGCTTGTGGTCGCAACGGGGGCAGTGCAGGGCGCCCGGGATTTCCTCCTCGGTGTCGAAGTCGATCGCGGTCCAGCACTGCGGGCACCAGGCCCGGACTTGCATCGGCGCCCCCGTTTCGAGCGAGTGGCCCGTTGACGAACTTCGGACACGGTCGTCAACGCCGGCACGGTGAGTCGTAACCCCTGCGGCCGTTCGCGCGGGCCGGAGGCCCGCGCCCCCAGGCATCGTGTCTGGACTTCGGCAACCGGCCGCTAGAGCGGCAGGTGGCGGGCCGCGAGGACGTAGGTGCCGACCAGCTCGCCGGCCAGGACGACCACGACGCAGGCGTAGAGGAGCCCGGTCGCGGGCTGGTTGGCCTTGAGCTTCACCGTCTGCCAGGTCATGACGGCGAGGACGAGCGGGCCCACGAAGCCGAAGGCCGCGCGCGCGAGGAGGGGGACCGGATCCCGCTCGAGGAGATCCTGGAGCTCGCTTCCGTTGTAGGCGAGCCCGGCCCCGAGGCAGGACACGCCGACGGCCGTGGAGAGGGCGAGCCGCAGGACGAGCGCGGCGATGATGAGCCCGGTCATGAGCTCCAGGTAACGGAAGGAGAGGCCGGGCCGCACCAGGTACCAATGGCCGAGGAGCATGCCGCCGAGGACGGACCCGAGCACCAGCGAAGAGAGCAACAGGCCCCCGACGGTCGCCGTGGTCAGAGCAGCGGAAAAACCGAAGTTCCTGCCGAAGCCGATGCCCTGCGCCGTCAGGCCGACCGCTCCGGAGGCCAGGGCCAAGCCGAGGACGAGCCCGGCGACGCGTTCGCGACCGGCGGAGGCGAGTCCCAGGACGCCGAGCGTGCCGACCAGGCACCCGGCCACGCCGAGGCACTCGACGCCTTTCCAGAAGCCCTGGGCGCCATGCCGATCGCGGTAGAGGGAGAGCAAGTCCCGGTCAAAAGCGAACCGGGTCGCGAACACCAGCAGCGCCGCGGCGATCAGGGAGATGAGCTTCCAGTAGCCGGAGCCCACGGCTTTTGCGGGGGCGGCGGGCAGGACCGCGAGGAGGCCGAAGGCCAGGAGGAACAGGAACAGAGGCAGGATCGTCACGAGTTCCCGCCTCCGGGAGGTGCATGCGCGGGCGTCGCGGGCGTCGCGGGCGTCGCGCTGGTCGGCGGCGCAGGGGTGGCGGCCGGCGCGGCCGGACGCGCGGCTACCCGGCGCGCCGCGTCGCGCGCGTGCAGGGCCTCGTCGATCTCGCGGATCAACTCGGAGTTCGTGCGGAGGACGCGGAATTCGAAATAAAAAGAGACCAGGTTGAGGAGGACCGCGAACGTGGCCACGAGCCCGTGCACCCAGCCGGGGAGGTAGTGGGTGTGCGCCCCGCCGCCGATCACCGCCGCCGCGACCACGAAGGCGATGGACATCGTCGCGAAGGGGAAGCTGCGTCCTTTGAAGCGCTTGGTGAGCCGGATGTACTCCGCGGCCTTGGGCAGGCCGGGGACGCCGTCCTTGATCGTGATGCCGGTGCCGATGAGGTAGAACATCACCAGGACGTGGACCAGGCAGGTGAAGATGGCGCCGAGGAAGCCGACCAGCAGGTGCAGGCGGATCGGCTCGCGCCCCGTGGCCGCGTACGGGAGCGACGAGACCCCCCAGCACGTGACCCCGGTCCCGAGGATCACGAAGAGGAAGGCCGCGTTGAGCGCGGCGAGCGTGCCGTGGATCCGATGCATCTTGACAAGCCCCAACAAAGGGCTATGATTCTAGCCTCTCCGCCGAGGGGTGCCCAGCAAAATATCTTTCCATGCCCGGAGTGCAGCGATGGACAAGGATCTGGAAGCGATCCGCGAGGTCCGCTCCCTGGTGGCGCGCGCGAAGAAGGCCCAGGAGGCGCTCGACAACCTGAACCAGGAGGAGACGGATCGCATCGCCGGCGCGATGGCGGACGCGGCGTGCCGCGAGGCCGAGCGGCTGGCGCGCCTGGCCGTCGAGGACACGGGCATGGGCACCGTCGAGGGGAAGACCCAGAAAAACGTCTTCTCCTCGCGGGACCTCTGGACCGCCTGCAAGGGCTTGAAGACCGTCGGTGTCCTCGCGGTCGACGCCGAGAAGCAGGTGATCGAGTTGGGCGAACCGGTCGGGGTCATCGCCGGAATCATCCCGTGCACAAATCCCACTTCGACCGCGATGTACAAGGCGATCATCGCGCTCAAGGCGCGCAATGCGATCGTCATTTCCCCGCACCCGCGCGCGGTCAAGTGCATCCAGGCGACCGTGGACGTGGTGGAGCAGGCCGCGCGCCGCACCGGGGCGCCGCCCGATTGCGTGACCTGTCAGAGCCTCCCCTTCCTGGAAGCCACCGGGCACCTCATGCGCCACGCGGACGTGGCGGTCATCCTCGCCACGGGGGGCTCCGGCCTCGTGACCGCCGCGTACAGCTCCGGGCGGCCCGCCTTCGGTGTCGGGCCCGGCAACGTGCCCGTCTACATCGATCGCACCGCGGACCCCGCCGCGGCGGTGCGCGCCGTGATCCGCGGGAAGACCTTCGACTACGGTACCGTCTGCGCCTCCGAGCAGGCGATCATCGTGGATGCGCCGCTCCAGGAACGCGTGCGCGAGGAGTTCGTGCGGCAGGGCTGCCACGTCGCAACGCCCGAGGAGGCGAAGCGCCTCGCCGCGACCGTCATCAAGGGAAGCCTCATGAATCCCGCGGTCGTCGGCCAGTCGGCCTTCCGGATCGCGGAGATGGCGGGGATCCAGGTGCCGCGCGAGACGAAGGCGCTGCTGGCCGAGCTGACGGAGGTCGGTCCGAAAGCGCCGCTCTCGCGCGAGAAGCTCTGCCCCGTGCTCGCGCTCTACGCGGTCCCCGACTGGCGGCAGGGGCTCGCGCTGACGAACCAGGTGCTCGAATTCGGCGGGCTGGGACACACGGTCGCGGTGCATGCCCAGGACACCGCGGTGGTGCAGGCGTTCGCCTTCAGCGCGCCGTCCTTCCGGATCGTCGTCAACGGGCCGACGACGCAGGGCGCGATCGGCCTGACGACGGGCCTCTTCCCCGCGATGACGCTGGGCTGCGGCACCTACGGCGGGAACATCACGTCGGACAACATCGGGCCGAAGCACTTGATCAACGTCAAGCGGGTGGCGTTCACGCGGCCGGAGCCGGGGGAAGGCGGCGCAAGCGGAGGCGCGGGCGGCGGCGGCGGCGCGGCGTGGAATCCGGTCGAGGCGCTCCGCGCGTACTCGCGGCAGCCGAAGCAGGCGTTCCCGGCCCCGGTCGTCGCGCGGCCGGCGGCGGGCTCGAAGGCGGGCGCGGCGCCGAGCGGAGGCGCGTCGGTGCAGTCCTTCCTCGCGGCCTTCGCGCGCCCGTTCGTCTGCCCGGTTACCCAGTGCCCCGAGTCGTCACGATCGGCCTGCCACGGGTGCGGATGACGGGGATGGCTCCTTTCGGATTGCTGCTTGCTGATTGGGCGAAGCGGGGGTAGTTCCTGCGGACAGGGGTCCCGAAATCGAACACCCTGGAAGCGACAGCTTTCCCTGGGCAGCCGATGGCCGCAACCCAAGGGAAGAGCCAGCGAAAACGCCGAAGGACGAAACGCCGGCGAATCGACTGGCGCACCCGATCCGAACCGCGACCCATTCGACTCGGCCTTGGGGCCCGCGCAAAAACAACTGCGCAGACTCGGACCTCGAGGCTCCTGGGGGCGCGGCCCTCTGGGCCGCGCTGCGCGGGCCGGAGACCCGCGCCCCCAGGCATCGGTCGATCCACGGAAAGGTAAAGTAATTCTTGCGCGGGCGCATGGGGCCTCGCTCAGGGCGAGGGAGCGGTCTCACCGCGTCCTTCGGTTCCCTCGGGTTTGCTCTCGCAACCGATCGCCTGCCGGCGAGAATTTGTCGGCAAGAAAGGTGTCTGCGGAGTTGTGAACCAGATTCCACGGAGCACACGATTACGAATCCGTGCAATCGTCGTTACTGCGTGGAAGCTGTGGTTTCGTCGTCGCTGGTGTCGCGACGCCCCCCACTTACTTCTCCGAGCCGAGCGGCCGGCGTCCCTTGTACCCGGTGTCCAGAGGGTGCCAGAAGCCGATGGTGTCCTCGCCGAACTTCCAGCAGAGGCTGACCTCCTCCCCTTCGCGAATCGAACGGAAATCCACGAGCCCCATCTCGTAGTCCTTCAACTCGATGCCCAGCTCCGCCAGCTCGAAGGCCGCCGAGTCGAGCCGCTGCTTGAGCGTCGACATCTCGTCTTCGAGGACCTTTGCACGTGCCAGGCCGTGCTTGGTCGGCTTGCCCGACTCGCCCTTGATCTGCAGGTAGGCCTGCGATTTTTCAAAAAGCGAGCGGTAGCACTCGAGAATGTCCCCGACGATGGAGCGCACGAGGGGCAGGGTCTTCCGCGCCTCGTCGAGAGTGAAGAGCCTGACCTCGGCCTGTGAGCCTGGCATCGATTTTCTCCGGACCTGGTGGGTGGTGTGCACTCGGACCAAGGGTCACGGAACTACTATACTCCCGGCCACAGCGGCGTTCAAGAAAAAGGCAGGCATCACCATGAGGCCCCTCTCCCTCCGCGCCGGACATGCCCTCGCCTGCCTCGCCCTCGGCCTCTGGGCGGGCGCGATCGCGTGCCTCAGCTTCGCCGCGGCCCCGACGAACTTCCAGGTCCTCCCGTCGCGCAAGCTGGCCGGCGAGGCGACCGGCGCCACGCTGCGCCGGATCAACCGCATCGAGCTCGCCTGCGCCGCGGCCTCCGCCCTCGGCTTGGCCGGCGCCGCCCTCGCGCGGCGGCGGCTTCGCCGCCCGGATCTCGCCGCGTTCCTCCTCGTGCTCGTCATGTCCGGCCTGCTCGCGCGCTACGCGGGCGGACTCTCGGAGCGCATGAAGGACCTCCGCGCACGGATCGCCGACATGGACCTGCCCGCGGACCTGGACCCTTCCCCCGAACGCCGCGAATTCGACGGCCTCCACCACCAGTACGTGGCCCTCATGGGCGCCAACCTGTTCCTGGCCGCCGCCGCCGCCGTCCTGCTCGCCGCCACCGGGCCGGGGCTGCCGGAAAACAGAGCGTAGAGGCGCGTGGACGGAGCCATGAGTCGCTGTCCGACCCATCATTCCGCGGTCCACCGCCATGCCGGCCATCGCTCCGCCTGAAGGCGGAACTACGAACAGCCTCTTCGCCGTCCTCAACCGTGTCCGCTGGGTCGACGGTCCCCTCTGGCCGGAAAATCTCAATTCTCAAATCTCCCAATCTCAATTCTCATTGCCTCTCCGCGCCGGCCCATGCTATCTTCGCCCTCCCAAGAGCTTCCTTCTCTCCCCCCGCCCCTTCGTCCCGACCTTCCCGGGAGTCCCGACATGCTTGGTGAATTCAAGAACGAGGCCTTCGTCGACTTCTCCCGCGAGGAGAACAAGAAGGCCATGGAAGACGGTCTCGCGAAAGTCGCAGCCCAGCTCGGCCGCGAGTACGACCTTGTCGTCGGCGGCGAGCGCATCCGCACCAAGGACAAGCTCCGCTCGCTCAACCCGTCCAACACCGAAGAGGTGGTCGGCTTCGCGAGCAAGGCCGACCGGGAGCTGGCCGATCGCGCCCTCGGCGCAGCCGGCAAGGCCTTCGACTCCTGGCGCAAGGTGGGCGCCCTGGAGCGCGCCCGCTACCTCTGGAAGGCCGCCGCGATCCTTCGCCGCCGCAAGTTCGAGTTCTCGGCGTGGCTCACCTTTGAAGTCGGCAAGACCTGGCCCGAGGCCGACGCCGACACCGCCGAGGCGATCGACTTCCTCGAATACTACGGCCGCGAAATGGTCCGGCTCGGCGGCCCACAGCCGGTCACCCGCTACCCCGGCGAAGACAACGAGCTGCTCTACCTGCCTCTCGGCGTCGGCCTCGTCATCTCCCCCTGGAACTTCCCGCTTGCGATCCTGTGCGGCATGACCTCGGCCGCTGTCGTGACCGGCAACACCGTGCTCGTCAAACCCTCCAGCGTGTCGCCGGTCATCGCCGCCAAGCTCTGCGAGCTCTTCGAAGAGGCCGGCTTCCCGCCCGGTGTCGTGAACTTCCTCCCCGCGAGCGGCGCCGCGGTCGGGGACTACCTCGTCACCCACCCGAAGCTCCGCTTCATCGCGTTCACGGGCTCCAAGGAAATCGGCCTCCGGATCCATGAAATGTCTTCCCGGCCGCAGACCGGCCAGCTCTGGCTGAAGCGCACGATCCTCGAGATGGGCGGCAAGGATTCGATCGTCGTGGACGCGGAGGCGGACCTGGACGAGGCCGCGGCCGGCGTGGTCGCGAGCGCCTTCGGGTTCCAGGGCCAGAAGTGCTCCGCCTGCTCGCGCGCCATCCTGGTGGACGAAATTTATGACAAGGTCGCGGAGCGCGTCGTCGAGCGCACGCGCGTCCTTGCGGTCGGCCCCGCGCGCGACCCGCAGAACTTCATGGGCCCGGTCGTCGACGAGTCCCAGCTTCGCAAGGTCCTTGAGTACGTCGAGGTCGGAAAAAAAGAAGGCAAGCTGCTCTTCGGCGGCGTCCGGGGCGAGGGCAACGGGTACTTCGTGAAGCCCACGGTCTTCGGGGAAATCGGCGCGCGTGCGCGGCTCGCGCAGGAGGAGATCTTCGGCCCCGTCCTCGCGCTGGTGCGGGCGCGCGATTTCGACGATGCGCTGGCGATCGCGAACAACACGGAGTTCGGCCTTACCGGCGCGGTCTACTCGCGCGATCGCGCGCACCTCGAGCGGGCGCGCCACGACTTCCACGTGGGCAACCTGTACTTCAACCGGAAATGCACGGGCGCGCTGGTGGGCGTCCACCCGTTCGGCGGGTTCAACATGAGCGGGACCGACTCCAAGGCCGGCGGGCCGGATTACCTGTCGCTCTTTCTGCAGGCGAAGTCCGTGTCCGAGCGGCTGTGAGGAATTGCTGATTGCCGGTCCCCGACGGACGCTCGATGCGGAGCCGGCCCTGCCGGCGGCTGACCGAACCGCGACCGTGAGGGAGCGGTCTCGAGGCTTCCTTCCGCATGCGCGTGCCCGAACTTGCCGACCCGTGGTCAAACGGACCGGCTGAGGCCAATGCACCGTTGCCCGTCGCTTCACTTCCGACCATCGAGGCCCAGGATGCCCGCCAACGAAACCGTTTCGGGGACGCCCGCGCTACCCGGCAGCCCGTTCGTCGCGGAGCTGGCGCGGGGCGTCGAGGAAGGCCGACTCCTGCTCCTCGAGGCCCTTCACCGAATCCAGGACGAGTACGGCTATCTCCCGAAGGAGGCCCTCGACGGCCTCGCCGCCCACGCGCCGCGCGCGTGCGCAGGGGTGCACGCGTTCGTCGCGACGCTCCCCCGCTTCCGGCGCGCGCCGTCCGCGCCGCTCCGCGTCGAGGTGTGTACGGGCCTCGCTTGCCGGCTCAACGGTGGTGAGCGCGTCCTCGCGGCGGCCCACGACGTCGCCGAGGAGGTCGGGGGCGGGACCCTCGGCGTCCGGGAGGTCGGCTGCCTCGGCCAGTGCGAGCACGCGCCGGCGCTGCTCGTCAACGAGCGGATCTACCAGGACGTCTATCCGCAAGGACTGGACAATCTCCTCGGCGCATTGCTGCGCGAGGGGCCCGGCGAGGCGCCGCCCGTGCCTGCGCGCCACGAGGACCTCCACGCGGCACGCCTCCGCGGCGGCTACCGCTCCTTCGAAGACGTCTGCCTCGGCGAGGATGCCGGCTGGGTGGTGGACGGGCTCGCGGCAAGCGGCCTGCGCGGGCTGGGCCGGGGCGGGTTCGGCGTCGCCGCGAAGTGGGAGGCGGTCCGCAAGGCGTCGGGCTCGCCGAAGTACGTGGTGGTGAACGCCCAGGAGTCCGAGCCGGGGAGCTTCAAGGACCGCGTGCTCCTGGAGACCGAGCCGCACCGGGTCCTCGAAGGCGCGCTCATCGCGGCGGCGGTCGTCGGCGCGCAGGACTGCTTCGTGTGCCTGCGCGCCGAGTATCGGCTCGCCCGGTCGATCCTGGAAAAGGAGCTGGCCGCGCTCGCCGCGTCGGGCCTGCTGTGGCCGGCGACCGGCGGCGGGGGCGGCGCGAGCGGCGGCTCGGCGCGCGGTGGGCCCGGCCCTTTTCGCCTGCGGCTGATCGTGGGCGGCGGTGGATACCTCGGCGGCCAGGAGACGGCGCTACTCGAGGCGCTCGAAGGGCGGCGACAGGAGCCTCGCCTCACGCCTCCCCATCCGGCCGAACGTGGCCTGTGGGCGAAGCCGACGCTCGTGCAGAACGCGGAAACACTCGCGGTCGTCCCGCGCATTCTGGAGCTGGGCGCCGGCTGGTTCCGCAACCAGGGGCGGGGCGGCGCGTCAGGCGCGCGGCTCTTCTCGATCAGCGGGCAGGTGAAGCGGCCGGGCGCCTACCTCGCGCCGATGGGCACGTCCGCGCGCGAACTGATCCAGGCGTACGCAGGGGGCGTCTCCGGCGGGCGCGCGCTCAAAGCGTTCTTCCCGGGCGGGGCGCTGTCCGGGGCTCTCCCGGCGGAGCGCGCGGACCTGCCGATGTCCTTCGAAGCCGTCGCCGAAGCGGGGTCGGCACTCGGCTGCGGCGCACTGGTCGTGGTCGCGACCGGGACGTGCATCGTGCGGCTCGCCTCCCGGTCGCTCGATTTCCTGGCGCGCGAGACGTGCGGGAAGTGCGCTGCGTGCAAGGACGGCACCGCGCGCCTGCGCGACGCGGTGGGGGCGCTCACGCGAGGCGAGCTCTCGGCGGCCGGCCTCTCCGCGCTCGGCGAGGTCCCGGCCCCGATGGCGGCCGGCTCGATCTGCGGCCTGGGCAGGTCGGCCGCGGCGCCGCTCGTGTCCGGTCTCGCGCACTTCCGCGGGGAGTTCGAGGCGCACGTGAGGCGCGAGTGCCCGGAGCGGCAGTGCTTTTGAGCCGGCGCCCGTAAGCACCGCGTCCGCCCCTGCGACGCGACGGAACCGCGACCGTCAGGGAGCGGTCCCGCGGCATTCGCCCAATCCGCGTTTCTCGACACTCGTGAACGGCGCCCGAGGTGGCCTCGGCGCGGACGATGTGCTGTTTGAACGGCTGCCGCGGCATCGAGGCACGCGCGGTGGTCGCTCGCCGCGGGACCGCTCGCTCACGCTCGCGGTTCGGCGCAGGCGCCCCGAGCCAGCGGAGCACGCCGCGCCGGCCCCTACTCCCCCGTCACCAGCGTGACGGCGCCACTGTCACTGTGGAGCGACACCTGAGGGCCGCCGTCACCCAGCCTGCCGGTCGCCTCCGAACCGTCCCGGCCCACCTTGACCCCCGGCGCATCCGAGCGCACCTTGCCGAACCTCGTCGATGCCCTCACCTCCGCGGAGAAGGCGCGAGGCACCGTCAGCGTCACGCGACCGAAGCGAGACGCGAGTTCCCACGGCGCCGCGGGCGTCACCACCCCGTGCACGGTCGCCTCCACGTCGCCGCTCGCCGTCCGCGCGTTGAGCGTCTCCGCGGCGCCGTCGTACAGGACCGAGCCGAAGCTCGTGCGCAGCTCCGCCGATCCCCCTTCCTGCCCCTCGACGGAGACGGCCCCGCTCGCGGAGTGGGCCTTGAGGTCCCCCTTCACCCTCTTCGCCGTCACGCCCCCGAAGCGGGTCTCCAGCGTGTAGCAGCCCCCACTCAGGTCTTCACCGGATACGGACCCGGAGGAGGTCGAGGCCGTCACGGTGCCCGCCATCCCCACGAGCGTGATCCTGCCGAAGCCGCTCGACAGGTCGGCCCGTTCGCCGCTCCATTCCCGGACGTGGACGGCCCCGGAAACCGTTTCCCCCTTCAACACACCCTTCGCCCTCTGGACCCGCACGCCGCCGAACCCGGTTTTCAAGGTGAGGCAGCCCCCGTCCGCGTCCTCCAGCGAGACCGCGCCGCTCTTCGAGGTCAGCGACGCATCACCGCGCACGCCCGAGGCGGACACGGCGCCGAAGTCCGAGTCCAGCTCCACCGCACCGACCGGCCCCTTCACCGTCAATTCGCCGGTCCCATTGTTCGCCCGGAGCTCCGTCCCTGCCGGCACGGTGACTTCGAGCGCGACGGTCGGCCCGCTCGCCTCCAGCGCCAGAGGTCCCTGGTGGATCCGGGTCTGCACGGCTTCCTGTCGAATCGTCACGCCGTCCTTTTCGCGCTCCACCGTCAACGGGTGTTCCGCGAGAAGCCGCGCGGCCTCCTCGGTCGTGTCGGCCCGCTGCACGCGGACCGCGACGACCCGCACGTCCGCGCCTTCCCCCACGCGCACCCGCGTCGGTCCGCGCGGGTTCGCGAGCGTCACTCGGGCGGCGCCCTCCAAGGAAATCGTCTGCTCCACTCGGTCCTCCGCCGAAGCGCCGGCGTCCGCGAAGACCTCGGCTGCCCGACCGCCGAAGAGGACGAGGGCCTTGATCGCACCCGCGACGAAGAGCACCGCAACGCAGAGTCGGAACATGTCCGGACCTCCCTGGAAGGCTGTGGGAACCCATGGCACGAGGCTGCGCTACGAATGGCCGTCAGCCCCGCGGATGCCGGACCCTGAAGCGCACTTCTCGTGCCATCGACTCGGCGCCGCGCGCAAGGGCGACACAAGCCATTGCAGCCAAGCCAGATGCAAGGCCAGAAGTGTCGCATGCAGTGCTGCGGTCCGCCCGCACCCCCATCCGCGATTGCAAGATGCGTTCGACGCACTCAATTTTCTTGCAGCCGGGCTTCGGTCCGACCGCGCCAGCGTTCGCGCGCCCGCTCCCCCTCCAGCGCCCGCTCGAAGCTCACCAGTCGCCGCACCAGGGCGTTGTACGCCGAGTGGGCGCAGCGAGGGCGCTCCCCCGCCAACCTTCGGTAGAGGCGGAGCTCCGGTTCATCGGGCAAGCCGGAGGCCGGAGGCACCGGGATCCCGAGCCGACGCAGCCTCGGTGCGCCGATGGCGACGAGCAGCGACTCGTGCGATTCCACGCCGCGCGCGAGGTCAGCGAGCCCGCGCCGGATGAGTTCCTCCCCCGGCCGCTCTTCAGCGTGGGGCTTCGTCGGATCCACGGAGCTTCTCCTCCAGGCGGGCGCGGAACTCGGCGGGTTCGATGGCGGGAAAGCGCACGAGACCCGGTTCGATCTCGTCGAACGCCGCGCGCAGGTCCGCCGCGTTCGTTAGCCCGCTGGCAAGGATTTCCCGGACATCGTCGAGGTCGCGAGCGTGCCCACGCTCGATCGCCGGCAACACGACTTTGTGGTGCAGGGCTTCCGCACTGCACCGTCGGGGCCCCCCGCGTAGAAATCACCGAGCCCGTCGGGTGCGGATGCGGCGCACGGAGAAATCGGGGAGGTGCTTCTGACGTTCCGTGCGCGAGCAGGTGCAGAGCGGACCCGCCCATCGGAGCGCAGCGCGCGAAGGCGGAAGCCGTGCACCCCAAGGCGGGCTCAAGTCGCAGGCTCAACTGTATGACATGCTCGCGGCGGGCGAGTTGGAGGCGAAAGCAGCTTGCAGCGGTTGCCGCCGCCGCCGACCTATTCCTCCCCCGGGAGAAGTGTGCCGAGGTCAACGCCGTGCTTCCGTTCGTACGCCTCAAGCCTGCGAATGCGCTCGAGGTCCTCCCGGATGCGAGCCACCAGTTTCAATGTGTACGGCCTTCCATCGAGTCGGTCCTGCAGGTCCTTGAGCATCGGTTCCCAGGAGTGCTCGTAAAGCGCGTCTCGAAGGACGAGCAGCGTCCTTTCCTCCGGGCTTAGCGCTGCAGCGTAGGCGCTGTGCGTCGCAGGGATAGAGCGGCTCTCCGTTTTGGCTTTCCTTTTTCCCCCGCTCTTCATGCTACTCCTCCACACCGACCGGCATGCCGCCGCTGCGCAATTCCCACCACAGTCCCGCGCCGCGGTGAACGTAGTCACCCGGGGCCGGGTATCGTCTCGCAATCAGCGGCGGGCGCCGGCGCCGGCGTGGCGGCGGGCGGCTTCACTGTCCGTCTCGGCGGCTTGCCCGGCGCCTCGCGAGCCTCCCCCAGAAGTCCCTCGAGGCCGTGCCGCATCGCCCGAGCCCCTGCAGGCCTTTCGCTAGGATTCTTCGACATGACCTGCGCAAGGAGCGCCTCAAGGCCTGGCAGCTCCACGTCCGTCACGCCGCTCGCGACGAACGGTGGAGGGTGCTTGAGCAGAATGTTAAGGAGGAGTTCGCGCCGATTCTCGCCGGTGAACGGCTGGCGACCGGTCACGGCCTCGTACAACACGACGCCAAGTGAGCAGAGGTCCGAGCGTGCATCCACGGCCTGCCCATCCGCCTGTTCCGGACTCATGTACGCCAGCGTCCCTATGATCGCCCCCGTGGCGGTAAGCGAAGGCTCCTGCTCGCCCGAAGTGTCTGCGGCAGCCAAAACCCTCGCGATCCCGAAATCAAGCACTCTAACGTCCCAGCGGGCGCTCGCTTGCTGGGCAACGACAAGGTTTGCCGGTTTGAGGTCCCGGTGGACAATTCCCTTGCCGTGCGCGTGCTCCAGTGCCCGAAGGATCGCGACGCCGAGCCCGGCCGTCTCGCGCGCCCCGAGCCGGCGCCGTCGCTTCAGCAGGGCGGCGAGCGTCTCGCCGGGGCAATAGTCGAGCACCATGTAGAGCACGCCGTTCCATTCGCCGACCTCGCGCACCGGGACGATGCTCGGATGCTGCAGGTCCATGAGGACCCGCGCCTCGCGGAAGAAGCGTTCGCGGAACGACGGATCCGGAGCGAGGGTGGGGTGGAGGGCCTTGAGCGCGAAGTCCCTGCGCAGCATGCGGTGGTGCACGCGGTAGACGGCGGCGAACCCGCCCCCTCCAACGAACTCGAGGACCTCGAACTTGCCGTCGACGACGTCGCCGACGATAAGCGGGCCCGCACCGGCCATGGTCAAACTCCTCAGCGATCGCCTTCCGATTCGCGCCCCCGCACCCGGACCGGAGTGAACGGCAGCTTGCGAATTCTACCATCCCGCCGTCGCTCGCTTCAAGCCGTTGGAGATCGTGGGGCGCGTGCACTCCGGACAACCGGCGCACTCCCGCGGGCGGAGACTCCGAGACGCGCACGACGGAGCCAGTATCCCGACAAGGCCGATCCAGGCAATTCTCAACCGGGGGGATGCACGCGCGATCGGGACACTTGACTTGACGGCTGCGAGGGGCATAGAATCGAGGTCATGAAGATGGATCCGCTGTCGCCGCCCCCGCTGCGCAACTTCCCGGATGCCGCGATGCGGTGGATCCTGGAGTCGCCGGCTAACGTCCGCGGGTTGCTCTTGGCGGTCGCGCCGGAGATCGCGGATCGGATCGCCTACGGGCGCCTTCGAGCCCTGCCCCGGACTTTCATCCAAACCTCGTTTCGGGAGCGGGAAGCGGATCTCGTCCTGCGCGCGCCTTACCGTGCCCGGGACGGCTCGCCGGAACGCGAGGTCTGGATCTACCTGCTGCTGGAGCACCAGTCGAGCCGGGATCCGCTCCTTCCCTTCCGGCTGCTGTTTTACATGGTCCAGCTCTGGGAAGCCGAACGGCGCGAGCAGGAGGAAGCGAAGGTCCCCGATGGGCAGCAGCGCCTGTCGCCGATCCTGCCGGTGGTGGTGTACACCGGTCGGAGAGAGTGGGATCGGTTGGGTTCGCTCGCGGAACTGTGCGACACGCCGCCGGAGCTCGGGGGCTTTCTCCCGCGCTTCGACTGTGTGTTCTTCAACGTGGGCACGGCCGGACCCGAGCGACTGGAAGCCGGAGGGGACCCCTTCGGTGGGCTGCTCCGCCTCCTTCACGACGAGGCCGCGCCTGCCGCCGTGTTCAAGGCGGTGGTGGAGGATGCCTGTAGACGGTTTCGTGGGCTGCAAGCGACGGGCGACCCAGAGCGATGGTGGCGGCTGACCTGGTTCGTGGTAGGGTTGATCCTGCACCGGCGTCCCTCCGACGAACAGGCGCCCCTGCTCGAGGTGGTGCGCCAGGCGATCGGCGATGCCGAGATCATGCGAGAGGTGGAAGTCATGGCGAAGACCTACGCGGAGGACCTGATCGAACGCGGCATGGCCATCGGGGCCGAGCGGGAGAGGGAGCTTGGAAAGGAACTGGGCCTGGAACTCGGAAAGGAGATCGGCAGGACCCATGCCAAGCGCGAAACGTTGCTGGAACTGATGCGCCTGAAATTCGGTCCGCTGCCGGCTGAGGTCGAAGCGCGAGTCGCGGGATTGAGCGACATCGCACGGCTGGACGAGCTCCTGCGGCTGATCCTGACCGCAGGCTCGCTCGCCGAGATGGGACTCTGAGCGAGCGCGAACCTGACGATGCTTGTGGCGCCTGAGCTCCGCAACGCTGCGCCGAGGTCGGCGCCCGCAGGGCGTGGGACGCGGGTCCGCGCTGATCGTGCACGACCTAGTGGCCCGTTGACGAACTTCGGACACAGTCGTCAACTCTGTCACGGCGGGTCGTAACCCATGAGGCCGTTCGCGCGGGCCGGAGGCCCGCGCCCCCAGGAATCGTGCCTGGACATCGTCAACGGGCCACTAGGCCTTCGCGCGCGGGGCAGGCGAGGAGCACCGCAGGGTCGCGCCCCTCGACGGCAGGGGCGGCCGACCCGTCGGGGACCGGCTGTGGCAGCGTGTGCGGACCGAGCCGAGTCCTCTCGCGCGACTGACCGGGTTGCAAGCAGCGAGGGACAGGCGGAGATTCGGCAGGAGCCTCGGTGCGTGGCGCTTCGCCGTGGGCCCGACCGCGCCTGCGCTCCCGCGCCAGCCTGCGGGCGCCTGCAGAAAATCCGACGGGCTGGCCGGCTCCACCTTCAAATCCAGCTCCTCCTTGATGCGCGCCGGCGCCGCGAATACGCCGGGCGGCTCGGGGCCGAGTCGAAGGTCCACATAGCGCGTGGTGTTTCGCCAACCGAGCAAGACGGCCGACGCCCCGCCGGTGAAATAGGCCGTCCGGGCCCCATGCGTCGCACGTCCGAGGGCCTCGATGAATCGCCGGACTCTTTCAGCGTTCCCCTCTTTGCGCATGACGCCTCTCCGAGGGGGTGGGTGGGGATGGGGGGCCGGCGAGTGTACGGTCCCGACGGAAGCCCACCATGGCTTGATGAGTGTGGTGAAGTCAAGGCGAATCCAAGTCCGCCGTCGTCTACGCGGGGAGCCGGGCTTGGGCAGGCGAATATCGCGCGGGCACGGCGGCGCCGTGCCTCTACATCCGACACCGCTTGCCCGGGCGACACTTCGCGCCCTTCGACCTCGAAAAGCGGAACCGCGCCCCCTCGTCTCGGCCTGCTGCCCCGCTCAGGGCGAGGTCGCGGCCTCAGCACCCCCAACAGGTGCGTGAACGATCCTGCTCTGGCAAGACGGTGCATCAAATGCCGGAGCGCGGGAAGCGGCGAACTTCCCATTGCGCTCCTCCGCCGGCAACGAGTTCTTGTGGTGCAGGGCTTCCGCCCCGCACCGTCGGGACCCCCCGCGCGGAAATCACCGAGCCCGTCGGGTGCGGAGACGGCGCCCGGGGAAATCGGGGAGGTGCTTTTGACGTTCCGTGCGCGAGCAGGTGCAAGGCGGACCCGTCCACCGAAGCGCCGCGCGCGCGCGAACGCGGCAGCCCTGCACCACAAGGCGGGTTCACGGCGCAGGCTCCAGTGAATGACCTGCTCGCGGCGGGCGAGTTCCGGTTGGTCGCGGAAGCACCCTGAATCGGCTGCCGCCGCCGACTTATTCCTCGTTCGGAAGAAGCGTACCGAGGTCGACGCCGTGCTTCCGTTCGTACGCCTCGAGCTTGCGGATGCGTTCCAGGTCCTGCCGGATTCGAGCCACCAACTTCAATATGTACGGCCGCCCATCGAGTCGGTCCTGTAGGTCCTTGAGCATCGCTTCCCAGGAGTGCTGGTACAGCGCGTCTCGAAGGACGAGCAGCGTCCTTTCCTCCGGGCTCAACGCTGCAGCGTAGGCGTGGTGAGACGCGGGCATGGAGCCGCTCTCAACCTTGGCTTTCCTTTTTCCACCGCGTTTCATGCTTCTCCTCCACACCGACCGGCCCGCCGCCGCTGCGCAGTGCGCGCCACAGTCCCGCGCCGCGGTGGACGTAGGCGCACGGGGCAGGGTATCGGCTCGCACCGAGCGGCGTCGCCGCCAGTGCGGGCGCCGGTTCGGGCGGCTTCACCGTCGATGTCGGCGGTTTGCCCGGCCCCACGGGCCCTTTCCCCAGGAGCCCCTCGAGGCCGTGCCGCATCGCCCGGGCGGCAGCCGGCCTTTCGCTCGGATTCTTGGCCATGGCGCGCGCGACGAGCGCCTCCAGCCCGGGCAGCTCCGCGTCCGTCACGCCGCACGCCGTGAAGGTCGGCGGCGGCTTGAGCAAAATCTTCACAAGGAGCTCTCGCCGATTCTCGCCGGTGAACGGCTGTCGACCGGTCACACATTGGTACAACACGGCGCCAAGCGAGCAGGGGTCCGAGCGTACGTCCACGGCCTGCCCATCGGCCTGCTCCGGACTCATGTACGCCAGGGTCCCGATGACCGCCCCCGTGGCGGTCAGGGAAGGCTCCTGCCCGCCGGTCGTGTCCGCCGCCTCCAGCACCTTCGCGATCCCGAAATCCAGCACCTTGAGGTCCCAGCGCGCGTTCGAGTCCTGGGCGACGATCAAGTTCGCCCGACGACGTCGCCGACGGTAAGCGGGCCCGCACCGGGCATGGTCAAACTCCTCACCGATCGCCTCCCGCGATGTCCCGTCGCCCCGGGACTAGGGTCAACGGGGGCCCCTGGATGCTACCATCCGGCCGACGCACGATTCAAGGCGTTGTAAATCGCGGGGCGCGCGCACGTCGGTTGTGCTGTGCAGCCCTGCGGGGTGACGCATGGCGAAGCGCAGGACAGGCAAGGTTCAGCAACCGGCGAGATGCCGAGCCTGCATCCATCCAGGTCGGCTCGAGGGGAGTGCCTCACCCCTTGTGGGCAGCCCTCGGTGGCTGAACGAGTCGACGTGAGCGGCACGGAGGCTCAAGCGGCCGAGCGAGGGAAGGGGCGAACTTCCCACTGCTCGCCTCCGTCGGCCCCGAGCCCTTGTGGTGCAGGGTCGGGTGAATAGGGAACTTGCGGGCGGATATTCGGACGGGGAAGCCACCTTGGAAGGGCTACCCTTGCGGATTAACGGCTGCTGCGTGTCGCCGGGATCGAACCCGAAGATGCGCCTGGACGCGCTGAGGCCGCTCCCTCACGGTCGCGGTTCAGTGTACGCCCGCCCCTTCGCGCTGCCGCACGTTTGTGGCCGCAGACAGAGGCGCGCACGGGCGCGAGTGGAGCGCCCGTACCCTCCCGCGCCTCCACCCAAAGCTCCGCCAATCGCCCCGTGCCCTTCGGCGTCTTCGGCGTCTTCGGCGTCTTCAGTGGCCCGTCCCTCCGTTCCCACCCCCAAGCTTCGATTCCCAGTCCTTTCACACGCCGAGTCTTCGTGCTCACAAAAATGAGACGGCCCGCGGAATCGCTCCCGCGGGCCGTCTCGTCGTCTTTGCGTTTCGCCCTCTCCACGTTTCGCCGGTATTCGGCTCGTCGTTCGGTGGCTACCCCTTCTTCAGCAGCTCGCGGACCGCCTCCTCGAGCTTGGGCAAGTCGTCGGTCTTCAGATTCACGAACTTCGTCTTGATCGTGTGGCCTTTGCCCTTGTACACGAAGATCGTGTTCTTGACCTTGGGGTCGAGGTTGAGTCCCATCTTCTTGGCCGCGTCGTGCTGGTAGGAGTCCTTTCCTTCCGCGTCCAGGACCATCCAGCCGATGGCGTCGAGCTTCTTTTTTTCGGGGATCGAGGCGAACTCGTCGCTCGCGCCGATCGAAACGACGAAGCCCTTGAGTTCCTGCTTTTCATTCTCGCGCACGAGGCGGTCGAGGAGGGCGCCGATGGCGGCGACGTTGGCGGCATCATCCTTGTTGACGAAGACCTGCACCGCAGGCCGAGGGCCGTATTTTCAGACAGGGCACTTGTTGCTGCCCTTGTCCGGACCCGCGATGTGGGTCGGGTCGTAGGCGGGGAGGTTCTCCCCGACGTTCTTCCCGGACTGAACCTCCTCAGCCCAGGCCGCCGCGGCGAGCGCCACGGCCAGGACGAGGACCATACTGGACGCCATGCGCATCGTGAGGATCTCCGAAGGGGTTGGACTCCGCGCCCGAAGCGATCCGCGCCGCGCCGGCGGAGGGGGCGGGCGCAGAGGCGGAGTATAGCGAGCCGGGCTTGCAAGGTCAATCGCGAAGCACGCAGCCTCGGACCGTCCCTCGCCCCCTGCACCGACCCAGCCACGTCGCAGCACCCAGATTTTCCGCTTGCATCTCGACTCGTTCCAACATAGACTACGCCACCTTCTAATCTTCGAAGCGTCCGGAAGAGGTGCAACGATGCGGCGCGCGGGCAGTCCCCGGCACTGGACGGTAGCGGCGGTCCTGCTGCTCTCGATGGTAAGCCTCCACGCATCCAGCGCGTCGGCGGCCTGGAAGATCTGCATCGATCCCGGGCACGGCGGCAGCGACCCCGGCGCCGGCGCCAACGGCCTGCACGAGGCCGCCCTGAACCTCGACGCCTCCCTGCGCCTCAAGGACCTCCTGAACGCGGACACGGCCGACGCCGGCGGCGGGAGCGCCTGGACCGTCCTCCTCACACGCACCACCAACGTCTTCGTCAGCCTCTCCAGCCGCGTCAGCTACGCGAACTCCAACGGCTGCCACCGCTTCGTGTCGATCCACACCAACTCGGGCGGCGGGTACGGCAGCGAAACCTTCATGTACTACGACGGGAGCGCAACCTCCGCGGATCAACGGAACAAGATCCAGGAAGAGGTGCTCGAGCACGGACAGCGGTACAATCGAGGGGTGAAGCTCGCGGGCTTCTACGTGATCAAGTACACCTCGATGCCGGCGACGCTCACGGAAATGGCCTTCGTAGACAATGCGGGAGATGCGGCCAAGCTCGGCAGCCCGGCCTGGCGCCAGCAGATCGCCCGTGCGCACCTGCACGCCCTCCAGCGGAGTTTCGGCGGCTCGGCCTACGACCCCGGCGCCGGCTCAGCCCCGCCGCCGCCCGGCCCGACCTACCTCGCAAGCCTCGTCGGCGTCACCGCCCCGGCCTCGCTCCAGTCCGGAAAAACCGCTGTCGTCACCGTAAAGCTCAAGAATCTCGGCACGGCCACGTGGACCCCGGCGGCGGTCCGTCTCGGGACCGCAAGCCCCTACGACCATCCGAGTCTTTTTTTCAGGTCCGGAAATTGGCTCAGCCAGACCCGGCCCGCGGCGCTCGCGTCGAACACCGCGCCGGGCGCGATCGGAAGTTTCTCCTTTACGATCCAGGCGCCGCCGGTGACCTCGGCCTCTTCGAAGACTGAGACCCTGCAGGCGCGGTTCAACGAGTCCGCTTGGTTCGGACCGCAGGTGAATTTCACGGTCGCCGTCGCGCCGCCCACGGTCCGCCCTCCGTTCGACGCCATCCTCGTGAGCGCGACGTACGACGACGAACTGTACCTGAGCGAGACCACGACGGTGACGGTCAAGCTCTACAACGCAGGGACGCAGACCTGGACGCCCACGAATGTGAGGCTCGGCACGTGGGGCCCCCCCAACCGCCTGAGCGCCCTGAAGCCGCCCGCGGGCTGGCTCTCCCCCACGCGACCGGCCACCGTCACCGACAACACCCCGGCCGGCGGCGTCGGCGTCTTCACTTTCCAGCTCAAGGCCCCGGCGCAGCTCGAGACCGTCGTGGTCTCCGACGAGGAATTCCGTCTGGTGCAGACGAACGGCACTTGGTTCGGCCCCTCCGTCATCGCCTCGATCGTCATCACGCCCATCGGCTTCGGCGGCCCCCCGCCCGACGGCGGCCACGGCCACTGATCCGCCCCCCCGCCAGTCCGCCCCTTCGCCGCCCGCCCTTTGGCTTTCGACGGCGCAACCTCGTTCCGGGCAAGAAATCTGGGCAGGGTTCGAACTGCCGTCGGCGTCGGGCAAGACCGACTTCGAGGCCTCGCTTCGTGGGCACGGCAGCGCCGTGCCCCTACGGCAGCTACCCGATCGGCAAGCGAAATCCGGTTTCGAATCATGCCAAAATCCGTCCGGCTTCACGTTCCCTTAAGGTGGCCCGGGGTAAAATTCGGGCGCGTGTGAGAGGCCGCGCGTGGCGGCCACGCTTCTCGAATCCCCAGCGGAGGTGTACCATGAGATTCGCCCTGACCCTGGCCCTGTGTCTCCTGGCGAGCGCGACGGCGTATTCCGAGGACAGCCGCGCCGAGAAATCCACAAACGAGACCCTGAAGCAGCGCATCCTCGAGCGCGTGGAGCAGCGGCTCCGCGCGAACGACGAGCGCATCCTCGCCGAAGTGCGGAAGCTGCTCGACGAGCAGCTCGGCGCGAGCGTAGGGAACGCCCCGGATGGGGCCGACGCTCCCGCCCACCGCGCGCCCGGCTTCCTGGGGATCCAGGGGGAGGACGCGGAGCAGGGGATCGAAGTGGTCGGGATCGTCGCCGAGACGCCGGCCGCCGAGATCGGGCTGCGGAAGGGGGACGTCGTAACGGCTGTGAACGGCACGAAAGTCGACGGCATTCCCAACCTGGCCAAGCTGCTGGGCGAGCTCGGCGCCGGACAGCAGGTGAAGGTCGCCTACCTGCGGGACGGAAAGGCGCACTCCGCCGCCGCGACGCTCGCGGCCCGTCCGTCAGGGGATGACGATGAGGACGACGATGACGACGATGACGATGACGATGACGATGAGGACGGCGGCGCTGACGACGACGGCGACGGCGACGACGACTAGCCGGAACGGCCGGGGGGCGGTAGAATGGGTCTACCGCCCCCCCGGTTTCCCCCACGGAGCGCCGCATGCGCGTCCTGGTCGTTGAGGACGAGGTGGACCTCGTCCGCGCCCTCAAGCAGGCCCTCGAAGAGGAGGGCTTCTCGGTGGACGTCGCCACCGACGGCGCGACGGGCCTCCTGAACGCGCAGAGCATTGCCTACGACGCCCTCGTGCTCGATCTCATGCTCCCCGGCCTCGACGGCCTCTCCCTCCTCGCGCGCCTCCGCCAGTCCCGCAAGACCCCGGTGCTCATCCTGACCGCGCGCGACGCCGTCGCCGATCGGGTCAAGGGTCTCGACGCGGGGGCCGACGACTACCTCACCAAGCCCTTCGCGCTGGACGAACTGGTCGCCCGCCTCCGCGCGCTCGTCCGCCGTTCCGCCGATCGACCGTCCCCCCTTCTCCGTTTCGCGGACGTGGAGCTGAACACCGCCGCCCGCACGGTGACGCGGGCCGGCGTCGCGGTCGACCTGACCGCCAAGGAGTACGCGGTGCTCGAACTCCTGGCCCTGCGCCGCGGTTCGCTCGTGAGCCGGACGGAGATCTACGAACACGTCTATGACGAAGAAGAGCTCACAGTCTCGAACGTCGTGGACGTCTACGTGTCCAACCTGCGACGAAAGCTCGGGAAGGACTTCGTCGAGACCCGGCGCGGGCAGGGGTACATCCTCCATGAATAGGTCGATCCGCCGGACGCTGCTCTTCTGGTACGCGCTGATTCTGCTCGGCGTGATCGCCGCGTTCGGCGCCGTGCTCGCCGTCGAGGTCCGGGAAGCGGCGCTTCGGCAGGTCGACTCCGAAGTGACGGCGCACGCCCAGGCGCTGGTCGACGAACTCGAGCCGCAGCCGGGCGGCCATTTCGAGCTGGAGCTGTCGGACGAGTACGTACGGTATTTCCGGCGCGCCGGACCCGACACGCCCTACTACGCGATCTGGGACGAGAAGGGGGCCTTCGTGGACCGGTCGCGGCCGGACGTCGAGCCGCGGCGCCCCTCCGCGCCGGAGGAGCGCGAAGACGGGACCCGGCGCGAGCACATCGTCGCCGGGCCGGGAGGGACGCTCCTCCTCGTGGGCCGCGACACGCGGGGCGAGCGCGAGCGGCTGCGTGACTTTCTCGGCATGGTTCTCGGCGCGGGCGCGGGCGTGCTCGTGCTCGCGCTCGGGGGAGGATGGTTCCTGGCCGGCCGCGCGCTTGAGCCCATCGACCGCATCACGCGCGCCGCCGCGGCGATCTCCGCTTCGAACCTCTCGCAGCGCGTGGACGTCGCGCACACCGAGAGCGAGCTGGGCCGACTCGCCAAGACGCTGAACGAGACCTTCGAGCGGCTTCAGGGCTCGTTCGAGCGACAGACGCGCTTCACC
>JACPWG010000073.1 GCA_016197205.1 Planctomycetota bacterium
TATTTCGCGGCGAGGAAGCGTGCGCGCGCGGCGAGGAAGGCGGCTTCGTCGGCGCGCGGGGAGGTGGGCGCCTTTTCGACGAAGGCGGCGAAGGCGTCCGCGGCGGCGGCGTAGTTGCGCTCGGCCATGGCGCGGCGTGCGGCCTCGAGCTGGGACAGGGTGGGATCGGCCGCGCCAGGGGGAGGCGTGGGGGGGCCGACGGGCTGCGTCGGCGGTTGCGCGGCCGGGGGATTCGCGGGCGGGGTCTGGGCGAGAGCGACTCCCGACGCGGCGAGCGCGCAGGCGGCGAGGGTGAGCAGGAAGCGGATCGGAGAAGCGGACCAGGAGACGGAGCGGGTGCGCATGGGGAGTACCTTCCTTTGCCGAAGACGGGTTTGCGGCCGCGACCGCGAGTTGTGCTCATGGAGCCTGGGGATGTCTGACAGGAGAGGCGGGAACATAGCAGAATAAGGGTTCGATTGCAAGCCGTCGACCGTACCTGAATCAGTCGCCGTTCGGGTGCAGGGCGGAAGCCCTGCACCACAAGATCTGGAGGCATTCCACATCAATGACCCGAACTGAGGCCAAACTCGACCGTGGGCGACAAATGGCTAGATCCTGGCTCCGCGTCCCCCCTAGACGCGAGCGAGATTTGAAATTTGAATTTGACTTTTTGCAATTTGAAATCCGGGCCGGCCGAGTGGGTCGGATGTGAGACTCTTACACAGAGACGCGGAGACGCAGAGGCCGTGCGCCGAGTCCACCGTCCTCTACCGGCGATGATCTCTGGCAAGGCACGGAGAGATCGATTGTAGCTTCACTTCGGCTTGTTGTTCCACATGGGGGTGGAGGGTCGAGCAGCCGTTGTGGTGCAGGGCTTCCGCCCTGCACCGTCGGCCGGACGGGTCCGGAGCTTTGCGCATGGCGGCCATCGGCCGACGCGTATGCAGGGCGGTCGCCCACTCTTGGCTCACGGTACCACAATTCTTCCGGCGGCTGCGTATCGTTCGCGTTCCTTTCCTCTATAATGTGTCCACGGTAAAATGGGTCGTCGCCGTGAACCAGCCCACAGCGAGGATGAAGTCGTGGGTGAACGTCCGGAGCCTCCCGCCTCGGGTCTGCGACCCGCGCCCGTCCCCGTACCACCGGGCGAGGCCCCTGCCGCCGCCGCCGCCGCCACCCCCGCCCTCGCCGCCGGGGAGGAGCGGCTGACCGGCGTGCTCGAGCGGATCGTGTTCGCGAACGAGCAGAGCGGCTTCAGCATCGCCCGGCTGAAGGTCCCGCACCAGCGCGACCTCACGACGATCCTCGGTCCGCTCGTCGGCAGCACGCCGGGCGAACACTTGGAGCTGCTCGGCCGCTGGGAAGTGGACCGCAAGTTCGGCCGTCAATTCCGCTTTCGCGCGTACCAGACCGTCCGCCCGACGACGCTGGTCGGGATCGAGAAGTACCTGGGCTCCGGGCTCATCAAGGGGATCGGGCCCGTGTACGCGGCCCGGCTCGTCGAAGCCTTTGGTCTCGATACGCTCCGTATCGTCGAGGAGGAGCCCGGTCGGCTGCGGGACGTGGCCGGGATCGGCCCGCGCCGTGCGGAGAAGATCCTCGCAGCCTGGGCGGAGCAGAAGGTCGTGCGCGAGGTGATGGTCTTCCTGCAAGGACACGGCGTCTCGACCGCGCACGCCGCGCGGATCTTCCGGACCTACGGCGAGAAGAGCCTGGACGTGCTCCGCACCGACCCCTACCGGATGGTGGAGGACGTGTGGGGGATCGGGTTCCGCACCGCGGACCAGATCGCGCTCAAGCTCGGCCTGAGCGAACAGTCGGAGCGCCGCGCGGAGGCCGGACTGGCGTGGGTGCTGCAGACGATGCTCGACGAGGGGCACTGCTTCTGCCCCCGCGTGGAGCTGCTGGCGCGGGGCGCCGACGCCCTGCGCATCGACCTGTCGATCCTGGAGCGCGCGCTCGGCGTGCGGCTCGAGGCGGGCGCGCTCATCGACGACGAAGGGCGGATTTATCTGGGCGCGGTACACGCGATCGAGTGCAAGGTCGCCGAGCGGCTGCGGCTGCTGCTCCGCTCCCCGTCCCGCCTCCCTCCGATCCGCCTGGACGCGGCGCTCGCCTGGGCGCAGGGCCGCCTCTCGATCCAGCTCTCTCCCTCGCAGGTGGACGCGATCCGCCGCGTGCTCCAGGCGAAGGTCTCCGTCCTCACCGGCGGCCCCGGGGTCGGCAAGACCACGATCGTCACCGCGGTCCTGGCCATTCTTCGGGCGAAGCAAGCGAAGGTCCTCCTGTGCGCGCCGACGGGGAAGGCGGCCAAGCGCCTCTCGGAAGTGACGGGCACGCCGGCTTCGACGATCCATCGGCTGTTGAAGTTCCGGCCGAGGGACCGCGGGTTCGAATTCAACGCCGAGAACCCGCTCGACGCCGACCTCGTGGTCATGGACGAGTCGTCGATGGTGGACATTTTCCTGCTGAATCACCTGCTGCAGGCCCTGCGGCCGGAGGCGGCGCTCCTGCTTGTCGGAGACGTGGACCAGCTTCCGAGCGTCGGACCCGGCAACTGCCTGCGCGACATCATCGACTCGGGGTCGGTGTCGGCGAGCCGGCTGACGGAGATCTTCCGGCAGGCGGCCCAGAGCGACATCGTGGCGAACGCCCACCGGATCAACCGCGGGGAGATGCCGCTCACGGCGGCGCCGGCCGCCGGCGCGCTCTCGGACTTCTACTTCATCGAGGAGGCGGACCCGGAGCGGATCCCCGCGCTCGTCGTGAAGCTGTGCAAGGAGCGGATCCCCGCGCGGTTCGGGCTGGACCCCGTGCGCGACGTGCAAGTGCTGACGCCGATGTACCGAGGGGCGGCCGGCGTGACGAACCTGAACCTGGAGCTGCAGAAGGCGCTGAACCCCACCGAGGAGAAGGTCCTGCGGTTCGGGCGGGAGTACCGGGTGGGGGACAAAGTGATGCAGCTTCGGAACAACTACGACCTGGAGACCTGGAACGGGGATATTGGGGTGATCCGCGCTTTGGAGCCGGAGGCGCAAGAGGTGACGATCGAGTTCGACGGCCGGCCGCTGCAGTACGGGTACGGCGACCTCGACGAGGTGACACATGCCTATGCGTGCTCGGTGCACAAATCGCAGGGGTCGGAATACCCCGCGGTGATCCTGCTGCTCCTGACGCAGCACTTCATCATGCTGCAGCGGAACCTCCTTTATACGGCGCTGACGAGGGCGCGTCGGCTGGCGGTGGTGGTGGGGACGAAGAAGGCGCTGGGGATCGCGGTGCGGAACAACGACCCGGTGGCGCGGTACACGGGGCTGAAGGAGCGACTGGCAGGCAAGCGCGTCGAGCCGGGGCCGGCCGGGGGAGCGGGGGGCGGGCGGTAGGCGCGCGGCGAGCGGAGGCATGCCGTAGGGGCGGGCCTTGTGCCCGCCCGGCGGGGGGGCGCTGCTGGGGTGCGAAAAGCAGCACGGCCGATCGAGGGCGCCCACAAGGGGCGCCCCTCCGACGGTCCGGGTGCGGCGGCGCCCGTTCGCCGCTCTCTCCCGGCCACCACGCGCGCCCAGCGACCGGTAACCCACGTCTTCTCAAGTTCTTTCGTCCCTCTGCCGATGCCAAACCGTGGATAGAGGGCATGGAACGATGGGCCCGGGGCGGTCCCGGGACGCGGCGAGCGACTCGCCGACCCTCGAGCCGTGATTGTGGCGGCCCCACCTTTGTGCGGGCCGCTTTCGGTTTCCCTGTGGAGGCTTTTTTATGAGTCGAGTGGCGCTCTTTCTCGCGACCGCGGCGTTCGTGTGTGGGCACGTCGCGGTCGCGGACGCCCAGTCGGTCAAGACCGGCGGGCGAAACGACAGTGCGAAGTCGATCACGATCTCCGGCGAGATCGACTTCCCCATGGTCCATCGCAGCGAGTCCTTGAACTCGGTGCTGGACCGGACCCACGCGTGGGACTACGACGTGAACGCGAACGGGACGCTGCGGAGCGGCGACGCGGAGCCGGCGTCCATCATCTATCAGAAGGACAACATCCGGAACAACGCGGGGGGCGGGACGGACATCTTCCCGGGGCTCGCCCTCACGGGCTCCAACGTCGGCGCCGGGCCGATCAACTCCCCGGCCGACACGCTCGTGAACCCCCTGGTCCGCATCAACTTCGACGTCGAGTTGGCGGAAAAGGTGAGCGCGCTCGTGAGCCTCGAGACCAAGCGGCTGGAGTCCGATCCGTTCGCCGGCAACGGCTCGAACGATGTCCTCGCCACGCGCCAGGATTGGGGCACGAATGCCAACAAGAGCCTGGTGGGCGACGAGAACATCGGCGTGACCATCGGCCAGGCGTACGTGAAGGTCAGCGAGTTCCTGATCCAGCAGCTCTCGCTCAAGATCGGGATCCAGGACCTGAAGTACGACCTCCGCGGGAACGGCCATGCCTGGTTCATGGATCTTCGTCACTCCGAGTACGCCTTCCTCAGCCCGACCACCGAGAACTTCGGCCCGGAGGGCTCCGTCTACGGCTACCGCGCGTTCAATTCGGGCGCGCACGGCGCGGGGATCTTCCGGGACGAGATCAGCTCTCCGGGCGGGGCGAAAATCACCTTCAACAGCGAGGACACGATCATCGTGGACCTCTTCGCGATGAAAACCCTGTCCGGCCGGAACTTCTTCGGCGACTTCCAGGACCGGGGCGTCCTGGACAAGCGGCTGGCCGCGGGAGACGCGAACCGCCGCGGCGGGACCACCGAAGCGCACTTCGACGAGGACGTGTACGGCCTCAACGTGGACTACAACATCCCGGATTCGAAGTCGATGGTGAACTTCATCACCACGGCCTTCGCGGGCGACAGCGGTTCCGCGACGATCTGGACGGTCGGCCTCGGCGGCGACTACTACCTGGACTCCCTGGAGCTGTTCGGCGAGGTCTACGGGCAGTGGGGGACGTACGGGCACATTCGTGGCGCGGTCACGTCCGCGGCGGCCGTGGACAACGACTTCGGCGACAACGTGGCGCGGACGCGGGAAGCGACCGGGGGCCTGCACCGCGAAGAAGTGGAACACCAGGCCTGGATGGTGCACAGCGGCGCGAAGTACCGCTTCGACCTGTCCTGCAAGCCGTGGGTCGAGGTGAGCAGCGCCTGGGTGGGGGGCGATGACGGCGACGTGGACGACGAAGAGCCGGACAACCACGACTTCGTCTCGTACGAGAACAACAACGAAACCCTGATCCTGGAGGACTCGACGTTCGGGCTGGACGTGGACTCGAACTACTGGAAGATCGCCCTGGGCGTGGGGGTCGGCCTGAGCCTGGACCACACGGACGACTTCCAGGCGAGCTTCACCTGGACCTACGCGGAGACGGTGAACGACCCGGACCGGGTGGGCCGGACCAAGCTGCTCAACCGGGCGGCGGGCGCCGTGGTCGGCGGCCTGGCCGACCCGGACGCGGACAGCCGGCTGGACCTTCGGGACGTGGACGAGGAGCTGGGCCATGAGCTGGACTTCCGCATGAACTGGAACTACTCGGAGTCCCTCAGCTTCCATCTGGACGCGGGCTTCCTGCTCGATCCCGAGTTCTTCAAGTCGCGGGACACCTACCGCGCGGACGGGGACATGTGGCTCCTGTCGGTGGGCGCGAACCTGAAGTTCTAGTTCGGACCGGACCTCCCCTTTCCGGGAAACCAGGGGCCGCGGGCGCTTCGGCGTCCGCGGCCCCTTTTTTTATGGGCCGTCGGTTTTTTAAAAAATATATTGACACGGTAGGGGGGCGATTGTTTAATGCGCGACCAAGTTTCGCCCGACGCGGGCGAGACCCATCCCGGTCGGCCGTCCCGAAAGGAGGTGATGAGGGGACAAAGGACGGTCAGGTCTTCCTCGGCAAGGAAGACGCCTCGCTTGGATCCCCTCGGGCCCTGCCGAGAGGCGGGACTACGGAGCGGCGCCCCACGGAACCTGGTGGCTACCGCGGCCTGGCGTCCGGTGGATGCCCGAGACAGGGTCGGAGAAAAGGACGGTGACGTCCGGGGGCTTTCCGGCCCATTCCGCGGTGGTTCAGGCGCGAAACGCTTCGCCAATCCGGCGAGTGACAGGAAGACCCGGGGAGGTGTCCCGGGCGACGCCCGGGCGGTGACCTCTGCCCGAGGTAAAACGTGTGGAGGCCCCCGTCCAGGGGGTCGGTAAAGGGTTCTTAGGATCAAGGAGGATGTGGTGATGAAAAAACTGGGCTTGGGCATTCTGAGCCTGGCGTTCGTCTTCGCCTTCGTGGTCGTCGCGGATGCCCAGTCCGTGAAGACCGGCGGGAAGAACGACAGCGCGAAGTCGATCACGATCTCGGGTGAGATCGACTTCCCCTGGGTTCATCGGAACGAGTCGATGAACGAGGTCCTGGATCGCTCGCACGCGTGGGACGTGGACGCCAACACGGACGGCACGACCACCGGCGGGAACAACTCCACCGGCGGGACCGACAACTCGGTGCGCGTCTACCAGAAGGACGACATCCAGCCGGATGGGACGATCTCGACCACGGCTCTTGCAGTCAACAATTCTCGCGGCGCCGGCCCCATCAACTCGGCTCCCAGCGATTTCGTGAATCCGCAGATCCGGATCAACTTCGACATCGAGCTGGCGGAGAAGGTGAGCGCCCTCATCAGCCTCGAGACGAAGCGCCTGGACTCGGATCCGTTCGCGGGGAACCGCGGCGTCGACGACACCGGCCTGTCGGTCTTTGAGACCCGCCAGGACTGGGGTTCGAACGCCAACAAGAACCTGGTCGGCGACGAGAACTTCAGCCTGACGATCGGCCAGGCGTACGTCAAGGTCAGCGAGTTCCTCCTTCAGCAGCTCTCGCTGAAGATCGGGATCCAGGACCTCAAGTACGACCTCCGCGGCAACGGCCAGTGCTGGTTCATGGACGTCCGTCACAGCGAGTACGCCTTCCTGAGCCCGACGACCGAGAACTTCGGACCGGAAGGCTCGACGTACGGCTACAGCGCGTTCAACCCGAATTCGCACGCGGCCGGCATCTTCCGCGACGAGATCAGCTCGCCGGGCGGCGCGAAGATCACGTTCAGCGACGGCGACACCCTCTTCGTCGACGTGTTCGCGATGAAGACGCTGGAGACTCGCAATTTCTTCGGCGACTTCAATGACCGCGGCGTCCTGGACAAGAACCGCGTGAACCAGCGCCGTGACGGCGAGACCCAGTCCCACTTCGACGAGGACATCTACGGGCTGAACGTGGACTACAACATCCCGGACAGCAAGTCGATCCTCAACTTCGTCACCACGGCGTTCTCCGGTGACAGCGGCTCCTCGCTGATCTGGACCGTGGGCGGCGGCGCCGACTACTTCATCGACGCCCTCGAGATCTTCGGCGAGATCTACGGACAGTGGGGCACTTATGGCAACCTCCGCGGCAACGTCAATGGCGCCGCGGTGAACAACCAGTTCGGCGACAACATCGCCCGGACCCGCGAAGCGCGGAACGGCCAGCCCTTCGGCACCAGCCTGGATCGCGAGTCGATCGACCACGAGTCCTGGATGCTGCACGCCGGCCTGAAGTACACGTTCGACATGTCCGTCAAGCCCTGGGTCGAGGTGAGCGGCGCGTACGTCGACGGCGATGACGGCGACGTGGACGACGACGACAACGAGAACAACGACTTCGTGTCGTACGAGAACAACAACGAAACGCTCATCCTCGAGGACTCGACCTTCGGCCTCGACGTGGACTCGAACTACTGGAAGATCGCCCTCGGCCTGGGCATCACGGCGAGCCTGGACCACCAGGACGACTTCAAGTGGGGCCTGACCTGGACCTACGCGGAAGTCGCGACGACCCCGGACCGCGTCGGCCGGACCACGGTGCTCAACCGCGCCCTCGGCGTCGGCGATGCGAACAACGTGGACTCCCGCACGGACCTGGTCGACGTGGACGATCAGCTCGGCCACGAGCTCGATTGGCGCACGACCTGGCACTACAGCGAGTCGCTCAGCTTCAACTTCAACGCGGGCTGGCTGATCGATCCTGAGTTCTTCACCAGCGACAGCACCTACCGGGCGAGCGGCGACATGTACATCATCACGCTGGACACGAACCTCAAGTTCTAGGTCCGGCAGGCGACACGACGCTCAACGGGGCCGTGGGTGCGCAAGTGCCCACGGCCCCTCGTCATTTCCGGACAGCGGTCGCACGACTCCCGGACCCAGCGTCGGAGTTCGGTCGGACCGGTTCGTAGTTCCGCCTTCCGGCGGACCGAATGCGCGGTGGCATTCGACTCCGCCTGAAGCCGCGACTGCGGGCGCAGGCGTCGTTCTCGCAAGCGGCTGCGCTGGGAGCGTCGGGAGGGGGGCGCTCCCGTGGGGGAACCGCGCCATGGAATGGATCGTCAAACCCATCCTCGCCTTCGTGACGAGCTACGGCTACGTCGCGGTCTTCTGCATCCTCGTCGCGTGCGGGCTCGGCCTGCCGATTCCCGAGGAATTCACCCTCGTCGCCTCGGGCTACGTCGCTCACCTCCGGAAGACGCGCTGGCAGTGGATGGCCCTGGACTGCACGGTCGCGATCCTGGTCGGCGACCTCGTCACCTACTACATCGGCCATCACTACGGGCTCCGCGTCTTCCGCTCCCGGTTCTTCCGGCGCCTGTTGACCGAGACGCGCCTGGCCAAAGTCCGGAGCTGGTACGCGAAGTACGGCTCCTGGACTGTCTTTTTTTCGCGCTTCGTCGCCGGGGTCCGCTTCTGCTCCTACTTTACGGCCGGTACCATGGGGGTGAACCTCTTCTGGTTCATTTTCATGGACCTGCTCGGGGCGCTCGTGAGCGTGCCCATCTCCGTATGGGCCGGGCACTGGCTGGCCAGCGGGGGCATCGAGGAGGCCGTGCGGTACGTGCGCAGGCTGAATCGGAGCATCTTCCTGGTCGTGTCCCTCCTCGCCAGCATCCTCGCGCTGTGCATGCTGATCCGGGAGCGGAGAAAGCGGCAGGCTCTCGAAACCGCTCTCCGGGCTGCCCTCGCTTCGAACCCGAACGCGGGCGCCGGGACCGGGGCTGTCTGCGCCGATCCTGCCCCCCCCGCCGCTTCGTCCCCGTCCGGCCTCGCCGCGGAGGCCCCGGACCGTCCTTGACAGCGCCGGGGGCCGCCGCCTATACTTCCGGGTCCACTGGTGGTCGATGCCCCTGCCCCGATGCGCCGGTTTCGAATTGCCGCTGCCGTTGAGCAAGGCTGACCGCGGCTTCTCGCCTCGTGGGGACGGCGACGCCGTGCCCCTACGGGCGGGGGGCGATTGCACGCGCAACCCGGATCGTAACCGCGTCATGAAATGAGCGGGAGTGAACCTGTGCCCGTCGGCAGCGGTTTTGATCTCCATCGCCTCGTCGAAGGGCGGCCGTTCCTGCTCGGCGGCGTGACCATCCCGTTCGAGCGCGGCCCGTTGGGCCACTCGGATGGCGATCCCCTGCTCCACGCCCTCTGCGACGCCATCCTCGGCGCCGCGGGCCAGGGGGACATCGGGGAGCGTTTCCCGGACAAGGACCCACGCTGGCAGGGCGTCGCGAGCGAGCTCTTCGTGCGCGAGGCGGTCCGCGTCGCCGGCGAGGCCGGGTTCGTGCTCGAAAACGCGGACACGACCGTCTTCGCGGAACATCCGCGGCTCGCTCCTCACAAGGCAGCCCTCCGCGCGAACCTCGCTCGCATCCTCGGCCTGCCGGAGACGCGCGTCAACGTGAAGGCGAAGACCATGGAGGGTCTCGGCCCGATCGGCGCAGGCGACGCGATCGCCGCGATGGCGGTCGTCAGCCTCGTCGCGCGTCCCGGACCGATTCGAGAGTTGAAATTTGACATTTGAGATTTGCAATTTGAATTTTGAGATCGAACCCCCGGGAATCGTCCACCTCCCGCCGATGAAGGCGTGACGCCGGCCCGCGGTCGTCGTGCCCGTCGTGCAGCTTCCCCGCGGCAGACTGCCCTCCCGATCCAAACCTTGAGCGAACTCGACCGAGGCCTTATGCCCATCACCTTCTACAACACCTACACCAAACGCGAGGAGGAGTTCCTCCCGCTCGAGCCCGGCAAGGTCCGCATGTACAACTGCGGCCCGACGGTCTACAGCCACCCGCACATCGGCAACTTCCGCTCCTTCCTCTTCGCCGATACGCTCCGCCGGTATCTCGAATACCGCGGGTTCGAGGTCCTGCAGGTCATGAACCTCACGGACGTCGGACACATCCGCGCGGACGCGGACGCGGGCGAGGACAAGATGGAGGTGGCCGCGCGGAGCGAAAAGGTCCGGCCCCTCGACATCGCCAACCGCTACGCCGACATTTTCTTCGACCTGGTCGCCCGGCTCGGTCTCCGCCGCGCCATGGTCTATCCGCGCGCCACCGACCACATTCCGGAGATGATCCGGATCGTCGAGCGGCTCGTGGCCGACGGCTTCGCCTATGCCGTGAACGGAGCGGTCTACTTCGACATCACGCGGTTCCCCGCCTACGGCCGGCTCTCCGGCAATACCCCCGAGCAGCTCGATGCGGGCTCGCGCGTCGAGATCCACCCGGACAAGAAAAACCCGCGGGATTTCGCCCTCTGGAAATTCGACCCGCAGCACCTCATGCAGTGGCCGAGCCCCTGGTCCAGCGGCTTCCCGGGCTGGCACATCGAGTGCACGGCCATGTCCATGAAGTACCTCGGCGAGACGCTCGACATCCACACCGGCGGCGAGGACAATATCTTCCCGCACCACGAGTGCGAGATCGCGCAGTCGGAGTCCTACACGAAGAAGCCCTTCGTCCGCTACTGGCTCCACGCGCGCCACCTGCTCGTGGACGGCGAGAAGATGTCGAAGTCGAAGGGAAACTTCTACACCGTGCAGCAGGTCCTCGACAAGGGCTTCCACCCGCGCGAGCTGCGCTACGCCCTCGTCTCCGCGAACTACCGCGAGCCGCTCAACTTTACCTTCGAGAGCCTGGAGTCGGCGCGGGTCGCGCTCGAGCGGGTCTCGAACTTCCGGCGGCGACTCGCGGAGGCCCGTACGGGCGCGCAGCCGGCGGCCGAAGGGGAGGCCGCGCGCATCGCCGCGACGGCCAGGGCCGCGTTCCAGGCGGGCATGGACCACGACCTCAACGTGTCGCGCGGGCTCGGGGTGGTGTTCGACTTCGTGCGCGACGGCAACCGCCTGCTCGACGGCGGCGCGGCCGGGCCGGGCGACGTGGCCGCGCTCCTCGCCGCGCTCGACGGCTTCCTCGAGGTCTTCGGCCTGGCCGGCATGCTGGGGGCCGAGGAGGCCTCGGCCGCCGCGCTGGCCCCCGAGGATGCGCAACTGCTCCGCGACCGCGAGGACGCGCGCCGCCGCAAGGACTGGAAGGCCGCCGACGAGCTGCGCGCCCGCCTCCGCGCCCGCGGCCTCGTCGTCGAGGACGGCGCCGGCGGCTCCCGCTGGAAGCGCGTCGGGCCCTGACCTCCCCCTCCCCGGCGCCCACCCCCGCACCCGTCGCCCCGCCGGCTCGGCCCGGTTCGTAGTCCCGCCTTCAGGCGGAGCCGACCGGCGGCACGGGGCTCCGCTCTCCTCCCTCCCCTCGCATCGGCGAGCACGTCGAACCGCCTCCCGTGCTTCGCCTGCTTCCGGCGATCTGCTCCAAATTCGACGCCGCCTGAAGGCGGAACTACGAACGGCCGAGAGCGAGGCTGCGGGGCGCCGCGCGGGGCCTCACGGGCTCGCGGAGTCGCGCCGCGCCCGGCCGATCCACGCCGCGAGCTCCGGCGGCAGGTCCCGCACGTTCAGGTCCATCTGCGGGAGCGGCATCTCGATCCCCGCGCTCCGGAAGTCGCGGTAGATCCGACCGAGCACCTCTTCCTGGATCGTCGACCGCTGGCTCGGGTCCGAGGCGAAGACGTACACGACGAACTGCACCGCGCTCGGCGCGAAACCGGTCAGCCACACGGACGGCGGCGGGTCCTTCGGCACGAGCGGATGCTCCCGCACCGCGCGCACCAGGATCTCCTTCGCGCGCTCCAGGTCCGTGCCGTACGCCACGCCCACGTGCAGCACCAACCGCGTGATCGGATTCACGTGCGTCCAGTTCACCACTTTCCCCACGATGAACTCCCGGTTCGGGATGATCATCGACTCGTAGTTCCACGTCTCCACCGTCGTCGCGCGGATGTTGATCCGCCGGACCACGCCCGCGGTCTCGCCGATGGTCACGATGTCCCCGATCTTGATCGGGCGTTCCAGGAGGAGGAGCACGCCGCAGATGAAGTTCGCGATCACCTCCTGCAGGCCGAAGCCGATGCCCACGCTCGCGGCAGCCAGGATCCACTGCACGCTCGCCAGGCTGACGTGCAGAAGCCCCAGCGTGGCGAGGAGGCCCGTAAAAAAAAGTGCGTAGCGGCTCAGGCTGAGCACGGTGTACCGGACGCCGGCGTCCCACGCGAACGAGGGGAAGATCAGGACCTCGAACACGCCGTCGAGATGGGCCAGGACCACCCACGTGCACAGGACCGCGAGCGTCGCCCGCAGCAGGTCGCCCAGGGTGAGGAAGAGGTTCGACTCCGGCTGGATCGCGTACAGGAGGACGGTGTCGAGCGTCCGGAGGACCTGGGTATCGAGCCCCCAGAAGAGGGAGAGCGTCACCGCGCCCGCGAGGCCGAGCACGAGCCTCAGGAATTGGCGATAGCTCTTCGCCAACTCGTGCACGGCACGACGCGTCCCGCCGCCGACCCCCGCGCCGCCCGCCTCGCCTTCGGGGCGCGGACCGGGCCCGCCCGCGGCCTCGCGCAGGCCCCCGAGCAGCCGCCCGAAGGTCTCCCTTCCTTCCGCCACGGCGCAGAGCAGGCGGTAGGTGAGCGCCAGGAGGAGCAGCGTCCCGAAAGACTGGAGCACGTGGTAGGAGAGCTGGAGCGCGCCGTAGCGGTACCCGAGGCCGTCCATCGCGACGATGCCGACCATCGCGAGGCTTCCGAGCACGTGCGCGGGTCTCCACCAGCGGACAAAGAAGCCGGCGTTCGTCGCGACCGCGCTCCGGCCGAAGAGCAGGCCCGTGATGGGTCCTCGCTTGCGCAGCCGCCAGGCCAGAAGCAGGGCGACCGCGCCCTCGTACGAAGTGTAGAGTACGCGGCCGGCGACCGGCGCCGCCACGCTCGCGTGCGCGAGGAAGACGGCGGGCGCCAGGAGCAGAAGCGTGAGCGCGGAGCCGTAGCGCAGGAGCCAGTCCACCCCGCCGCAAAACTCCGGCGGCTGCTGGAAGTGGCCCGCGAGGAGCCCGTGCCGGGAAAAATAGACGCGTCCGAAGGCGGCGAGCGCAAGCCCGGCCGCGACGATGCGCAGCGCGGCGGAAAGACCCGCGGCGAGCCCGTCCGCGGGTACGCCCTGTCGCGCAAGGATGGCGACGGCGAAGACGTACGCGGGCCAGCCGAGCGCCGAGACCGTGCCGGCGAGCACCAAGCCGAGCCGCGAGGGCGGCTCCTGCTCTTCGATACCGCCGGCGGTCGCAGCCGGGCTCGGGCCGGTGTCCGGACCGGGTAGCGCAAGCGGGGAAGGTGCGGCGTTGCCGGGCGTTTCCGGGGGCGGCGCGGCTTGCGGCGGCGGAGCGGCCTGCGCGGGTGGGGCGGCCTCCAACTGCGCAGGGCCCGGCGCGCCCTGCGGGACGGCGGGCGGCGGGCCGGCGACGAACGGAGACGTCGGCCCGGCAACCGGCCCGGCAGCCGCCGCGCGCCCGGGCGTCGGCCCGGCGCGGTGCTCGTGCGGAAGACCCTGGCGCAAGTACCGCCGGATCCCCCGGCGCGTGAGCGTGAGGAGGATCGGCGCCAGGACGAGCCCGCCGAGCACGAGCCACCGCGTCGTGGGCCTGCGCAGCGACGCCGGCCACGCGGGCTCCTCGACGCCGGTGCGCAGCGTCCCCCGCAGGCGCGTCGCCGCCTGCCCCAGCTCGTCGATCCCCGCGCGCAGCACGTCCAGCGTCAGCGGCGGGTCCTCCTGGATCCAGAACAGGCGCTGCAGGATGTACTCGTGTTTCGTCCGAAGCTGCTCTTCGATCTCGAGCTCGACCCCTTCCAGCTCCGTGTACGCCTGCGCGAGGTTGTTCAGCCCCCCGAGCCTCTCCTCGAGCGCCTTCGCGCGCTCGCGCTCGCACGCGAGCATCGCCTCCTTCAATTGGTCGATCCGGTACGGCCGGAGGTTCCACCCTTCCGGCTCGAACTCGCGCCGCAGGTCCACGCCGGGGTCCCGGAGCGAAAAGTCCGCACGATCGAGCTGCAGCTCCGCCAGCCGCTTGCCGATCCGGTCCAGCTCGTCCCCTTTCCTCCGCCGCGCGATCTCCTCCTCCGCCTGCCGGAAGAGCGGGTGGAGCCGCTCGGCGAGGAGCTGGCTCCGCTTGCCCCCTTTTTCCAGGATGCGCTTCAGATTGTCGAAGGCGACCTGGTCGTTTTTCAGGAACTGTTTTTCTTTTTGTCCCTCGCCGCGGACCTGGTTCAGCTCCTCCTCGTGCCGGTGGGCGCGCAGCCGCTCCTCGGCCAGCCACGAGTCCTCGATGGCCTGCAGGAGGCGAAACGGGTCCTTCGACGCCCTGGCCTCCTCCAGCGCCTGCCGGGCGGCCTGCACGCGGTAGTCGAGCGATTGCCGCTGCCGCTCCAGCTCCTCCTTGAGTTCGGCCTGCAGTTTCTCCAGTACCGCCGAATAGACCTCCGCTGTTTGTTTTGCAAGGTCGTGGGTCGCGCGGCGCAGGGGCGCGAAGGACTGGGCGCATTTCGCCTCGGCGGCGAGGACCTCGAGCTGTTTCTCTGCGGCGCGAACGAGGAGGCGCGCATTTTGGCCTCGCAGCAGGGCGGCGGTGCGCGCCGTCCCCGTGAGGTCGGTCGGCTGCACGAGCGCGGCCAGCGCGGCCCGCCCTTCGGTGAGCCGCGTGGTGGCCTTCTTCTGCTCTTCGGGGCCCGCGGCGAGGCGGTCCTCCAGTTTCTTGAGCGCGTCCTGCGCCGCCGCCTCCTCCGCCCGCAGCGCGGTCACGACGCCGACCGCCGCCTCGATGCCTTTCGTGTCGAGCGGGCCGTCGACCAGGGTCGGAGGCGGGCCGGACATCAGGCGGTCCACCTGCCGTTGCAGGGCGGCCACCTGCGCCTCGAGGCCGTCCGGGATGCGCGGGAGCGCGGCATGGCGGTCGAGCAGGGACAACAGTTCCTTGAGCAGCGACGCCGTCTGCTCCAGCGGCGGCTTGAGCGGCTGCGGCTGCCCCTCGATCGTCGGCTCCTTCGCGACCTGCGCGAGCCACTTGTCGACCTCGGCGAGGAGCGGCTTCACCTCCTCCGCCTTGACGTCGGGCCGGCTCCAGGGCTGCTCCTCCCGCAGCAGGAGGTCGGAGGCGGCCGAGGCCGCGGGCGCAGGCGTGGGCGCGGGCGCGGGCGCGGGCGCGGCGGGGAGGGGCGCGGGGTCCGGGGGGGCGGGCTGTCTCGGTCCCGCCGGCGGTTGCTGTGCGGCGGCCGGGCGAGCGGCGAAGGCCGACATGCAGGCGGCGAGCGCGAGGAGGAGGAGGCTCGAGGCGGCGGACCGGCGCCGGCGCGCTCCCCCCCTACGAGGCGTGTTCGGCATGGGCGTCAGGCCGGGTGATGACCCACAGGTTCACGACGTTGATCCCGAAATGGGCCGCGAGCGGGGCGGCGAGGGTCCCGCATTCCTGGTAGAGCAGACCCAGCGCGAACCCCATGACCGTCGCGAAGAGGGTCCAGGGCACGAGCCGCGCATCGGCCGGGAAATGAAGGACGCCGAAGAGGAGACTGGCGAGGGGCAGGCCGAGCGTGGGCTGCAGGCCCGCGCGAAAAAAAATCTCCTCGCCGAGCGCGCTCGACCCCGCAAGCAGGAAGACCGCGCCGGTCGGGAGCGGGCCGAGCGTCTTCCCCAGGAGGGCCTCCATCCCCCGCACCCACCCGGAGCCGCGCCGGAGGAGGAGGGACGCGACCACGACGAGCGCGGCGACTCCGCCGCCGACGGCCAGACCCCGGGCCACGGACCCGGGCCCTGCGGGCGTCAGGGTTTCCCGGAACCTGCCCGCGCCGAAGATCCAGACGACCCCGGCGACCGCGAGCAGGGCGTACAGCGCCGCGATCCGCTCGGCGAGCCTCATCCGCGCCGCTTCTTCGCCCCGGCTTCCCGGGCTTCGTAGGCGTCGACGATCTGCTGCACGAGCGGGTGCCGCACGATGTCGCTGCGCGACAGGTAGACGAACTCCAGCCCCTTCACATGCTTCAGGAGCTCGGCGACCTCGACGAGCCCCGAGACCTTGCCGGCCGGTAGGTCCATCTGCGTGACGTCGCCGGTGACGACGATGCGCGAGCCGTTCCCCATCCGCGTGAGGAACATCTTCATCTGCTCGGGGGTCGTGTTTTGCCCCTCGTCCAGGATGATGAAGGCGCCCTCCAGGGTCCGGCCGCGCATGTAGGCGAGCGGCACGATCTCGATGATCTCGTTGTCCAGGAGGCGCTTCATCTGGGCGAAGTCCATCAGGTTGCCGATCGCGTCGTAGAGCGGCCGCAGGTACGGGTTGACCTTCGCCTGGAAATCGCCGGGGAGGAAGCCGAGCCGTTCGCCGGCCTCGACCGCGGGGCGCGTGAGGACGAGCTTCCGCACGTGACCCGCGCGGAGCTTCGTCACCGCCTGGCAGACGGCGAGGAAGGTCTTGCCGGTGCCCGCCGGCCCGATCGCGAACACGATTTCGTGCCGGTCCATCGCTTCCAAATAGCGGCCTTGCCCTTCGGTCTTCGGCTGGAAGACGGGCGCGCGCACGATCCCCTGGGCGGCCTTGCGCTCGCGCCCTTGCCCCTCGTGCAGGCCGAAGACCAGCTCTTCGACTTCGTCGAGCGTGATGTTCCCGACGGACCGCACGCGGTCGAGCATGTTGCGCAGGATGCCCAGCGCCTGCTCCGCCTGGAACTTCTCGCCGACCACGCGCAGGACGTTGTCCCGGGCGAAGACCTGGACGTGGAACGCGTTTCGAATCAGGCGCAGGTACCGGTCGTACGCGCCGAAGAGCTTGCCGGTCTCCTCGTGGTTGAGGAGATCAATCGTTTTCTCCGCTTTCATGCGCGCTCGAAAAAAAAGGTCAGCGCAACGGCACCGCGTGCCAGGCCCCGCCGGTGGGGTCGTGGGCGGGCAGCGCGAGGACGCAGAGGTAGGTCGCCGGGACGCCCACGAGGAACGAATCCAGCAGATCGAGGACGCCGCCGAAGGCCGGCAACAGCGCCCCGGAATCCTTGGTCCGGGCGTAGCGCTTGACGAGGGACTCCGACAGGTCGCCGAGCTGTCCGGCCACGCTCACGACCAGCGACAGGACCACCGCGGCCCACCAGGAATAGTAGAGCCACAGGGAGGTGCACGCCCAGGTCCCCAGCCCGAAGACGAGGCCTGCGGCGAGGCCGCCGAACGCGCCCTCGACCGTCTTGCCGGGCGAGATCACCGGGGCCAGCTTCTCGCGCCCGAAGGCCTTGCCTGCGAAGTACGCGCCCGCGTCGGTCATCTTGCAGACGAGCAGGACGAAGAAGCAGAGCGCCTCCCCCGGCCCGACCCCGCCGAGGTCCGGCCTCGGCTGGAAGTCGCGCAGGCGGAGGGCGAAGCTCATGGGCAGCCAGATGTAGATCAGCCCGAAGACCAGGATGAAGAGGCGGGGGAGCGTCGAGGGCTCCGAGGTCGCCATGTGCTGGGCGAAGGCGCCGAAGACGAGCAGGAAGAGCAAGAGGCCGGTCCACGGCACGTTCGTCGCCCCGGCCCAGTGGATCTCGAGCCAGTTGAGCCCGACCAGAAGCGCCCCGCCCGCCACGCCGACCGAGCTCGGCAGCCGGCCCCAGCCCGGGACCATCATCGCGTAGAATTCGTACAGCCCGCCGGCGACGAGCAGCCCCACCAGGAGCGTGAAGCCGGCGTCCGAGCCCGCGGCATGGTCCAGCCCGAGCAGCGCGAGCACGCCGGCGAAAAGCAGGGTGCCGATGCGGATCCGTGTTTGCAAGCTCAACCACCCCATTGGGTCCCTATCGTTCGACTGCTTGAAAGCTGGTCGCGATTTCGGAAGCCGTGCACTCCGCCCTCGGAGGGACGAGCCACCGAACTCGCCGAAGACACCGAACGGCCCGTCGAGAACTTCGGTGTCTTCGGCGTCTTCGGTGGCTAGTCCTTCGTTTTTTGGTTTCGGGCGCGAGCTTGACTTGGGGATTGCTGCTTGCTGATTTGGCCGTCCACCACGCGTCGCCGCCGTTGCCGAGACGACGGGGCCCACACCGTCTCACGTGCGGCGGTTCGTGGTGCCGCGTTCAGGCGGACCGAATATCCGGTGGCGCATCGACTCCGCTCCGCCTGAAGGCGGAACTACGAACCGCGGTGCGCTCGTCGACTGCGGCAACCGGGATCCATCACGTGACGCGCCGTCCGTCGTCAATCAGCAATCAGCAATCCGAAATCAGCAATCCCTCACAGTCCGCCGAAGCGCCGCGCGCGCGTCGCGTAGTCGCGCAGCGCCTCGTGCAGCTCCGGCCGCTTGAAGTCCGGCCATGCCTTTTGCGTGATCCACAGCTCCGTGTACGCGAGGTGCCAGAGCAGGAAGTTCGAGATCCGCTGGTCGCCGCCCGTCCGAATCAGCAAATCGGGCGGCGGCGCCGCGGGATCGTACATCGCGCCGTCCAGCGCGGCCTCGTCCACCGCGGACCACGCTCGCTTCCCCTCCGCGACCTCGCGCGCCAGCCGCTGCGCCGCGTCCACGATCTCCTGCCGGCCGCCGTAGTTCAGCGCCAGGCACATCACCATGCCCGTGTTCCGGCGCGACAGCTCCCGCGTCTTCTCCATCTCCGCGAGCACCGCCGGGCCCAGGGCTTCCAGCCGGCCGATCGCGGTGAACCGGATGTTGTTTTCAAGGATCGTCCGGCGCTCGTTCACCAGGTAGCGACGCAGGAGCTTCATCAGGAAGTCGATCTCGTTCTTCGGCCGCTTCCAGTTCTCCGACGAGAACGCGTACAGCGTCAGGCGGCCGAGCCCGAGCGCCGCGCACTCCTCGGTCACCTCGCGGACGGAACGGGCGCCTTCCTCGTGCCCCTTGATCCGCGGCAGACCGTGGGCCTGCGCCCACCGGCCGTTCCCGTCCATGATGACCGCGAGGTGGCCCGGGAACTTCGTGGCGTCGAGCGGGGGGAGCGCGGCCCCCTTCGTTTCCGGCGGCTTCGAGCCCATGAGCCTCACGCCCCGGAGGACCCCGAGATCCACGGGAGACCCTCGACGATCGTCTGGTCCCTTTCGGAACCGACGGACACGAGCTGGATCGGCGTCTCCAGCGACTCCTCGAGGAAGTCCAGGTACGCGCGCGCGGCCGCGGGGAGGTCGACGCGACGCCGGATCCCGCCGATCGGCCGCCGCCAGCCCGCGAAGTCCCGGTACACCGGCCGCGCCTCTTCCAGCGCGTCCACGTCCGCGGGGAAATGGTCCGTGCGTTCGCCGCGGACCTCGTAGGCGACCGCGACCCGCAGCGTCTCGAGGTGGTCGAGCACGTCCAGCTTCGTCACCGCGAGGACGTCGACGTCGTTCAGCCGGACCGAGTACCGGCACGCCACGAGATCGAACCAGCCGCAGCGTCGCGGCCGGCCCGTCGTCGCCCCGTACTCCTCCCCCTTCTCCCGGAGGTCCACGCCCTGTGCGTCTTTCAGCTCCGTCGGGCATGGGCCGCTCCCCACGCGCGTCGTGTACGCCTTCAGGACGCCTACCACGCGATCCACGCGCCGGGCGGGCAGGCCGCAGCCCGCCGCCACGCCCCCCGCGTCCGAATGCGAGGAGGTCACGAACGGATACGTGCCGAAATCCACGTCGAGCAGCGTCCCTTGCGCGCCTTCGAGCAGCAACTCCTTCCCGGCCTCGGAGGCCTCCTGCAGGAGCCGCGCGGTGTCGCACACGAAAGGTCTCATCCGTTCGCGGTGGCCTTCATACTCCGCGAGCACCGCCGCTGCGTCGAGCGCCTCGCCGCCGTACACGGCCGTGAAGAGTTTGTTTTTCTCCTCGACGTTCGCCCGCAGCCGGTCGGCGAAGCGCGGCGGGTTGAGGAGGTCCGCGACCCGCAGTCCCACGCGCGCCGCCTTGTCCATGTAGCAGGGGCCGATCCCGCGTCCGGTCGTCCCGAGCTTCTCGCGGCTGCGGCTCGACTCCGCGAGCCGGTCCTGCAGCTTGTGGTACGGCAGCACCAGGTGCGCGCGTTCGCTCACATGCAGGTTGCCGCCGTCGATGGCGATCCCGCGCGCGCGCAAGTCCGCGATCTCCTGGAAGAACTGCGCGGGGTCCACGACGACCCCGTTGCCGATCACGCAGCGGACGCCCGGGTGGAGGACGCCGGAAGGGATCAGGTGCAGGACGTACTTTTCCCGCCCGACCACGACGGTGTGCCCCGCGTTTCCGCCGCCCTGGAAGCGGACCACGAAATCCGAGCGGCGGGCGAGGAGGTCGACGACCTTCCCCTTCCCCTCATCCCCCCATTGCACGCCGATCACGCAGGTGACGGCCATGCTACTCTTCCTTGATGAGGGGCCAGCGGATCGCCTCGTCGGGCGGGTGGAACTTGTCGTCCCCCGTGTCCTTCGCGTGGATCGCGCCGGTCTGATCCAGGTGGAAGCTGCGCTCGCCGGTCGAGCCCCGCAGCTCGGGGACGGACTGACAGGACCAGGTCGTCGGGCTCTCCACGGGATCGCGTTCCCCCCCCTTCGGGTCGGCCGGCTCGAGCTCCCGTGGGCCGCGCGCCGGGTCGGAAAGGTCGGTCGTCCTCGCCGTCTTCCCGCGGGGCTCTATCAGCTCCATCCGGTACTTGTACCCGGCCACCGGGCCCGCCAGGATCGCCGCGTCCAGGCGCTTCACCTGCACCAGCTCCGCCAGCGTCCCGAGCCGACCGATCGTCTGCTGGTAGGCCAGCTCCTGGTTGTAGATGAGCCGCAGCGTCTGGATCGCCACGCCCTCGTGGTTCAGGATCCGGCTTCGCAAAAGGATCGGGAGCGCCACCAGGAAGAGGATGAGGAGGATCATCACCAGAATGAGCACTTCCACCAGGGAGAGGCCGCTTCGGCCCGCTCGAGCGCAGCGCATGCGAGTCCCCATGTTGCGGCCACTGAGAGCCCAGCGCGGCATTGCCGCAGCCAAGCGTCGACGGAACCACAGCTTTCACGGATGAACGACGATTTCACAGCTTCGCAAGCTGTGTCACCGTCCGGCAGAAGCTCGTTTTTCCTGCAACGAATTTTCTCCGGTCAGGCAATCGGTTGCGAGGCCAAACCCGAGGAATTCGCAGGACGCGCCGAGACGGCTCCCTGAGTACCGCTCCACGGAAGTCGGTGACCAATAGGCGAAGGCAAGTTTGGCCGCCCGCAAGGCGCGCGAGCGAGGCGTAGTAACGGAGCACTACGGCGAGCGAGCGCAACAAAGCGGGCGGCCAAAATCGCCGAGCAAATTGGTCACCCCATTCCGTGGGGCGGTACTGAGGGTCGCGGTTCGGATCGGCTGCGCCGGTCGCTTCGCAAAAAACTCGTCCTTCGGTGTCTTCGGCGGCTCGTCCCTTGGGTTGCGGCCGGCCGCTGCCGTGGGAAAGCCGTGGTGTCCGTGGCTCGTAGCGTCTCCGTGGCCGAGCAGCGCGGCGGTCGAAAAGCAGCCGCGCTCACTCGTGTTTGGAACGGGTGCTCTACGGATCAACACTTTCTGGCGTGGCTTTTCAGTGAGCCTCCGCGCCCGGGCTCCCGGCCGGCGACGCCGCGCCTGAGCCCGCGCTCGCGCTCGCGACCGCGCCGACGCCCGCGGCGTCCGCGATCGGCTGCACTTCCGGCAACGGCGACTTCACCAGCACGCCGTCCAACCCCAGCGTGATCCGCTCGACGCTCAGCCGGATCTCCGCGGAAACGTTTTCGGCGGCCACCATTTCCCGCAGCCGCTCCGCCTCCGCGTCCAGCGCCTTCAGCTTCTCTTCCTTCTCCCGCAGCCGCTCGATCACGTCGTTCAGCCCCGCCGCCACGTCTTGCAGATAGTCCCGCTTCCGCAGCGTCACCGTGAACGAATAGTCCCCTTCCAGCATGCGACGCATCGACTTCGTCAGCCGGTACGCCGGGCCCGTGACCCGGTGCGAGAAGAGGATCGTGACGAGCCCGAAGAAGATCGTCAAGAGGATGATGAAGAGCGCATTCCACTTCAGCATCGAGGCGAGCTGGAGCGCCGTGTACGACTCGGGGTTGTTCGACGTCTCCCGCGTGATCCGCAGGCCGATGTACATCACCACGAGGATGATGAGCACGTAGGCCAGCGTCATGATGAGCCACGTCGACAGATACCGCCACTGGTACTCCCGGTCGATGATGAACATCCGCCGGCGGGGCATCCCGCCCATCGACATCACGTTTTCTTCCATCGGGCAACTCCTCCGTCTACTCTCGGCGGCACAATCGACTTAGACCCCCCGCCGCGCCTGCATCTCGTCCACGAAGTGCTCGAAGAGCCCGAGGCTGTCATGGGGGCCCGGAGAGGCCTCGGGATGGTACTGGACCGAGAAGGCCGGGAGCGAGGCGTGGCGCATCCCTTCCAGCGTCCCGTCGTTCAGGTTCCGGTGCGTCATTTCCAGGCCCGTGCCGGCCAGCGTCTCCGCGTCCACGGCGAAACCGTGGTTCTGCGCGGTGATCGCCACGCGGCCCGTCCGCACGTCCTGCACGGGATGATTGCCCCCGTGATGGCCGAACTTCAACTTGTACGTCCGCGCGCCCAGCGCGAGGCCGAGAATCTGGTGTCCCAGGCAGACGCCGAAAACCGGGACCCGTCGCTCCACGACCTTGCGCGTCGCCTCGACCGCGTAGGGGAGCGCGGCCGGGTCGCCCGGCCCGTTCGACAGGAAGACCCCTTCCGGTTGCGACGCCAACAGCTCGTCCGCGGTCGCCGTCGCCGGGAACACCCGGACCTGGCACCCCGATCCGACGAGGAAGCGCAGCAGGCTGCTCTTCACGCCGTAATCGACCGCGGCCACGCGATAGGGCACGTCGCCGCGGCGGCGCAGCGCCGGGGCCCAGGTCGCATCCGGACCCTGCGTCCAGTCGCGCGCCTCGCGGCAGGTGACCTCGCGCACGAAGTCCGACCCCTCCATCCGGGGCGCGCGGCGGGCCTTCTCGACCAGCCGCTGGTCGTCGAGCTCCTGCGTGGAAAGAACGCCGATCAGCGAGCCGACGACACGGAGGTGGCGGGTGAGTGCCCGCGTGTCGATGCCTTCCAGGCCGAGCACGCCGTGTCGCCGGAAGTACGCCTCGAGGTCCTCCTCCGACCTGAAATTGCTGCGCACGCGGCTGAACTCGCGCGCGACGAAGCCTTCGGCCTGCGGGCCGCGCTCCGACTCCGCGTCCGCGGCGTTCACGCCCACGTTCCCGATGTGCGGGCAGGTCATGACCACGATCTGGCCGCGGTAGGAAGGGTCGGTGAGCACCTCCTGGTAGCCGCCCATCGTCGTGTTGAAGACGACCTCGCCGGTCTCCTCTCCGGAGGCGCCGTAGGCCCGGCCCGGGAAAACCGTCCCGTCCTCGAGAGCGAGCTTGGCCAGCACGGAGGCGCCTCCAGGCGGGAAGGTCGGAGGAGAACGAGGCGGGGGCACACGGGGAGCAGTCGGAGGTCGAATCTGTGCCGGAACCCTTGATTTCGTCGGGAATTCCGACCGAAAACGGCTGCCTGAACCCGTGGCGAATTATACCCGGAAGCCGCGAGCTAGCAAGACTTTTCTCGGACGTCCGCGGGCCCGGCCGGTCGGCGCCGGTCGACGCGCGCCGCGGGTGTAAATTTGCGCGAATTCGCTCGGAGGCGGAGGCGGAGGCGCAGGCGGCGGAGCAGGACCTCGGCGAACTCGAGGTCGGAGGGGTTGGTGATTTTCAGGTTTTCGTAACTGCCCGGCACCACCTCGACCGGGTGTCCTGACAGCTCGACCAGGTGGGCGTCGTCCGTGACGGCGGCGCCGAGCCGGAGCGCGGCGGCGAAGCCCGCCTCGAGCACCTCCCTGCGGAAAACCTGGGGGGTCTGCGCCATCCAGATCGTTTCCCTGGGCACGGTGCGGTCGACCCGTCGTGCGCCGTCCACCTGCTTGAGCGTATCCACAGCCGGGACCGCCGCGAGGGCGGCCCCGCAGGCGCGGGCCTTCTCGATGACCGCGGCGATTACCTCGGTCGGCACGAAGGGCCGAACCGCGTCGTGCACGGCCACGAGGGCGCAGCGCGACGAGGCCGCGGCCAGCCCGCGTTCGACCGAGTCCTGCCGACGCGCGCCGCCCTCGACCCACGCCGTCACGCCGAGTTCGCGCAGGCGCTTCCCGTAGCGGCGGGAGATCGGCTCGAGGTCGTCCGGGTGAAGGGCCAGGATGATCTCGCGGATGGCGGGGATGCCCTGGAAGCGTTCGAGCGTGTGGAACAGGATCGGCCGGCCGCCGACGGCGAGCATCGGCTTGTGGACGCGCGTCCCCATCCGCTGCCCGATCCCCGCGGCAGGGATCACCACCGCTACGTCGCGCTTCGGCATCCGTGGGGTGACCCTACAACGGCCAAGTACCGCGCCACCGACTTCCGTGGAGCGGTACTCAGGGAGACCAGAGACGTGAACGCGGATCTTCACCGAGTCGCTTCGTCACCGGGTTTTCGGGGATTCGGTCACGCTCGCGAACGAGGCGTTGAGCTTTGAGCCTTCGTTCTCCCTCCCTGGCGTTCGGGCCAGGTCGGGGCCACGAGAGACACCAAGAACCTACCGAAAGAAAACAACAACCCGAACTGAGGCTAAACTCGACCGACGGCGGCAAATGGCTGGATCATGGCTCTGCGTCCCAGCTAGACGCGGGCAAAATTTGAGATTTGAAATTTGACTTTTTGCAATTTGAAATTCGGGCCTGGTTCAGCGGGGCCACCGCTAGGGTAACAGTTTTGCGGACTCGCCGGTCCCCCTTCTGCTCAGGAACTGTATCGGGTCAAGGTAGTTGCGTCAAGACTGGGCGTCGCGGTTACGAATATGAGTGTTACCCTGGATTGAACCAGGCCGAAATTCGGCCCGGCCGTGTGGCTCGAACGCGAGACTTTTACACAGAGACGCGGAGACGCAGAGGCCGGGCGCTGAGTCCATCGTCCTCTACCGGCGATCATCTCTGGCAACGGACGGAGAGA
>JACPWG010000074.1 GCA_016197205.1 Planctomycetota bacterium
GCGAAAGAGGAGACGGGGCCGAAGCCCCAGGATTATCGCGCGGCGGGACGCGAAGTTCAAGGACCGTGACGCCGGCGGCCCTCGGATTCCCTGTAGCGGGTCGGTCCCCGGGCTGGTATACTCGCGCCCCGACTTCGGCCCCGTCTTTCCCGCTGAACCGAGGATGGCATGGAATCGCATTGGACGGATATCGTGCGCCTCTCGGGTCTCGCGCAGCTCGGCCTCGCGGGCGGCAGTCTCGCGATCCCGAAAGTCCTCGGGTGGCGGGCGGAAACCGCGAAGCTTCGCAACCTGACGCGGCAGGTGTTCTGGACGTACGCGGGCTACATCTGGTGCGCGCACGTCTGCTTCGGCGCCCTGTCGCTCTTCCGCCCCGACCTGCTCCTCGACGGCTCTCCGCTCGCCGCCGTTGTCGCCGGCTTCATCGCGGCGTGGTGGGGCGCGCGGCTCGCGATCCAGTTCACCTGGTTCGACCGTGCCGAGCGCCCGCCCGGCCGACTTTTTATTTTCGCAGAGTACCTGATGGTCGCGTTCTTCGTCGCCATGACCGCCGTGTACGCCGCGCTGGCGTGGAAAAGCTGCGGGAGCTGAGGATGAGCGCGTACACGCCCACGGACGCGCGGACCGTCGAGGTGTTGTTCGTCGCGCTGGCAGTCGTCCTCGCGGCGGGGATCGGCCTCAGCCGGCTGCCGCGTGGGGCGGCTGTGCGGGCGGCGGCGTGGGCGCTCGTGGTCGGCTCGGTCTTTTTCGCCGAACACGTGACCCGCGCCCAGCCGGCCGGGGTGCGGATGCTGGCGCTCATCGGGCTGCTCTTGGTTGCCATGAAGGCGGTGGTGTCGGTTGAGGCGTCGGGCCCCCGGTTGTCGGCGCTGCGTTGGCTCGCGTTCGCCGCGGCGTGGCCGGGGATGCGGCCCGCGGTCTTCGCCGGGGTCGGCGGGCCGGCGCTGGAGGGAGGTCGGCGCTTGCTGGGGATGGGCGCCGCGCGCATCGCGCTCGGGTTCGCGCTGCTCGCGGCGGGCCGCGCGGCATGGGTGTGGACGGGCTCGCCTGCGGCGGCGACCGTCCCGCTCCTCGCCGGCCTGAGCCTGGTGCTGCACTTCGGCGTTTTCAACGTGGTCGCCGGCGGGTGGCGCTGTCTGGGTGCGGACGCGACGCCGCTCTTCAAGGCGCCGCTCCTGTCGAAGAGCCTCGGAGAATTCTGGGGGAGGCGCTGGAACCTCGCCTTTTCGGAAATGACCGCGATCGGGGTCTACCGCCCGGTGTCCGCGGTGGCGGGCAGGCGCGTGGGTCTGTTCGCGGCGTTCGCGGCCTCCGGCGTGCTCCACGAGCTGGCCATCAGCCTGCCGGTGAAGGCCGGCTACGGGCTGCCGATGACCTACTTCGCCATCCACGGCGGGCTCGTGGTCGCTGAGCGCGCCCTGGAAGCACGCGGTCGTCCGATCTCCGGCCATGCCGCGCTCGGTCGGCTGTGGACGATTTTCTGGCTGGTCGCGCCGCTCCCCGTCCTCTTCCACCCGCCGTTCCTGGCAGGCACGATGTGGCCGATCCTGGGGATCGAGCCGTGAGTCGTGGCGCATTCCTGGACAGGGCGACGAGGTCGAACCCGGGGGTGGGGGGGCCGTCGAGAACGCCGGGACCGCTCCCTTCCGGTCGCGGTTCGGATCGGGTGGGGCCGGGGGCGGCGGCGGGGCGCGTGATTCAGCGCGCCTCGAAGCGCCAACGCGCGAGCTGCTTGCCGGTGGCGAGGTCGAGCGTCTCGACGAAGCTCACGCCCGCGGCCTGACTGATGACGAAGAGCCGCTCCCCGCGGAGCTCGAGGCGGGCGCGATGCCAGTACTTGGAATGCGACACGCCCAGCTCCTGGCACTTTGCCCGCCAGGCCACGTCCCCCTTGCCGGTGCGGAAGCGCACGACCTGCACGCCGCTGTCGGCGATCCCGCACCAGGTCGCCGCCAGCCGGTCGCCCCCCGGGAGCGCCACCAGCTCGGCTCCATCGGTTTCGCCCGCCCGCACCTCCCAGCTCTCCCAGAGTGTCTCGATTCGGGCGTTCACCTGACTCAGGCGTTCCCCGGAGAGGAAGAGCCAGCCGTCCCCTTCCCTGCGCAGGGCCGCGACGCGCTCCGGCAGCGAAAGCTTGAGCTGCCCGTCGGGGGCGAAGAGGCGCGTGGAGCCCGCGGAGCCGCCGGTCCCGGCGGACCGGAGGAGGAAGAGGCCTTCCACCTCCTCGATGCGCTCGGGGTCTTCATGGTCGCCCAACTCCTCCACGAAGACCATGGCCCCCAGTCGGGTGTCGCGCGCGACGATCCAGCGTTCGTGGGGCTTCTCGGTCCAGGGTGCGCGTCCGGTGGCCAGAAGGAGATGGCCGCACGCGTGCAGGCGGTCGTTCGGTTCGTCCGCGCGCCACAGGATCTTCCCGGTCGCACGCTCGAGCGCGACGAGTTCCTTCCCGTGCGCCACGAACACGCGATCGCCGGTCACGAGCCGGTCCGGCGGGCGTACGCCGCCCAACGGTTCGCCGACGGCCGTTTTCCAGAGCGGCCTACCGGCGTCGTCGAGACGCACGACGTTGCCCCCTTCGAATACGATCTCCTCGTTGAAGCCGCCCACGACCGTGCGCGTGGCGGCGTCGACGCGCAGGTTGCCGACGCGGAAGTGCCCGGGGCAGTCGGGGACTGGAATCGCCGCGTCGTAGGGGGAGGCGCCCGGTACTTCGGCGAGGACCGCGCCGGTCGCCGGATCGACGAACCGATTGCCGACGACGAGCGGCGGGCCGGGGTCCGCGGGTCGGGGATCTTCGGCGTTCGTCGGGACGCCGACGACGCCGGCAAGGCCTGCGAAAAGCACGGCGGACGCGAGGAATTTCGAGGACATGGCTCACCCTCCGGAGATCGGGTCACTTTCCTGTTTGCACCTTGCCAATGTAGCCGCGCTCGCCGGGGAGCATTTCGTCCAAGGCGGAGAGCTTGGCCACTTCCTGGCCATCGGACAGCTTCACCACCTCGGCATGTACGGCGTCGGCGACCTTCAGGAGCGCGGCCTTGTTGCCGGGCCTCAAGTCGCCGGCCGCGGTCGCGGCCTGGGTCGCCTGGAGGATCGCGCCGACGCCGACCAGCGGCGCCTTGGCCTGGATCTTCTCGAGGTTGTCAAGTGTCCGCTCGACGCGACCGGACTGGGCCTTGGCGAAGTCGCCGTCCACGGTCGCCTTCGCCAAGCCGCGGAGGCCGTACTCCAGGAACAGGACCTGCCCGATGAGGTACAGCTCGCGTTTCCGCCCGGCGGTCGGCGCCGCATTGTCGGGCGAGCCGAGGAAGTTGTGCCGGACCTCGCCTTGAGAGAAGACCAGGGCATCGAAATCGTGGCCGGGCGCATGGCCGCCCTTGTTGATCACCTCTTCGTTGGGGACGGTGTGGCACTCCATGCAGTTCGTGAGGACCTTGTAGGTCCTGTCCGGCCGGCACATGCCGTTCTTCGCAGCTTCGATGAGCCGCGCACTTCGGTCCATGGCTTTGTTGTTGTGGATGCTGATCCACTTGGCCGCCGCGCCGTGGCAAGACTCGCACGAGATCCCCCACTTCGGCTCGGCCTTGTCCCCGGCGCCCTGCATCGTCACGTGGCACTGGGTGCAGTCCTTGCGCTTCTTGAAGAGCGCGGGACCGCCGAGCTTCGTCAGGATCTGCTTGCCGAGCTCCGATCTCGGCGCGGTCTTGTCGGCTGCAAAGTGATGCGTTCCTTGCCAGACCTTGTACGCGGGAGCGTGGCACTTCGAGCACGCCTCCGGGCCCAGGATGTTGGCCGGGTCCTCGCCGATCGCCCTTGCCTTCGCGTCGTCGGCCTCGAGCGGGTCCGGGACGGGTTGCAGGGCCGACACCGCCGGCGCCGGCGCGAGTGCGGGCGCGGCCTTCGGCACGACGGGGGGCGGCGTGGCCGGCGGGGTTGCTGTCGAAGGCTGCGGAGAGACGAGCGGCGTGGCCGGCGCATCGGCTTTCACGGGCGCTGCGAGGGGTCGCGACGCTGGCCCGGGGGCGGGGGCGGACCCGGGTAGGGCATTCACCTGAGCCGGTGCCGGTGCCGGTGCCGGCGGCCGTCGCTCACCCCAGGGCTCATCGATGACCTTGCGGCCGCGCTCGGACTCCGCCGCGGATGGAGCGGGCGGCGCCGTCTCCGCCGGCGTCGGAACGGCTGCGGCCGGGGGGATGCCGGCGATGGGTGTTCCTTGCGTCCGCGACTTGGCCACGAGGATCATCGTGCCCACGCCCAGGGCGACCCCGGTCCCGAAAATCGCGAGCAGCGCGAGGACCGCCACCTCGCGTCGCATCCGCGGCCTCGGTCCCCTCGGCGGCGACTCGGGATGCCCTTGCTCCGCGGGCTTCAAAAAGCGATTCAGGCTCATGGTTTCCTCCTAAGGGCCCGTAAAGAAACAACTCATGCAGCTCGTTAAACGGGGAGTTCCTCAGGAAAAGGCTCAAGGCTCAAGGCTCAGAGTCCGCGGTTCCGTGCCCGGGCTACGTTCCGTGGTGGTCATCGAGAATTGAACCTTGAGCCTTGTCTGAGCCTTGTAGATTGAGCATTGAGAATTCTTGTTGCCTCCCTGCGCGTCAAACGCGCAAGTTATTTTCTTGCGGGCCCTAACCTCCGTCCCCACGGTGGAGAGGCGAACCGGGCGATGCCGCGCTCGGCTCTCCAACGGTCCTCCGCGTCTCCGCGCCTTGGTGGAAAAGCACATTCGCTCCCTTGCGGCCGCAGGTTCGGGGGTTCGCGTCACCCGGGCGATCGTGCGCGGGGAAGCGAGCTCAAACCCCTGTGCAACGAAGGACAACCCGAGACCGCTCCCTCACGGTCGCGGTTCCGTTCACTGGCCGCGGCTCCGCCGCTCCCCCACTACTTCCCGCCCGCCCTCAGCTCGAAGGAAACCTCCGCCTCCCCCTTCTGCTTCACGTCCACGTCCTTCATGAGCTTCACCGGTTCGGAGAAGTAGTACTTCGTCACGACGCCGTCCTTCTCGTCCTTCTTGACGATGTCCCAACCCTCGTGCCAGGCCACGAGCTTGTAGGCGCCTGGCGGGACATCCGCGAGCAGGTACCGGCCCTCTTCGTCGGTCACCGCATAGTAGGGATGGGTGATCACGAGCACCGTTCCGTTCATCCAGACGTGGCCGTTGTCGCAGCGCACGTCCACGAACCCGGCTTTCTTCATCTTCAGGACCTGCGGCTTGGCGGTTTTGTCGGGGAACGCCAGGTTGCCGCTGTTGGCGCCGTCGAGGTGGACGTTGTGGAGGACATCGTCGCTCGAGGAGACCTCGAGGTCGGCGCCCTTGGGGACCACGAGCAGGTGAGGGAGGTATTCGCACTCCTTCTGGTCGAGAGCATACTTCACTCCGGTCGGAAACGGCTTGCCGCGCGCGATTTCCTGGAGGAAGACGACCGCGTCCTTAACACCCTTCCGCGGGGAGATCTTGAGCCTTGGAGAGACCTTTTCTGCGCCGTGCGTGCCGCAGGTCTCCGGGTTCTTGCTGACGGGAAGACGCAGCTCGGTCGGCGAGTCGCCGGCCCAGGTGACAAGACCGCGGATCGTGCCTCCGTCGGTCACCTCGATCGATTCATACCCGGCGGGTGCCTGGGCGAACGAGATGGGGGCTGCGCCGAGCGTGAGCACGAGGCCGGCCAGGGCGAGGGACGTCGGGCGAAAGCTCATGAGCCTACTCCAATGGATGGGTCGCGGATCGCATAGGAGATTATTGTAGGTGCGCGTCCTGTTGTCAACCATGGTCGGGGTGGGCACCTGCTCCGAGGAAGGGCCTAGCGGCGGACCGACCGGTCCCACGAAGGACGGAATCGTCGCAAAGCACCGGAGTTTCCCTCGCGGCCTCGCGTGCCGCCGTCGCTCCCGGCGGCGGAATTCCAAGCACTTCGGCGGCCCGCTGGGCGTCGGGTACACCCGCGGCACGGCAATTGTGATGCCCGACAAGCGAGTCGGAGCCGCGCGGGACTGGGGTCGCGCGAGGGAAGCCCAAGGCCCTGAAAAAAGTTGACAACGCCGGAGGGCCTCCCTATCATACCGCCTCCCTACGTACCGCCCCACGGAATTGGGTGACCCCTTTGCTGGGCGATTTCGGCCCCCCGCTTCTCCCCTTTGCGCTGCGGCGCTTCGGGGCGCAAGCGTTGCGCTCGCTTGCCGTAGTTCTCCGCTGCTACGCCTCGCAGGCGCGCCTCGCGGGCGGCCAAACTTGCCCTCGCCTAGTGGCCACCGATTTCGTGGAGCGGTACGAAGTTCCAGCACGGCGGAATTTCCGCCGGCCGGATGGGTGGGGCCCCAGTTCGAATGCAGGGGGAGCTGTCGAGAGGCAACCCCATTTTTTTTGGAGTGCCACCATGCGCCACCTCAAGTCGACCCTGACGCTGGCCTGTTCGATGGCCCTTCTCGCGCTCGTCGCGCTGCCCCATCGCGCGACCGGTGACGAAGCCGGCACCGCCGCGGTGAATGGCAAGATCGTGTTCAAGGGCGAGAAGCCGAAGCGCGCGCGGATCAACATGTCGGGCGTCCAGGAGTGCAACGACATGCACGGCGAAGAGGAGCCCGTCTACGAGGAGAGCGTGGTCGTCAACGACAACGGCACGCTGAAGAACGTGTTCGTCTACGTGACGAAGGGGCTCGAAGGCAAGGCGTTCACCGCGCCTGAGACGCCCGTGGTCCTGGATCAGAAGGGCTGCATGTACAGCCCGCACGTCTTCGGGATCATGATGGGGCAGAAGCTGGAGATCAAGAACAGCGACCCCCTGATGCACAACATCCACGCCATGCCGACGAAGAACGAGGGCTTCAACAAGAGCCAGCCCTTCGTAGGCGGCAAGTCGAAGACGATCACGCAGTCGTTCGCCGAAGTCGAGGTCCCGGTGCTCTTCAAGTGCGAAGTACACGGCTGGATGGGCTGCTACGGTTGCGTCGTGTCGAACCCGTTCTACGCGGTGTCGAGCGACCAGGGCGCCTTCGAGCTCAAGGGCCTGCCGGCGGGGACGTACGAGCTGACCGCCTGGCACGAGCAGTACGGCACGCAGACCGCGAGCGTGACGGTCGGCGACAAGGAGACCAAGTCGGTCGACTTCACGTTCGAAGCCAAGTAGAAGGGCGCTTCGGACGGCGCGCCGTCACCCGCCGCGGGCGGGCGGACGCGGAGGAGCGCCGGGCCGCCGAGTGATTCCAACTGGGCCCCATGAGGGAACGGGATCGACGATGCTGAAATCCGCACGCCTCCGGGGGCTCTTCCTCTTCGCGATGTCCTTCCTCACCGCGGGGGCGCCGATCGCCCTCGCGGCGGGGGACGCGAAGGCGGAGGAGACCAACTGGACCTCGTGGTCCTTCATGCCGGAGAACATCAACTTCTCCTACGGCCAAAAGACGGACTACCTCTACTTCGTGATCATGGTCATCGTGGCGATCATGTTCTTCGCCACCGAGGGCTGCCTCCTCTATTTCATGTGGAAGTACCGGAGGCGGGAGGGGCACAAGGCCACGTACACGCACGGGAACAACACCATCGAAGTGGCGTGGACGTTGGCGCCGGCGCTGGTGCTGATCTGGCTGGCGCTCTATCAGAGAGACACCTGGTCCCAGATCAAAATGGACCTACCGGCGGAGAAGGACGCGCTCGTCGTTCAGGTCTACCCGCAGCAGTTCCAGTGGGATTTTCGCTACGGAGGGAAGGACGGTAAGTTCGCCACCAAGGACGACGTCTACACCCCGCAGCTCTTCGTGCCCGTCTCCGAGAAGGTCGTCCTCAAGATGACCTCGAAGGACGTCATCCACAGCTTCTTCGTGCCGTATCTGCGCGTGAAGCAGGACATCGTGCCGGGGATGCTGACGCGGGTGTGGTTCACGGCCGACCGGATCCCGCTCTGGGACCTGAAGAAGCAGGAGATGGTCTTCGTCACGGCCGCCGACTTCGACACGAAGCGGGTCGGCAACGCGAAGGACTTCGCCTGGAAGGAGGAGGTCCTGGGAACCTCCGGCCGGAAGAAGTTGAGCTACGAGGCGAAGGAGCGGAAAGCGGGCCCTGCGAAGGGCCAGAAGGTGTGCGAGCTGTATTTCCAGGGCGAGGTCCAGAAGGACGTCCCCTGCGAGCAGGCCGAATACGTGCTGCACCGCGTCGAGATCGCGTGCGCGGAGCTGTGCGGCCTCGGGCACACGACGATGCGCGCCATGCTCCAGATCCTGCCGAAGAAGCGGTACGACGAAGTGATGGCCAAGGCGGAGCGGCTCGCGGAAGAAGAAGCGCCGCCCGCCGGCACGGCCAAGTGGGGCAAGATCTGGGACAAGTTCCACGCCGATTACAACACGCCGATGGGAGCCGGTCACTAGGGTCCCGTCCAGGCTGGTTCTCGCAGTCCTCAACATTCTTACGAGGCCGGAGTCCATGACCACGGAAGCCCATGCGCCCCCCGCGGAGGCCCACGGCGGCCACGAGGAAGACCACATCCATCCGGAGCCCACGTCCTGGTTCACGAAGTACGTGTGGACCTACGACCACAAGACGATCGGCAAGCAGTACCTCTTCACGGCTTTCTTCTTCGCCCTGATCGGCGGCATGCTGGCGATGCTCATTCGCTGGCAGCTCGCCTACCCGGGGCAGCCGGTGCCGGTCTTCGGCAGTCTCCTCCAAGCGATGTTCTTCTTCGGCGAGGACGGCAGCATCACGCCCGAAGGCTACAACCAGATGGTGACCATGCACGGGACGATCATGATTTTCTTCGTGATCATCCCGATCATCGTGGGCGCCTTCGGCAACTTCCTGATCCCGCTGCACGTGGGGGCCCGGGACGTCGCGTTTCCGTTCCTGAATGCGCTCTCCTACTGGCTCTTCGTCCCCGCGGGCCTGATCATCTTCGCCTCGTTCTTCGTGGACAAGGGGGCCGCGGCCGCCGGTTGGACCTCCTATCCCCCGCTGTCGGACATCGCGGCGGCGGCGCCCGGGAGCGGCCTCGGCCAGGTTTGCTGGCTGATCGCGCTCTTCTTCCTGGGCTTTTCGTCGATCGTGGGCGGACTGAACTTCCTGACGACCATCATCACGATGCGGGCGCCGGGGATGACGATGTGGCGGCTGCCGCTCGTGACGTGGGCGCAGTTCGTGACGTCGATCTTCCAGGCACTGGCGACCCCTGTGCTGGCCTCCGCCCTCTGCCTCCAGCTCGTCGACCACCTCTTCAACGCGAGCCTCTTCCTCCCCTCCGGGCTCCACATCACGGGCGCCGACATCCCGGTCGGAAACAGCGGCGGCGGCGCGGCGCTCATGTGGCAGCACATCTTCTGGTTCTACTCCCACCCCGCGGTCTACATCCTGATCCTCCCCGGCATGGGTCTCGCCAGCGACCTCATTTCCACCTTCTCCCGCAAGCCGATCTTCGGCTACAAGGTGATGGTGGTCTCGATGTGCGGCATCATCGGCCTCGGGTTCATCGTGTGGGGTCACCACATGTTCGTCTCCGGCATGAACCCGTCCGTCGGCATGGCCTTCATGGTCTCGACGATGCTCATCGCCCTCCCCTCCGGCGTCAAGGTCTTCAACTGGCTCGCCACGCTCTGGGGCGGCAACATCCGGTACACCGCTCCGATGCTGAACGCGCTCAGCTTCCTCTCCATGTTCATCATCGGCGGCCTGTCCGGCATCTTCATGGCCGCGACTCCCGTCGACATCTTCATCCATGACACGTACTACGTGGTCGCGCACTTCCACTACGTGGTCTTCGGAGGAACGGTCTTCGCCGTTTTCGGCGGGATCTACTTCTGGGCGCCGAAGATGTTCGGCCGCATGCTGAACGAGCGGTGGGCGAAGATCCACTGGGCGCTCACGTTCGTCGGCTTCAACGGCGTCTTCTTCCCGATGCACATCCTCGGCGAAGGCGGCCACATGCGCCGGATCGCGAACCCGGTGTTCTACGACTTCCTCCAGCCGCTCCAGCCGATCAACGTGTTCATCACCTGGTGCGCGTTCCTGCTCGGCGCGTCGCAGCTCATTTTCCTCGTGAACTTCTTCTACAGCATCTTCTGGGGTCCGAAGGCCGATCCGAACCCGTGGGAGTCGAACACGCTGGAGTGGACGACGCCGTCGCCGATCCCGTACTACAACTACGAACGGATCCCGACGGTCTACCACGGCCCTTACGAGTACAGCACGGGCGCCGGGAACGGCCGTGGCGACTGGCTGCCGCAGAACGAGCCGGGCGCGGGCGGCGGAGGCGCCGCGGCGCACTGACGCGTCCGCGGACGGAAAAACCTTGGCGTTTCGGCTCTTTTTTTTCGGCAGGTCAACACGACGCATGACGACGACAGCCTATGACCCCGGCGCCCGCGCGCGCGCGGAGGCGCCCGGGACGGCGCCCGCCCCCGCGGGCGGCGGGACCGCGTTGCACCGCTTCACCCTGCTCCTCGTGGCGGCGACGGTGCTGCTGCTCGTAGCGGGTTCCCTGGTCACGAGCACGTCCTCCGGAGACGCGGTCCCCGATTGGTGGTTCGTCCCGATCAGTTACGGCACGCTCTTCCCCCCGGCGGTGGGGGCGATCTGGATCGAGCACGGGCATCGGCTCGTGGCCTCGCTGATCGGCTTGCTGACGATCGTCCTGGCCGTGTGGCTGGGGCGCTCGGAGGAGCGGGCCTGGGTGCGGCGGCTCGGGTACGCCGCGCTCGCCGGGGTTTGCCTGCAGGGCTGCCTTGGTGGCATTCGCGTCCTCCAGCTTCTGCCGCCGAAGGGCATCGCCATCGTGCATGCCTGCGTGGCGCAGGCCTTTTTCTGCCTGACGGCCTCCCTTGCGCTTTTCACGTCGGCCGCGTGGCGCCGGGGCGAGGCCTCGCTCGCGGCGTGGAGCGAAGGCTCGAGCCCGAGGCTCGCCAAGGCCGAGGACGGACTGAAGCGGTTGGCCCTGGCGACGACGTGCGTGCTCTTCCTGCAGCTCGTGGCCGGCGCGGTCATGCGCCATACGGGAACGGGGCTGATCGTGCACGTCGCCGGCGCCGCGCTGGTGACCTGTATGGTATCGATGACCGCGGGACGCGTGGTGCGCTGGGAGGACTCGAGCCCGGCGCTGCTCGGCGCGGCTCAAGCGCTCGGCCTGGCGCTGCTCGTCCAACTTGGCCTTGGCGTGACGACGTTCGCGTTCCTGAGCGAGGGGGCGACGCACAGTTACCGTACGCCGGCGTTGACGCTGGCGGTGATGACCGGGCACGTGGTCGTGGGAGCCCTGCTCCTCGCGGGGTCGCTCGTCGTGACGCTCCTTGCCCATCGCCCGTGGCTCGTCGTGGGAGGTGCCGCCGAATCGGCCGCGGTCGCCACGGCGGGAGGTCGGGCATGAGCGGGACCCGCCTCGCCGAACCGCCTCCCGTTGTCGAAGCCGGGCTGCGAGCCACCCCAAGGACGCTGCGTTCGGTCGCGGCCGACTATCTCACGCTCACGAAGCCCGGGATCTCGACGCTCGTGCTCGCGACGACCTACGTCGGGTATCAGATGGGCGCGCGCGGCGCGTGGAGCGGGGCGACGCTTCTCCATGCCCTGCTCGGCACCGCGCTGGGAGCGGCGGGGGCGAGTGCGCTCAACATGGTGATGGAAAAGGAAGCGGACGGTCGCATGCGCAGGACCCGGAATCGGCCGATCCCCGCGGGCCGGCTGGATTCGCGCATGGCGACCGCGTTCGGCGTGCTGCTGTGCGTGGTGGGCGTGGCCTGGCTCGCACTGGCGGTGAATCCGTTGGCTGCTTCCCTCTGCGCGCTCACGCAGGCGACGTATCTCTTCCTCTACACGCCGCTGAAGAGCCGCACGACGCTGAATACGATCGTCGGCGCGGTGCCCGGGGCGATCCCCCCGCTGATCGGCTGGGCGGCGGCGCGCGGGACGCTCGATGGGGGGGCGTGGTGCCTCTTCGCGATTCTGCTGCTGTGGCAGCTCCCCCACTTTCTCGCCATCGCGTGGCGGTATCGCACGGACTATGCGCGGGGAGGCTTTGCCATGCTGCCGGTTGTCGACGCGGAGGGCTCGTTCACGGGGAGGCAGGTGGTTCTTCAGGCTCAGGCGCTCCTCTTGGCGAGCCTCGCGCCGGTAGCGATGGGGCTTGCGGGCCGGTCCTACCTGGTAGGGGCCTTGGCCCTCGGAATCGGCTTTCTGGTCTTCGGCGTGTTCTTCGCGCGACTGCGGTCCGACCGCGAGGCGCGGCGGCTGTTCCTCGCTTCGATCGTGTACCTGCCGGCGCTTTTGGCGCTGCTGGTCGCCGACAAGGTCATCTTGTAGAGCCATGCGGGGCCCCTCTGCCGATCGACGACGGAACCCCGGATTGCACAGATTCACGGAGATTTCACAGATTCGTAATGTGTGAAATCTCGTAAAATCTGTGACACAATCGCGCAGAAGCTTGCAGTTTCGGCAACCAATTTTCAATCGGATGCGGGACCGAACCCGAGGGAACCGAAGGAAGCGCTGAGACCGCTCCCTCACGGTCGCGGTTCGGATCGGCTGCGCCAGGCGCTTCGAAAGAGTTTCGTCTTTCGGTGTTTTCGGCGTCTTCGGTGGCTCGTCCCTTTGGTTGCGGCCATGGGCTGCGCTGGGTGATCTGTGGTTGCCGTGGAGTTCGATTTCGGGAAGCCTGCTACGAACCCACCATCCGCCTCGGATTGGTAGTCCGGACCAACGGTAACGCTGGGAGTTTTCAGTCCATGGAGAATGTCGCGGTCGCGACCCTCCCGCACTTGAGCGCGCAGCACGCGCGCGCGAAGTTCGGCATGTGGGTCTTCCTCGCCTCCGAAGTCATGTTCTTCACGGGGTTCTTCGGCGCATACATCGTGTTGCGCTCGGCGAATCCGACCGTGTTCGAGCAGGACTTCTCGGTCCTGAGCGTGCCGCTCGCCGCGGTGAACACGCTCTTCCTGATCGCAAGCAGCTTGACGATGGCGCTCGCGGTCTTCAATGCGCAGCACGGGGATCGGGAGCGCGTCGGCAATTTCCTGATGGCGACGATCATGCTCGGCTGCGGCTTCATGGTCATCAAGACGATCGAATACGGCACGAAGTTCTCGCACAACATTTTTCCGTCCACGAGCGTGCCGTATGCGCTCTACTTCACGCTGACCGGATTCCACGGGCTGCACGTCTTCGCGGGGATCTTGGCGCTCCTGGTGCTCTGGGGGCGCGCGCAGGCGAAGGCCGCGGCCACGGACATGGGAAGCGCCTGCGAGCTGGTCGGGCTCTATTGGCACCTGGTCGATTTGATCTGGATCTTCCTGTTTCCCCTCATCTACCTCCTGAAATTCCCCTAGGATTCGACAAGCTTCCTCGAGAAGGAGCCGCGCATGTCGTCCGAGGCAAAACACGACGCCATCTACTGGCGAATCTTCTTGGCGCTGGCAGGATTGACCGTCCTCACGGTGGCCGCGTCTTACATCCAGCTCGGCCATGGGCTGAACCTGGCCACCGGGCTTGTCATCGCGGTCTGCAAGGCGTCGCTGGTCGCGATGTTCTTCATGCACCTGAAATACGAGGGGGCGCTGAATCGCGGGGTGGCGCTCTTTCCGGTCGTATGCTTCATGATCCTGGCGGGTGTGCTGGTCGTGGACCTGACGGACCGCTGGATCGACCAGTGGGGGAACAAGGGCGCCTCGCATCAGGTACTCGAGGGCGGCGGCGGCCACGGCGGCCATCACTGAGCGCGGTTGGCCGCGAAATTGAAAGATAATTCCGAGCGTGGGGCCTGGGCCGCGTGCCCGGGCCCCGCCTTCGTATTGCTGACCAACAAGCCGAAATGAAGCGAAAATCAATCTCTCAGTGCGTTGCCGGCAATTTTCGCCGGCAGAGGAGGGTGGACTCAGCGCCCGGCCTCTGCGTCTCCGCGTCTCTGTGTAAACGTCCCGCATTCGACCCACACGGATGGTCCGAATTTCAAATTGCAAAAAGTCAAATTTCAAATTTCGCCCGCGGCTGGTTGGGACGCGGAGGCATGATTTAGCCACTTGCCGCACTCGGTCGCGTTTAGCCTTTTTTCGGGTCGTTGTTGCTGAGTGCGGATTGATGATTTCTGATTGACCAGGGTGCTCGGCACTTGACGGCCCGTTTGCCTCCGCTCCGCACCTGACTCGGAATCGTGTTGGATGCTCGTCGTCATTCAGCAATCGCCAATCAGCAATTCCCCGGCAGCGTCCTCTCCAGCCACTCCAGAAAGCTGTCCCCCTCCTTCTCCACGTCGTCCGGCTCGGAGCAAGAGAGGCCGAGGGAGACGAGGGACGGCGGGAGCCCGTGCCGGTAATCGAGGGCGTAGACGAAGAAGCCCTCGTTGCCGATCCCGATGACGCCGCCGAACCAGTGGAAGACGGGCAGGGTACGGTTGAGCGAGACGATTTCGTCGATGTGCCAGAGGCCGCGCCACGAGGGGCGGCCGGAGCCGCGGCCGACCGCGGCGAGGTAGCAGCGGTAGTCGTACGGCAGGGGGACGCGCAGGTCGCTCTCGACGGCCTCGAGCTGTTCCGCGGAGGTGGGCAGGCCGGGGTGCCAGCCGAGCGTGGCGAGGCGGCGGAGAATGGCGGCGATCGCCGCGGCGGGATCGTGCGAGCCCGGGGTGTCGGGAGGGCGGCTCATGGTTCCCGCCGGTACGAGGGTTGAGGTTCTTCTACTCTTCTGCGGATGATATCACGCGATGACGGACGCGTCAACCGCACCGGCGACCCCCCCGCAGGCCGGGGCCGCACAGGTAGCGACGGCTCCGGCGCCGACGCCGGCCACTGCGCCCGCGGTGGAGACGGCGGGCCTCACCCATCGGTACGGGGAGCGCGTCGCGCTCGCGGCTCTGGACCTCGCCGTCCAATGCGGCGAGATCTTCGGCCTGCTGGGGCCGAACGGCGGCGGCAAGACCACGCTCTTCCGCGTCCTGTCGACGCTCATGGCGCCGACGGGCGGGACGGCCCGGGTGCTCGGCCTCGACGTGGGCAAGGACGCGCGCGCGATCCGGTCCCGCATCGGCGTGGTGTTCCAGACCCCGAGCCTCGACAAGAAGCTGAAGGTGATCGAGAATCTTCGCTATGCCGGCCACTTGTACGGGCTGGCCGGCGCGGACCTCGACCGTCGCATCCAGGAGCTGCTCGAGCGGTTCCGGCTGGCGGACCGGGCGAGCGACCTCGTGGAGAAACTGTCGGGCGGCCTGCAGCGGCGGGTGGACCTCGCGCGCGGCCTCTTGCACGGCCCGGAGCTGGTGCTGATGGACGAGCCGACCACCGGACTCGATCCGGGCGCGCGCATCGACCTGTGGGAGCACTTGCGGGCCTTGCGGGCCGGCGGCAAGATGACGCTGCTGGTCACGACGCACTTGATGGAAGACGCGGAGAAATGCGACCGGCTGGGCATTCTCGACCAAGGGAAGCTGGTCGGGTTGGGCGCGCCGGAGGCGCTGAAGGGGCAGATCGGCGGCGACGTGATCACGGTCGGCACGGCGGCCCCGGAGCAGCTCCGCGACCGGATTCGGGAGCGGTTCGGCGGTGAGCCCGCGGTCGTGGACGGCAAGGTCCGCATCGAGCGTCCGGGCGGGGCCCGGTTCATCCCGGAGCTGCTTGAGGCCTTCTCGGGCGAGATCAGCACCGTGATGCTGGGCAAGCCGACGCTGGAAGACGTTTTTACGCATCTGACCGGGCACCGGTTCCGCACGGAGGACGAGGCGGCATGAGCATGGAATCGAGCCTACGCTTGGCCACGACGACGCTTTGGAAGCGGGAGATGGTGCGCTTTTTCCGGCAGCGAAACCGCATCACCGGGTCGCTCATGAACCCCATCGTCTTTTGGTTGCTTTTCGGCTGGGGCTTGTCCGGGTCATTCCAGGGCGCCGCGGTCGCCGGCCGGACGATCGGGTCGATGGAGTATCTCTTCCCCGGCACGATCGCGATGATCATCCTCTTCACGTCGATCTTCTCCAATTTCTCGCTCATCGAGGACCGGAAGGAAGGCTTCCTGCAGGGCGTGCTGGTCTCTCCGGCGCCGCGCTTGGCGATCGTGCTGGGCAAGGTGCTGGGAGGAGCGAGCGTGGCGATCCTGGAGGCGCTCCTCTTTCTTTCCCTGCCCTTCGCGCTGGGCCTGCTGACGGAGGGGGCGTTTCGATTGACGGGCTGGGAATTCCTGCACTCGTTGACTCCGCTCGCGGACGCCCGTGTCGGCTTCTGGACGTTCCTGCTGCTCCTGCCGATCCTGGTGGTGTTCTCGGTGGGCCTGACGGCGATGGGGTTCCGGCTTGCGTGGGGGATGGACTCCACGGCCGGCTTCCATGCGGTCATGATGGGCTTCCTCCTGCCGATGTGGCTCTTGTCCGGGGCCTTCTTCCCGGTCGACAAGGTGCCCGCGGTGATGCGCTGGCTCATGCGGGCGAACCCGATGACCTACGGCGTTGACGCGCTGCGTCAAGCGCTGCAGCTCCACGAAGTGGGCCTGGTGACGGGCCTCTTCGGCCTGATCCTGCCGTCGATCCTCACGGTCATTTTCGCGGTGGCGATGGTGTGGGCCTCGATCCGGGTGACCACGAAGCGAAGCGAGGGGAGCCTGGCGTGAGCGACGCGGCCGCCCTCCAGCGAGGCGTGCGATTGGGGATGGCGGGCGTGGGAGGCGTCGCGGTCGCGATCGGTCTGCTCCTGGCGGCGGCCGGGGCCGCGGCGCGGGCTGGGCCCTTGCCTCCGGAGCTGCCCGGGGTGCTGCCGCCCTTTACCTTCCAGGAGCGGGGCGGGCGCACGGTCAGGGCGGAGGACCTGCGCGGGTCCTCCTGGATCGCCGACTTCATTTTCACGCGGTGCGGCGGTCCCTGCCCGCGACTCACGGGAGAAATGGCGCGGCTCCAGCGTGAGCTGCCCGGGTCCGTGCGGCTGGTCACCTTCACCGTTGACCCGGAGCACGACACGCCCGAGGTGCTCGCCCGGTACGCGGAGTTCGCGGGGGCAAATCCCGAGCGCTGGCTCTTCCTGTCCGGGCCGAAAGCCGAGCTGCACCGCCTCATCGGAGAGGGTTTTCACCTCACGGCCGAGGACCAGCCGGCGGATCCTGAGAATCCGTTTCTCCACGACACGCGGTTCGTGCTCGTGGACGACAGCGGCCGGATCCGGGGGTACTACCTCGTCGACGACCCGGAGGCGCTGGCGCGGCTGCGTTCGGACGCGCGACGGCTGGAACTCTCGCGGCAGGGCTGGATCCCGTTCACGGTTTTTCCGCCGCTCAACGCCGGGCTGAACGCGACGTGCGCAGTGCTCCTGGTGCTGGGCTGGACGTTCGTGCGTCGGAAACGTGTCGAGCAGCACGTCGCGTGCATGGTGACGGCGTTCGGCACCTCCGTGCTCTTCCTCGCGTGCTACCTCTACTATCACTGGCACCACGGGGCCACGCCATTCCCCGGAACGGGCCTGCTCCGCACGGTCTACCTGAGCGTGCTCTTGACGCACACGCTCCTGGCGGCGGCCGTGCCGGTGCTGGCGGTGCTGACGCTCGTGCGCGCGTTGCGCGGACAGTTTGAACGGCACGCGCGGATCGCGCGATGGACGTTGCCGATTTGGCTCTATGTGTCGGTGACGGGGGTCGTGGTATACTGGATGCTGTACCATGAATTGAGAATGGGGATTTGAGATTTGAGATTTGACGGCCGTCAAACGAGAAAAGTGGGGATCAGAGCATGAGTCGGAATCACGGAATGGGGGCACGGGTGGGTGCGTGGCTGCCGGCGTTTTTCTACGCCATGGCGGCGACGGTGCAGGCGCAGTGCGAGATGTGAAAGGAGTCGCTCACCTCCGGTGCGGAGGGCGCGACCCGGATGAGCCAAGGGATGGGGTGGAGCGTGTACTTCATGCTGGGCGCGACGGCGACGGTAATCGGCGGCGTGGTTGCCCTGGCCGTGAAGGCGAATCGCGACTTCTCGGCGCCGGCGCCGGAGGCGCCCGGAACGCAGCCCCAGGAAGCCGGCCAGGCGCAATCGGAGTCTGGTGCCGGCGCTGGGGCCGCTGCGCAAGGATGATCGCCGTGCGCGAATTCGTGGGCACGGCAGCGCCGTGCCGCTACCGGCAAAGGCCATTCACCACCGGGGGCGACGCGCGGTATGCGAACCCTCGCCTGGCCCCGGCGGCACACTTCAATTCTCAAATCTCCAATCTCAATTCTCCCGCCCGCCACTTTCGGTAGAGGGCAGAGAGCGCGCCCGCGGTCGCGAGCCCGACGGCGGCGGCGATCCAGGCCGCGGAGCCGGAGGCCGGGCGGTGAAGCGCGACAAAGCGCCAGGAGCTGATCGCCTTGGCGGCGCCTCGCTCCTTCCCCGCGCCGTCCCAGAGGTTGAGGGCGAAGGGGAGAATTTCGTCCGGTCGAAACTGCACTTCCCGCTCGGGCGCCGAAGTGGCCGGCGGCCGAACGAAGGTCACTCGCCACTCGCCGTCCGAATAGGCTGCCCGTGCGCGCACGCGTTCCCCGGCCGGCTTTTCGAGGGTGGAGGGTTCGATGCGCAGGAGGCCGTGTCCCACTTCTTCCTGGACGTCACCGGCCGCGGCGAGCCAGTGCCAGAGCGTGACGGCGAGGCGCGGGTCGCCGTTCCCGAAGTGTGGACGCTCGAGCCCGGTCGGCGGCGCGGCGGGGAATTGCAGCGCCACGGCGTCGGGGCAGAGGTCGGGCGGCGCGTCGCGCACGTCGTGCGAGGGATCGTGCCAGGAGACCAGGAAGGCGAGCTTGGCATCGTTCCAGGCGGCGCGGACGGAGACGAGATCGATGGAGGGGTTCCAGTGCCTCGGCGCCACGAGGAGCTGCCCTGCGAGCCGCACGTCCAGCCGCTCGCACGCGGACCAGGCGGGGTCGTTCGGGTCCTCGGGGAGAGGGCCTTCGAACCAGCGGGCGGTGAGGACGTCCTCGGAGGGGGACCGACCCTCCTCGTACTCCCGTCGCAGCCCCGCGACGTGGTGCGCGAGCGCCCAGCGTTCCTCGTCGGCGAGCAGGCCCGCGTAGCTCGGCATCGGCGTCCCGGTCATGCCGGTCGTGAACCGCTGGTAGATGGAGCGGGGGGACGAGCCGCCCTTGAAGTCCATAGGCCGGGTCAGGTCGGCGGGTCGGATCGGGTTGTGCCAGTCGTCGAGGAGCGTCAGCGCGTTCGCTCCGTTTCCGCGACCGCCTTGCCCGTGGCACTCCCAGCATTTCGAACGCTCATAGACCTCCTTTCCTTTGGCCAGGAGCGCCTGCGTCACCGGCGGCTCCGGGCCGAAGGGCATGGGCTTCACGTCCGCCTTCAGGTCCGGGTCGTCGAAGTCCCGATGGAACGATTTCACATAGTACGCGACGCGCCAACGGTCGTCGTTCGACACGAAAGGCTCGGGCCACGCGGGCATGGCGGAGCCGGGGATGCCGCGCGTGATCGTTCGGTAGAGGTCCTCGTCGGTCGGCAGGGTCTGCGAGTCGGTCGTGCGCAATTTGAACTTGCCCGACGTGAAGTCGCGGGGCCGCGGGTTGAGGTACGGGGCGACGGGCCCGTTTCCGTCGCCTTTTTCGCCGTGGCAGAAGGCGCAGCGGACTGCATAAATCCGCCGGCCCGCCTCGCGGTTCTCGGGCGTGTCGGGCGGGCGCGTCGCCGGGATCGCGACGACGTCGTTCGCGTCGGTGCTCCACTCCTCGCCGGGCGCGGCGGTCAGCGCGCGCGCCGCGAGCGTCAGGAGGGCGGCGGCCGCGAGCATGCGGCGTGCGGTCCGGTTCATTCCTTCCCCCCCATCTGCCGTGGGTGCTTGCCGGCGAGGTCATATTCGGCCAGCAGCAGCTTCCAGGTCTCGTCGGGGGTGAGGTCCTTCTCCCAGGACGGCATCGCCGAGTCCCAGGGCGTCGCGCTCGGCGGCAGGCCGGGGCCGCCCTTCTGGACGCGCCAGAAGGCCGCCGGTTCGACGAGCTGGACGATGGTATCCTCGGCGCGGAAATTGGCCGGCCGCAGGGAGAACGCCCGATGCATGGGCCCGCGGCCGTCGGCCTTCGCGCCGTGGCAGGGCCGGCAATTGACCTGATAGAGGACGCGTCCTTCCTCGAGCCGCGCGTCGCGTTCGGCCGTGGGGGCGTTTCGGTAGGGGCTGGCGAGCGACTCGTACTCCGCGGGCATGGGCGGGTGCTGGAGGCGAAGGACGGTCGGAGACGCGGGTGCGGGGGCGAGCGCGCGAAAGGTCTCGAGTGCCGCGGCGACGGAGAGGAGGAGGATGAGCGCCCCCGCGACCCAGGTCGACCGCAGCGGTCGGGTGAAGTCGCGCCAATGGCCGTCGCTCATCGACACCTGGAGCGCGGCGCCGAGCGCCGCAAGGAGCATGTACCAGAGGAGGAGGACGCCGGGGAGGGGCGCGCGCTCGGGCGAGACGCCGACGAGCGCGGAGGCGAGGCGAGGGAGCCCGCGCTCGAGGAGGACGTACGCGAGGGCGAGGAAGGCGAGGACGTACCAAAAGAGGAAGGCGCGGCGTCGAGGCATGGGTGGTGGATCCTCTTGGTACCGCCCCACGGAATTGGGTGCCCAGGATGCTCGGCGATTTCGGCCGCCTGCTTCCCGCCTTCGCGCTGCGGCGCTTCGGTGGGCAGGCCGTTGCACTCGCTCGACGTAGTTCTCCGTCGCTACGCCTTGCTCGCGCGCCTCGCGGGCGGCCGAACCTGCCTTCGCCTGTTGGCCACCGACTGCCGTGGAGCGGTACTCAGTGGGGCCCCGGGCCCGTGCCGCTCCCCGGGAGAAGCTGCCGGTACGAGTCGGCGGGCCCTCCGACGGAGATCGCGTAGAGGCCGGCGGCGACCAAAAGGGCCATCGAAAGCCGCCCGAGGTACATCCCCCAGGTGGAGAGTGAAAACCCGGGCCCGGCCGGACGCGGCGCGCCATCGGCTCCGGGCGCGCCGGCGCGTCCGCCCCAGCGGCCCATCGAGCCGACCAGGACCGCGGCGAGGCAGACGGCGGCCGCGGGGAGCAGCCGCTCCTTCAAGGCGAGCTGCGAGTCGTCACCGCCCTTGTACACCGGCCAGCCCCCCCACACCGCGGCGCCGGCAGCGGCGAGTCCGAGCAGGAGGCTCAAGCCGCCCCAACCGCGGGAGCCGAGGATCGTGCGCGCGCTCATGCGGTCCCTTTTCAGAGGAAGAGTGCCGGAGTATACCACGATTCGAAGCGCGGCTTCCACTCCGTATAGATTTTTTTTAACACAGCGTCACGGAGGGCATTCAATCCACTCACCGTGCTCTGCGCCTCTGCGCCTCTGTGTTTCGTCCGCCCGTTCGCACGTCGCCGCCTGTTCACTTTTCCTCCCTCCCCCTCCCCCTCCCCCACCCCCTCCCCTCACCTCGTCGAGCGGACGGACGCGCAGGGGGTCGCGAGCTCAAACCCTGGGGAGACGAAGGACGCGCCGGGACCGCTCCCTCACGGTCGCGGTTCCAATGTCTGGCTGCTGCGCCGACGCTCTCCCAGCCCTCACCTCAGCGTCCTCAGGAACTCCACCAAGTCTACGAAATCCTGCGTCGTCAGGCTCTCCGCATACGTGGCGGGCATGGCGGAGCTCCCCAGCGACGTCACCGACTTCGTCTCCGCCTTCTTCACTACCGACACCGCCCCTCCGTCCTCCTCGAGCGTCAGCTCGCTCTCGGTCTCCGCGCGCCGCACCCCGACCACGAGCGTACCGTCCTTCTTCCGAACGCGCAGCAGGTCCTGGCGATTGAAGAGCCGGCGAATGTCGGCCCGGCGGATCCGCTCCTCGCGGTCCGCCCCAACGCCCATCGTGACGCTCTCGGCATCCTCGGCCAGCCTCAGGCCGATCACGGGCGCGCCTCCGCGGCGCAGGTCGACCTGGAACTGCTCGTACCCGCTCACGATCACCTTGCTCGGCTCGAGCACGGACTCGACGAGGTACGCTGCCGGCTGGCGGGCGGCGATCCCGGTCAGGTCCGGGCACACGCTCCGGCCCAGCTTTTTCCCCTCCAGCTCGACGGCGTGGCAGGAGGCGCAGGCGGCGGCCCCCTTCTTCTCCGGGACTTCGTCAAAAAAAAGGCGCCTGCCGGCGGCCGCGTCGCCGTGAAAGGGCAGGGCCGAGTCGTCGGCCCGCGCGCCGCCGCCCGCGGCCACCTCCTCCAGCCCGCGTTCCACGTCGGCCGGAAGCCGGAGCGAGGCGGGGTCAGGCGCGCCGTCCTGGCTCTCCAGGTAGAGCAGCACGGAGAGCAGGTCCTCCTTCACCAACGCGATGGGCGGACGCCAGACCACGGGCATCGCCGCGCCGAACCCCTCGACGAGATAGGCCTGCGGGCGCGTTACCGCCTCGATCAGGTACTCCGCCGGGGTCATGCCCTCCTTCCCCTGCGCTCGCCGCTCCGCCGCCCGCAGCGCAGCCCTGGCTCCGATCGCGGGGAGTTTCCTTTCGGGCCAGTCCCCCAGGTTGGGCCCCCGCACCGATGCGCCTTTCCCCTCGATCCGATGGCAGGTGTGACATTGACCCTTTCCCCAGAACACGGCGCGGCCGCGCTCGATGGAGACGCCCTTCAGCTCGGGCTGAGGCGGGGGCTGGAACCGGCTCACGTACTCGCAGACGAGTACGAAGGCGGCAAGGAGCGCGAGGACGAAGAGGGAGACGCGCAGGCCGACGCCCGGGAGCGCCTCCGGTCCGGGTGCGGGCTCGCTCACGCGGCGCTCTCCTTCTCGCCGAGATTGGAAAGCCAGAAGATGAACGAGACGAGCGCAAGAAAAACGAGGACGATCGCGGAGACCATCCAGCCCATGGTCGCTACCGAGGGCGTGCCCGCCCACGGGGAGGTGTCGGCAAGGACGTTCCGGACGTGCCAATTCTCCCGGAGGCCGGAGCGGACGAACCCCATGAGCCCCATGGTCAGCACGACCATGACCGCGAGAAAAATGAGGACGTACTGCGACCGCGCAGGCATGCGGCCCCACTCCAAGCGGGACTTGGCGGCGCCGTGGTAGACGACGACGTCGATGGCGAAGAGGTACACGAGGCCGGAAAGCACGAGCAGGACCTGCGTGACGGAGAGCACGCGGAGTCCCTCGTTGGCCTTCTCCATGACGACGTACCCATAGGTCCCGACCAGGAGGACCGCGCCGACCGTCGTAACGAGGAAGAAGAGCGACTGGGCGAGCTTCCCGTGGTCGAAGGCGGTCAGGCCGAGGCAGAGGAGCACCAGACCGGCCTGGAAGGCGAGGAGGAACACGGGGAGGTCCAGGTAGGGCCGGTCCTCGGGTTTCAAGCCCAGGGCGGCGAGGGCCGGAAAGTCCGTGGCGCCGTAGCGGACTGCGAAAGTCACGAGCGGAGCGGCCACCAAAGCGGCCGCGGCCGCGAGGCCCAGGATGGCGGCACGCGGCGAGCGGGGAGGCGCGTCGGCAGCCGGCGCCGACGGCGGCGCGGCCTGCGCAGGCGAGGCGGCGGCGCGCAGTGCGCCCACGACGATGCCGCCGAAGAGGAGCGCGGCCGCGCCCCAGAGCCACGGCGGGCCCGAGAGGACGCGTCCGAGGAGCGTCCCGCCCTCGACGAGGTAGAGCCGGGCGGCCACGAGGAGGTAGGCGGCGAAGACCGTGAGCGCGAGAGCGACGGCCGTGAGGCAGCTTGAGCGACTTGGCTGCCGGCCCCTCAGGGGCACGGGCTGCTCGAGCCCCGACCTGCGATAGAGCAGGAACGACACGAAGCTCAGGAGGATCATGAGGTTCACCGCGGCCAGCTTTCCGGACATGAGCCCCAGGAACTTGAGGATCGGGTGGGACGCGCCTCCCATGCGGCCGAGTTCCTCGCCCGTCAGCGGCAGGTTGCGCGGGGTGAGCCAGACGGCGAACGCGAGGAGGAGGAGGGCGTTGATCCAGACGAGCCAGCCGGAGTACCGGTCCGCCACGCGGCTGCGATAGTGGATCCCCATCCAGAGGTAGTAGTTCGCGCCGACGAAGAGGGAGCCGATGAGGAGGGCCTGCACGATGAAGGTCCAGGAGAAGGTGCCGCCCATCATCTGCATCCCCATGTTGATGTCCGCGGCGTAGACTTCGCGGCCGAGGTAGTAGCCGGCGAAGGGGAGGGGGATCAGGGCGGCGACGCCCACGACGTTGCCGACGTACCCCATCCAGTCGTAGTGCTCCCGGGCCGCTTGCGTCCGGCTGCCGAGGTAGCGCATGGCCGCGTACGCCCCGCAGACGAAGCCGCCGAAGGCGACGTTGCCGAGCAGCCGATGGAGGTTCAGGGGCATCCAGAGCGGATTGAAGAAGGCGTTCCAATAGGTGATGACGAGTCCCGTTTGCTTGTTGATCCCGGAGGGGGTCATGAGGAAGGTCACCCAGGAATTTGCGACGACCATGAGGAGCGTGCCGACGAGGTTGAGCAGAAAGCCCAGGTAGAGGTGGAAGGCCTTCGCGTGCGTGGCCGCGGCGGCGACGCCGGCGAGGAGGACGGCCGCGGCGGCGAGCGTGCCGAGGGTCCGGCCTTGCCGGGCCGCAAGCGCCGCCCCCGAACGCTCGATCGCCTCGTGCGTCTCGCCGGCGGCGCGCTCGATGACGGCATCGACGGCGGTCGCGGGCTCGGGAGTTTCCCGCAGCTCGCGGGCGGCCTGCGCGAAAGAGTCGCGCAGGGCGACCGCGTCGTCGGCGAGGAGGGAGGACGGGACCGGCGCGGCCGCGATCGCCTGCTCGAAGAGCGTGGCGAGCCCGCGCGGGGTCACGGGGATTTTCGGAGACAGGAAGGCGCGCGCCCGGCCGTCGATGGCGGCGAGGTAGTCCGCCGCGGCGGGGGAAGCGAGCTGCGGCAACCAGGCGCCGACCTCGGCGGTCACCTCCCGGGCGGAGGCGTCCAGCGCCCGCACCTCGACGGGCCGGCGCGCCGCCTCGCGCACGCGGGCCTGGAGCGCGCGTCCCTGGGCGTTCACGAAGAACTCCGGCGTGACGAGTCCGTCCATGCCCTTTTCGAACGCCGCGGCCAGGCCGGCCGGCGTGGGTTCAAGTTCTTTTTTTTCGATGGCGGCCTTCGCCCGGTCTCCCAGCGCCTGGAAGAAGGCGTTACGAGGCTCCATGCGTCGGTAATCGACCCAAGGGTCCTCGTGGAGGCGGCCGCCGGGGTTGACGTAGAAGAGCAGGCCGGCGGCCGCGGCGAGCGCCGCTCCGCGCCAGGCCCAGGTGCGCAGGCCCGCCGCGCGCCCCGCACGCGGGACGTCCCCGCGCAGGCGGTCCCAGCCGTAGTAGTAGAGGTAGAGCGTGAACGTCTCGCAGAAAAAAAGAAGCGGGTAGATCAGGAAGCTCGGGCGTTCGGAGCGGCCGAGGAAGGTCATGACCTTCGGGTAGAGGGCGAGGAGGACGAAGACGAGCAGGCCGCCGAACGCCGCGGTCGTGGAGAAGGCGGCGGTGAGGAGCTTGGTGAACTCGCGGGCGAGGCGGTCGTAGCGGGCCTCCTTGCGGGAGAGGCCCGCGGCCTCGACGAGGACGGCGAAGATGGGCACGCCGAGGACAAAGGCGCCGAAGAGGAGGTGGAGCTGGGCGGCGAACCAGACGACGTTGCGGGAGTTGAGGCCGAAGAGCTGGGGGTAGTCGGTGGAGGGGGAGGAGGCGGCGGCGGCCGTGGAAGGGTCGAGGGCCAGCGCGGGGGAGGCGAGGGCCAGCAGGAGGGCGAGCGTCGGGAGGGGGGAGGAATGGGCTGTGCGAGGGTGCCCCGCACCCCGGCCTTCTCCCCGAAGGGGAGAGGGGGAAGGTACGGGGGAGGACGCGGGTTGGTGGCGCCCCTCACGCCGGCCCTCTCCCCTTCGGGGAGAGGGGGAGGGCGCAAGGACTCGGGGGGGGGCTTCCTCGGTCACTTGGCGGGACCGAGGGAGAGGTCAGCGCGGCTCTCGGCGCCGGCGGAGACGGTGACGGTCTGGACGCCCTTGCCGAGCGTCTCCTGCCACCAGTGGAGCTTGTACTCCCCCGGCGGAATTCCCTCCAGGCGGTACGCGCCTTTCGCGTCCGTGATGGCGTAGTAAGGGTGCTCGTGGACGACGATCACGCCGCCCATCCACATGTGCGTGTCGCAGAGGATCGTGATGATCTCGGGCGCCGCAAAGGGGAGCGTGATCTTCTTCAGCCGTCTTGTCTGTGCCTTGTTGTAGCCGGGGTTCTTGGAGCTGTAGGTGTGGACGTTGTGCAGGATCCCGTCGGGGTTCAGCACGTCGAGCGCGCCGCCCGCCGGCACGAGCACCACGTGCGGGGCGTACTTGCAGCCCTTCTGGTCCAGCTCGGGATTCGTGGCGGGGAGCTCCAGCTTCCGCCCTTTCTGGATCTCGAGATGCACGATGACGAAGCGGATCCCCTTGGACGCCGGATCGACGACCAGCGCCTCCGAGATCACCGGCCCGTGTCCGCAGACCTCCTGGTCGCGCACGACCGGGATCTCCGCGGGCTTCGGGATCGCGCCTTGAAGCGTGGCCACGCCCGCGATCGAGCCGCCGTTCGGCACCTCGATCGCCTCATAGGCGGGCGCGGCCGGCGGATCGGCCACGGCCGTCGCCGCGACGAGCGCGCCGAGCGCGCAGAAAGCCAGCGCCGCCGCCGCCCGGACTCCCGCACGTGCGACGCCCCGCCGCCTACCCGATTCGTCGCCACCGCCGATGTTCATGCCCGACTCCTCCCGACGGTCTACTTCAGATCCTCCGGGCTCTTGATCTGCATCACCCAGTCCCGGACCGCCTTGATCTGGAGCTCGGCGTCCGCGCCGAGCCTGTCGTCGAACGTGTTGTCCGGCCAGAACTGCGGCATCTTCGTGCCGGGAATGATCGCCTGGGGATCCCGGATCCATTTGAAGACCCACTCGGGCTTCAGCCGGTCCTTCGAAAGCAGGAAACTGGGCGCCAGGTCGGAGAGGTCCTTGCCGGGCTTCGGCTCCATGTGGCACTTCGCGCACTCCAGTTCCTTGAACGTCTGTCGCGCCACTTTCAGGTACTCCTCCCCCTTCAGGCTCCCGACCGTGCCGTCCGGATTCTTCCAGGTGGCCGCGTACTCCCCGCCGTCCCCCGATTCGTAGGGGAACTTCTGGTTCGACGCGACGGCGAAGAACTTCGCCAGCGCCCCGGCCTCGTCGTCGCTGAAGCCGAAAGTCGGCATGCGCACCTGCAGGTGCTGCCGGACGGTGAAGGGCTTCTTCAGGAACTTGAACAACCACGCCGGCTGGATGCGCTCGCCGACGAAACCGAGCGGCGGCGGGGAGAAGGCGAGGCCCCGCTGGCGCATCTGGTTCTGCTCGGCCGGCCCGAGCATGCCGTACGGCTTCGAGTACTTCTCTTCGGAGAGATAGGAGGTCACGGCGTCCCGGATCGTGTCCGCGCCCGCGCCGTCCACGTTGTGGCAGGCCTGGCAGTTGTTCGTCTTGAGGATCCGGCGCCCGGCCTCCAGCGCGGCCTGTCCCTCGTTGGTCTTGTGCAGGTAGAGGGGCGGGACTTCCGCCTTCACGAAGCCGAGTACGAAGGTCGCGAGGTCGCGGACCAGGGTCGCGTCGATCTGGCCGAGCTCGAGGACGTGTTCCGGGTAGGCGCGCGCGAGCAAGGTCCGATTGAGGCGCATCGCCGAGCTCCTGGGCAGGTCCTCCTTGAGCAGTTTGAGCGTCTCCGCCGCGAGGGAGATCCCGGCAAAGCGCTCTTCGCGATAGATGCACTCTCCGGTAAGGACCCGATTCAAGGCCTCGAGGAGGGGGCCCTCGAGCGGTTCGACGGCGCCCTTCTTCTCCGCGACCTCTTGCAGCCGCTTCCCCAGCTCCGGAGAGAAGCGTTCGAGGAGGTACTTTGAAACGGGGCTGTCCTTGCGCAATTTCCGCGCGAAGCCCGCGAGATCCCGGAGGTCGGCGGGTTGAAGGCGCGTGATGCGGGTCTGGTTGAGCCAAGCGAAGTAGGGCATGCGCAGCTTGTCGTCGTAAGTGCGGTCCCGCCCGTCGTCGAAGACGCGTGGCTCATGGACCTTTTTCACGAGCCAATCGTGGCGCGTGTGCGGGACTTCGACGAAGCCGAAGTCGATCCGATCGATGTCCTTCGACCCGATGGCGCCTCCGCCCGTGAACGTCACGCCGATCGGCGTGAGCTTTTCCGTGCCCTTGATCCCGTGGCACCCGAAGCACCCCTGGCGGTTCAAGAACCGCTCGCCGACGAGGAGCTTCTTCGCTTTCGTGTCCATTCCGGCCAGCTCGCGCAGGGCGGACGCCGAGGACGGCTTCATTTTCACGAGGAAGGAGAGGGTCAGTTCGTCAAGGAAGCTGCCCATTTCCGGCTGCGGACGCGAGGGCGCATCCTTCTCCGGCTCGACGGTCGAGGTCATCAAATACGCGGAGAGGTGATTCGCCTCGTCATCGGACAGGCGCAGGTCCGGCATGTGGGTGCCGGGGAACATCGACTTGGGATCCTTGACCCAGTTGAAGAGCCACTTCCGATTGGTCTTGGAGCCGATGCCGGTGAGGTTGGGGCCGAAGGAGTTGTTCCAGTTGCCGGGGTCGAGCCGGTCGCCGAGGATGTGACAGGCCCTGCACCCGACGCGGTCAAAGATCGCCTTGCCTTTGGCGGGATCTCCCGCGCCCTCGGGTTCGCGCAGGGGCAGCGGCTCGGACAGGGAGAAGAGGTAGGTGGTGATCGCGTCCGCGGCTACCCGACCGCGCTTGACGTCGTCGGGGGACGAGGTGTTCGAGAGGCCGAAGATCTTGGGCATGCGCGTCGTAGGGCGGAACGCCGCCGGGTCGAGGATCCAGCGATAGGTCCACTCCTCGGTCACCTTGTCGGCCAGGTGGTAGAGGTCCGGACCGATCTTGCGATTGTGCATGAAGCCGTCGGTCTGGTGGCAGCCGAAACAGCCGGCGCGCTCGAAGAGCTGCTTGCCGCGGTTCCACTGGTCGGCGCCCTGGATGACCTCGTCCTGCCCGTGGCACTTGTAGCAGGTCGACTCCATGTGGGGCAGGGGCTTCATCGGAAAATCCCAGTGGTGCAGCTCGTGCCAGCCGTACTTCTCGTGCCATTCATGCCCCTGCGCTTCGCCGGCGGGGGTGTGCCCGGCATCGTAGAAAGTCAGGGCGCGCCCCTGGCCGTCGTGACAGGCCGTGCAACCGAACTTCTCGATCGGGTGGGGCGAGGTCCCGGAGAGGAAGAGCTCGAGCCGGGGGTGGGACTGGAAGACCTTGGGGGGAGGCACCTTGACCCCGACGGCGACGCCGCCGAGGGCGCACTGCGCCGCGGTTTCGGTGTCCTGGTTGTTCGAGAGGCGCGCGCGCCACACGAAACGCGGTCTTCGGGGCGGGACGCAGTCCGCGCCCGGGTTCTTCAGGCGAAGGTCCAGCGCGTTGGGCAGCCCGGTATCGACGAGGAAGTGGACCTCCTGGAAGCCGTACACGATTTCAAAATTGTGGCGTTTTCCGGCCTCGGGCGCCTTCAACGGCTCGGAGGCGAGTTCCTCGCCGCCCCAGACCACCACGCAGCGGAACGTGCCGTCAAAGGCCCACCGAAAGAACGCGCCGTCGGACACGACCGACTTCAGCTCGCCGGCGTTCGCGAAACCCGTCTCGAGCTGCGAGCCTCTCCTCGGGAGGTTGCGGGGCTCCGCCTTCCAGCCGGCGTAGAGCGCGTTGGCGGGCTCGGGCTCGAACGAATCGGACGAGAAGAGCAGGCAGCCCTTGCCTGGCTTCTTGATGCCGGTCGCATTGAGCAGTTGGGTGCGGACGGCCCCGGGCGCGCCGCCGAGCTCCATGCCCTCGGGCTTCGGCTCGAGCCGAACCTCCGGCGGCCGCTGGAAGGGCGGGTCGAGCGGCCCCCAGCCCTTCTTTTCGATGCCCATGTGGCAGGAGGCGCACCGGTCGACCTTGAACACGCGGGCGAAGTTGTAATCGTCCCAATAGTCCGGCAGCACGTGTTGACGGACCCGGATCGACGGATCGATGAAGTCGAAGAAGGGCAGATTGCGGAAAGTGTTGACGAAGCCGGGCTGGATGCGGGCGATCTTGGCCTCGAGAAACGCGACCTGGGAACGCAGCTCGTCGATCGACTTTCCGAGCTCTTTCACGCCGCCGATGATCTTCTCGCGCTTCGCCTCGACCCGACGCTGCTCGTCGGTGATCGGCTCGACGGCCTCGAACTTGTCCTGCATGTCCTTGCGGAGACGCTCCAGCCGGTCGCGGGCGGCCAAGAACTCCTCGAGGTCGGCCTTGCCTTCGTTGAACTTGTGCTGCGTCTCCTCGAACTCATACACCGCGGTGTCCAGTTCCGCCTTTGCGAACTGATAGATCTGGTTGTCGCGATAGTAGTCGCGAGAGAGATTGTCCGACTGGACCTGCAGCTTGGCCAGGGTCTTGTTCTTGCGAGGCAGCACGGTGAGGGCCTCGTCGACCCGTTGCCGCAGCTCGCCGAGCGCGGCGCCGTCCAGGCGTTCCGTGCCCGGCTTCTTCGCCGTCGCGCCGTCCCCCGTGCCGCCGCTTAGGACCTTCCCGAGCTCCTTGTGCGACTTCTCCGCCTTGGCGAGGTCCTCGCGGAGCTGCTCGAGCTTGTCCTGGTCGACGTCCTTCTCCGCCTGGAGCTTGTCTGCTTCCGTCCGCTCGAGGTCGATCCGGGTGAACTCGGCCTGGTAGTCCTTCCACTCCCGCGCGTAGTCCTGCCAAAGCATCCACAGCAGGGAGAACACGAAGAGCAGACTCGAGAGGAAGAAGACCTTGTGCATGGTCTTCATGGAATAGAAGGTGTCTGGCTGTTTCTCAGCCATCGTTCCTCCTGGGGTACTGGCCGGCAGAAGCCTGTTTTCCGTTGACAGTGTGTTCCGAGTCGAACCCCGGGAAACCGCAGATTCCACAGATTCTACGGGATTTCACAGATTACGAATCCGTGAAATCGTCGTCCATCTGCGCTGCTAATCGTTCAAAGATTGTTGTCTTGCGACAATTCTTGCTTGAGTCGAAAGCCACGGAAACCACAGATTTCACAGATTCTACGCGATTACACAGATTACGAATCTGTGAAATCGTCGTTAATCTGTGATATCTGTGGTTCCGTGGTCGCTTGGCTGCGGCACCGCCGCGCTGCGAAATCTGTGGTTCCGTGGCCGCTTGCCGCGACAAGGCCGCGCTGGGAGAACGGAGCAGGGACGCGCGCTCAGATGTTGAAGAAGAACTCCGGGATGGCGATGATGTACTTCAGGTTGACCGTCCACCGGAGGTACATCTTGATCACCATGCTGAACTCGATCAGCAGGAGCTGGATCATGACGTTGTAGCGGAGGAAGCCCATGCGGGCGTACATGGTGCGGAAGAGGGTCTTTGCCAGGATCGGGGGCAGGATCGTGAGGTAGCCGATGACGAGGAGGATCCCCCAGAGCTCACGCCAGAACCACGACGCCGGCAGGCCGGTCCCGAGCCACTTGACGTAGATGAACTCGGAGAGGTTCACGTTGACGAGGGGGACGAGCTTGTGGACGTCCCAGTCCTCGTAGGGCCCGAAGAAGTTCCAGTTGGGGCCGCGGAGGAAGGTCCCATTGAAGACCAGCAGGATCCAGAGGACGAGGAAGCCGAAGAGGAAGCCGCCGACGGCGAAGGGCCGCTCCTTGAGCGTGAAGTAGCCGGCCCCCTTGGGGTTCTTGTCGATGTAGGGCACTGCCATGAGGCCGACGACGATGAGGCTCGGGAGCACGACGCCGGCGAGCCACGGATCGAAATAGACGAGCATTTCCTGAAGGCCGAGGAAGTACCACGGGGCCTTCGAGGGATTGGGGGTGCGCGTGAGGCTCGCCGGCTGTTCGAGAGGCGCCTTTACGAGAATGGACCAGATGATCAGGATCGCCGTGCCGAGGATGCTGGCGATGAACTCCGTGTAGACGAGGTCGGGCCAGACGTGGACGCGGTCATTGGTTTCCTCCGCCTCCATCGGGCCCTTGCCTTGCTCGATGCGCTCATCGTTGATCGCGGCCTGGCGCAGGGAGAGCCAGTAGAAGAAGCCGACGACGTAGAGCATCGCCATGATGGGGACGTTGTCGGGCTGGCTGACGATCCACTGAAAGTGGGCGTCGGTGATGCTGATCAGGAAGAAGAGGATGCTCGCGACGAGCAGGCCGAGGGCGAACTTCGGCCGGGTCCAGATCCGGTAGAACTTGAGCGAGGCGAAGAATACGAGGATGGCGAGCGTCACGAAGATGGACGGCGCCGTAAGCGCGTTGATCGCCAGCTTGACGAATTCCGGCATGCGATCCCTATCCCTTCCTTACATGGGTCCGGAGATCCCACCGTCCTTGCGGACGCGCCAGAAGTGCACGGCCATGAGGACCGTAGCGGCGAGGGGGATCCCGACGCAGTGGAGGACGTAGAAGCGGAGCAGGGTTTGAGCGCCGATGAGCCGACCGGCCGTGAGGAAATAGCGCGCATCCGCGCCCGCGTGGACGAGGGCGATGTCGCCGAGCTTGAGGAGCTGGGCGAGGGGCCCCTCGTAGCCGACGACCGGGGTCGCGCGCGCCATGTTGGTGCCGACGGTGATGGCCCAGATGGCGAGCTGGTCCCACGGCAAGAGGTAGCCGGTGAAGCTGAGGAGCAGCGTCAGCACGAGCAGGAGGACGCCGATGCCCCAGTTGAATTCCCGCGGCGGCTTGTACGAGCCGGTGAGGAAGACGCGCATCATGTGGAGCCACACGGTGATGACCATCGCGTGCGCGCCCCAGCGATGCAGTTCGCGCATGATGCCCAGGGGGATGTCCTCTCGCAGGTAGACGATGTCGCTGAACGCGTACTCCGCCGTCGGGCGGTAGTAGAACATCAGCAGGAGGCCGGTGACGGTGAGCGAGAGGAAGAGGAAGAACGAGAGCCCGCCCATGCACCATGTGTAGCGCATGCGCAGGCCCGACTTCCGCATTTTCGCGGGGTGCAGATGCAGGAAAACGTTCGTCAGCACGGCCAGCGAACGGGTCCGAGCGTCCTCGGGGTAGCCGTGCCGGATGAGGGACGTCCAGATTTGCGAGTCTGTGACCATGGCCCAGGCCTGGGCCAGGGCGGACTTGGCTTTTACAGGCGTCTTTTCAGCCACGCTGGCGACTCCCGATGCTGATGGGGATGAGGGCGCTCGAAGGGGACGCGGGACGGCTTAGGGCCCGTAAAAAAAACTCATGCGGTTCGGAAACCAGGGAGTTCCGCGGGAAAAGGCTCAAGGCTCATTGATCAATTTTCAGCCAAGGCTCAAAGTTCAAGGCTCAGGGTCCGCGAATCCGCGCCCGGGCTACGTTCCATGGCGATCAGTGAGAATTGAACCTTGAGCCCTGTCTGAGTCTTGAAAATTGAGCATTGAAAATTCGTGTCGCCCTCCTGCGCGTCAAACGAGCAAGTTATTTTCCTACGGGCCCTTAGTACCGCCCCACAGAATTGGGCGACCCATTTCCTCGGCGATTTCGCCCGCCAGCTTCGTTGCGCTCGCTCGACGTAGTTCTCCGTTACTACGCCTCGCTCGCGCGCCTCGCGGGCGGCCGAACTTGCCTTCGGCAGTGGGGCACCGACTTCCGTGGAGCGGTACTTAGGACAGCTTGAGGAAGGCGTCGGACTGGACCCATTCCCCCTTTTCGAACTGGAACTTCTTTCCCTTGTCGACGAGGATCTGCCCGTCCTCCGCGAAGGCGATCCGCCAGCGCTCCAGCGGGCGCGGGGCCGGTCCCTCGAAATTGATGCCGGTCTTGCGGAACCCGCTCCCGTGACACGGGCACTTGAACTTCTGCTCGGCCTGGAGCCAGTTCGGCGTGCAGCCAAGGTGGGTGCACGTGGTCGAGAGCGCGTACAGGCCGGACTCCTCGCGGATGAGCCAAGTGAAGTACTTTTCCTTGAACTGCTCGTAGACCTTGCCGACCTCGGCGAAGTCGCGCGGGAAGCCGGCCTTGAAGGTCAGGGGCGGCTCGAAGCTGACGTTGGGGAACATGAAGCGCACCGACCCGAGCGTCCCGATGCCGCAACCGGCGGCGAAGGTCCCCCACGCGATCTTGAGCCAGAGGGCCGTGAAGTCGCGGCGCGAGATTTCCGCGCCGATTTGAGCGGCGCCGGCCTGGGGCGGATAGGCGGTGAGCATCTTGATGCCCGCCGGCGCGACGAGCTTGGGGGGCGGTGCCTGACCGAGGGGCGTGGTTTTCGCCTCCTTGCCGGCCGCAGCAGTCGCGGGCTTTGCGGCTGCGGCTGGGGCGGCAACCACGGGCTTCGCGACGACGGGTGCCGGAACGGGCGCCGCAGGCTTCGGCGGCGCGACCGCCGGGATGGCGGGAGCGGCGACGGGAGGAGGCGCAGCGACAGCCGCAGGCGTCGCGGGGGCGGGGGCGGGGGCGGCTACGGGTTGCGGCGCGGCCGCGGCCAACGGTATCGGCGCCGGCAAACCGGCGGGGCGGGGCGGGCGAAGGGGAGGACCCGGAGGCGCCCCGAGCGGCCGCCCGCTCGGCCCGAGCATGGGCTTGGCGCGGGGGGTCGCGGCGCCGTCCGCGGCTTTCGGCGTCTCGTCGGCCATGCGAGTTCCTCCTAGATCACCGGGTCAGGCTTCCAGGCCCGTCGGGCGGTTACTTGGCCCCGCGCAGGCTCTCCAGGGCGGCGAGCGCGGCCCTTCGCACCTTCAGGCTCTTGTCGTTCTTCGAGAGTTTTTCGACCAGCGGCTCCAGGTCGCGGCTGCCCAGGCAGGCCACGCCCGAAAGCGCGTTCACCATGACGTCCTCCAGGTTGGCTTCCAGGAGGAGGGTCGGCTGGTTGTCCTCGTCGCGGGCCGTCACCTTCGCGAGCGACTCCCGGTCCAGCATCTCGCGCAGCACGGCCACCCCGCCGGGATGCTTCATGCGCGCGAGCGCGAGAGCGGCGTTCCACCGAACGTCGTCGCAGCCGTCCTTCACGCCGGCCTCGAGGACGGGAATCGCGCTCGCCTCGCCGTAGATGCCGAGCGTGTAATAGACGGCCTTCCGCACTCCGGGATCCTCGTTCTTCGCGAGCCCGACCGCCGCCGGGACCGCGCGCGCGTCTCCGATGTTCCCGAGGGCCAGAAGGGCGCCGATGAGAAGCGAGTTGTTCGCGTCGCCAGGATCGGGATGCCCGATCGCATCGATCAGGAGCTCCGTGGCGCGCGGGTCCTTCAGGTTGCCGAGGGCGAGAGCCAGGAAGCGTCGAAGAGGCGGTTCACCTCCACGCGACTCTTTGAACTCCTGCAGGAGGCGTTCCGTCACTTCGGCGGGGACCGGCGTGCCGGCCTGGCGATCGAGCGCGAGCTGCCGAGAGAGCTCAAATGCCGCCTGCCACTTGCGATTTCCCTTCTCGCCATGCAACTCGTCGAGCAGCCCGTGCATCCCCCGCTCCTCCCCCATCATCCAGCGCACGCCCGCGTAGAGGCCGACGCAGGTCAGCACGATGAGCATCGGGACGAGAAAAAACTGCACCGCGAGGACGGGGAAGGTGGGTTCGGCGACCGAGCCCTCCGCATCGGCGGGCGTCGGTGACGAGCCTTCCGAAAGGGGCTGCGTCGGGACCTCTCCCGCGGGCTGCGGGGGCAGGGTGTCTTCCGTCAATGTCATGGATCCTCACTCGCGGAGATCGAATGGGCCGGGTCCCACGCAACCAGCGATGGACAGCGCAATTGCGTCCGACCGCCGAAAGGGGATAGAGGACCTGCACCCTCCGCGACGCGCAAGCTGAATAGCACGGTCGCCGCCGGCTTGTCAAGCCTTTTCAAAGGGGCGAATGGGGACACGCCGGGACCCGGACGCACCCCTGTGCATCCGCAAGCAAAGTGCCGCGTGACCACGGCCCGTGCCGAACGGCAGGTGCGGCGCCTCCGACGGCCCGAGGAGTCCACGCGTGGTGGCAGCCGGACGCCAACCTTCCTCCAACGATTTTGTGGCGTGTGCGCGTCCGCGGTGCCCCGCCGGCGGACGGATCGGTCGCAGGCCGCGGACCGGGAGGTCGTGACTGGGAGGCGAGATCGATGCCCGGGTTGAGCAAGGGCACGCCGAGGCCGCTCCCTGACGGTCGCGGTTCGGTTCCTTTGGCTGCGACGCCGCGCTGTGAGCTCACCGCGATTTGGGTCGCGGAGGCCCGGACAGCGGGACCGGAGGAGGGGGCCCGCTCCGGCGTCTCGCCAGGCCGTACACAAAGCCCGCGGCCAGGAGCGCCATGCAACACTGGCCCAGCCAGTCTCCGTGTCGCTCGAAAAACGTCTCGCGCTCCTTCAAGAGCACCTGGCCGACGAGCACGCCGTCGAATTCGCGAGTCTCGCCGCGCGGGCCGAGCAACGGATGGATCTCGCCGCGCGGGCCGATGATCGCCGAGATCCCGGTGTTCGTGGCGCGCGCCATGCCCATCTTCAGTTCCGCACACCGAAAGGCGGCCAGATGGAGATCCTGGTCCAGCTCGCCCGAGTCCTTGAACCAGCCGTCGTTCGCCAGCGTGACCAGGTACTCGCAGCCTGCCTGGGCCAGGGAGCGCGCGAGATAGGTGTGCATGACCTCCCCGCAGATCAGCACGCCGAAGCGCCGGCCCTCGCATTCGAACGGGTGGATCGAATTCCCGGCGGAGAGATTCGGGACGGAGGTCAGCTCCGAGGCATGCGTGACGACCCAGTCGAGCCACGAAAACCGCTCGCGCAGCGGGATGAACTCGCCGATGGGGACGCGGTGGACCTTGTCGTAGCGGGAGACGAGGCGTCCCAACGGCGAAAGCAGGTACGCGCTGTTGTAGGTCCGCTCGACTCCGCGCGCGTCCTTTTCCAGCGTGATCGCGCCCAGGACGAAGGGCTTCCGCAGCCGCATCGCCAGCGTCTGCGCGTCCAAGGCGTTTTCCGCGTAGCGGCCGAGGGCGTAGGGATACATCGTCTCTGCCCAGACGAGCACGTCGTAGGGTTCCTGGATGCCGAGCGAGAGGTCAACGTGCTTCTGGAGCAGCTCCTCGAGGTTCAGCCCTTCTTCCTTGACGTTCTGGGGGATGTTGCCCTGGACGAGGGCGCAGACCGGGCCCGGCCGGGGCGCCGCGAGGGAGAGGGCGTACCGGCCGAACAGCAGCGTCGCGCCGAGCGCGATGAGCGCGCTGCCCGCGCAGCACAGGAAGGCGCGCGACCGGAGGCAGCTCGCGCCTTCGCGACGGATCACGGCGACGAAAAGCCACGCGAAGAGCGCGTTCACGGCGTACACGAGGACGTTCAGTCCGGCGATGCCGGTCAGTTCGACGAGCTGGAGGAGCGGCAGATGCGCGTGCTGGGTGTGGCCCGGATGGAGCCAGGGGAAGCCGCCGAAGGCGATGCCGCGGAAGTGCTCGGCGCCGGTCCAAAGCAGCGGGGCGGCCAGGAAGAAGCGCCAGCCGGGCCGCGGCGCGACGCGGCGCTGGACGAGGGCGTAGAGGAGCGGGAAAACCCCCTGGTAGGCGGCGAGGAGAACTACGACCAGCCAGCTTACGTGCCCGACCCACGAGAAGCCGAGGGCGAAGAAGAGCCACCCGCCGAACCAGGCCCAGAGGGGGAACCGGCGGAGGCCGCCGCCCAGGAGGACGAAGGCCATGTAAGGGGCGGCGGCGATCCAGGCCAGAAAGTCGAGGTCGGCGGGGGGGAGCGAGAGATAGGAGAGGAGCGCGTAGGAGAGGAGGAGGAAGAGGGTCGCGATCGCGTGCATGGGAGGGGCGCTCGGTGGTGAGGGGGAGGGTCGTGGGGGTCAGGAGAGAGGAAGTCGGCGAGGGAGAGGGGGAGGTCGTGGGGAAACGCGGTCGATGCGATGGATCAACGAGGAACGGGGAACGCACTCGAGGGCTGCCGTGGCCGAAGAACGAGGGGACGAAACACAGAGACGCGGAGGCGCAGAGGACGGTCCGTGGAGTGAGCCTCCTTCGCGCCGAAGTGGTAACAAAACAACAAGCCGAAATGAAGCTAAAATCGATCTCTCAGTGCGTTGCCGGCGATGATCGCCGGTAGAGGAGAGTGGACTCAGCGCCCGGCCTCTGCGTCTCCGCGTCTCTGTGTAAAGCCTTTTTCGGGTCGTTGTAAAAAAAAGGTCCGAAAATACCGAGCAGCCGACCCCGCAATGGCTTGTTCACCGTTTCACCCTACTCCATGAGAAGCACGTCGACCTCGTCGCCCGCGGCGAGGGGCGCGGCGCCGGGAGGTTGGATCAGGAAGGCGTTGGCGCCCGCGAGGCCGAGGAGATCCGCGGACCCCTTCCAGGGGACGGGGGCGACGGCGGGCAATTGCCCCCCAGGAGACGATGGGGTCAGGAAGGCGGGGTGGTAGAGCTGCCGGTCCGGGACGCTCTTCGCGAAGGCCGCTGACATGCGGGCGCGGACGGTGCGGCGTTCGAGGGCCGGGTTGCCCATCCAGAGGCCGAGCGCGAGCCGTACGAAGAGTTCGAAGCAGACGAAGGTGGAGACCGGGTTGCCCGGGAGGCCGAAGACCAGCGTGTTCCCCTTGCGCCCGAAGCAGACGGGCTTCCCCGGGCGGATGGCCACCTGGTGGAAGAGCAGCCCGACGCCCTCCGCCTTCAGCACGTCCGAGACGAGGTCCTTCTCGCCGACCGAGACGCCGCCGGTGAGGACGAGGCAATCGGCCGAGAGGCCCAGGCGGATCTTGGAGCGCAACTCCTCGCGGGTGTCGCGCGCGATGCCGAGGTAGGCGAAGGGAAGGCCGGCCGCGGCGACCTGGGCCGCGACCGAGTAGCCGTTGGAATCGCGGATCTGCGCCCCGGTCGGCCGCGCGCGGACGTCCACCAGCTCGTCCCCGGTCGTAAGGACCGCGACCGTGGGCCTGCGCCAGACCTTCAGGCGCTCCCGACCGACGCAGGCGAGCACGCCGAGTTCCGCGGCCCGGAGCAGCGCGCCCCGGGAGAGCACGGTCTGCCCGCTTCGCATCTCCTGCCCGCGTGGGACCACGTTCGCCCCGGCCTTCGCGGCCCGGACGATACGGACGAGGCCGGGCCCCGCCGCCTCCGTGTGCTCGACCTGGACCACCGCATCGGCGCCGTCCGGGACCGGCGCGCCCGTCATGATCTTCACCGCGGTCCGCGCTTCGAGGCGGTGCTCGCCGGTGACGCCTGCGAAGACCTCGCCGGCTACGCGCAGCTCCACGGGCGCCGACGCGAGGTCTTCGGACCGGACCGCGAACCCGTCCATCTGCGCCCGGCGAAACGGCGGCATGTCGAGGTCGGACTCCACGTCCTCCGCGAGCACGTGGCCGAGGGACGACAGCAACGGAACGGTCTCCACGCGCCGGGCGGGGACATGCTCCCGAACGAGGCGCATCGCTTCAAGCACCGAGATCATCGTCCAGCTCCTTGGGTCCGAAGATTTCCTTGGGGATCCCGAGCTTCTTCACCCGATAGCGCAACGAGCGGAAACTGGTCCCGAGGAGACGGGCGGCCTTCGTCAGGCTCCCGCCGGAGACCTTCAGCGCCTCGGTGATGTAGCCACGTTCCACCTCCTCCAGCTTGCCCTCCAGCGAGAAGCCGTCCGCGGGCAGCACCACCCCAGGGGGCGTCGAGTCCGCGCCGCGGATCTTTTCGACCAGATCCTCCCGGCGGATCTCGGGCCCCTCGGAAAGGGCCACGGCCCGGTGGACGGCGTTCTCCAGCTCCCGAATGTTCCCGGGCCAGTCGTACGCCAGCAGCGCGGACATCGCCTCCGGGGCGAAACCAGTGACTTCCCGGCGAAGCGAGCGCCCGTGCTTGGCGAGGAAGTGTCCGGCGAGAAGGGGGATGTCCTCCTTCCGCTCCCGCAGCGGGGGCAGCTCGAGCGGGATGACGTTCAGCCGATAGAAGAGGTCTTCGCGGAACGTCCCGCGTCGGACCTCCTCCTCGAGGTCGCGGTTGGTGGCCGTGAGAATGCGGACGTCCACGCGGGTCCGTTCGGTCCCGCCGACGCGCAGGAACTCCCGCTCCTCGAGGACCCGCAGGAGCTTGACCTGGAGGGGGGGGGGCATCTCGCCGACCTCGTCCAGGAAGAAGGTCCCGCCATGCGCCAGCTCGATGAGGCCGCGCTTCTCCGCGACCGCGCCGGTGAAGGCGCCCTTCACGTGGCCGAAAAGCTCGCTCTCGAGGAGCGACTCCGTGAAGGCGCCGCAGTTGACGGGGATGAAGGGCTCGGCCGCGCGCGGGGAGCCGAGGTGGAGCGCGCGTGCGACCAGCTCCTTGCCGGTGCCGCTCTCCCCCTGGATGAGGACGGTGGCCTCCGTGGGCGCGATCCGCCGGATGTGCTCGAGCACCTCGCGCATCGCCGGGGCGTTGCCGACCATCGCGCGCAGGAGGCCGGCGTCGGCGAAGCCCGGGTCGGAGCGGCGGATGCGCCGCAGAAGGAGGGCACGCGCGACCGCCGCGCGGATTTCGCGATTGTCGAACGGCTTTCGGACGAAGTCGAACGCGCCGAGCCGCATGGCCTCCACGGCGGCCTGCCAGGTGCCGTAGGCGGTGATCATGAGGACCTGCACGTCGGGATCCAGCTCCTTCCAGCGGCGAAGGAGGGTGAGCCCGTCCAGCCCCGGCATGCGGAGGTCCTGCAGCACCACGTCGTAGGGGGCCTCGCGGAAGAGACGGAGGCCCTGCTCGCCCTCCGTGGCGCGGGCCACGTCGTAGCCTTCCTTCCGCAGCACGAGCGACAGGACCTCGCCGACCGAGTCTTCGTCGTCGACGACCAGGACGCGGCCGACCGCGTCGGTCCTGGAGACGGCCGGGGGGGCATCCGACATGGCCTTAGCGCCCGTAAGAAAATGACCCGCTCGATGGACGCGCAGGAGGGCGACAAGAATTCTCAAGGCTCAGTTTTCAAGACTCAGACAAGGCTCAAGGTTCAATTCTCAATGACCACCCTGAAACGCAGCCCGCGCACGGAATCGCGGACTCTGAAACTTGAACTTTGAGCCTTGTCTGGAAACTGAGCCTTGAGCCTTTTCCTGAAGAGCTCCCTGGTTTCCGAGCTGCATGAGTTGTTTCTTGACGCGCCCTTAGCGGGCTCCATCGATGGGCTCGAGGCGGTCGATCAACCAGGCGTCCGGCTGTCCCTGCCTGCGCGCGAGCTTCAGGTGCAGCCGGAGCTGGACGCGGAAGGGCTCCGGGAAGGAGGCGTCGGCCCCTGGGCGGAGGAGGGCGTCGAGCTTCACCTGGGCCTCGTCCTTGGTGGGAAAGACGATTTCCTTCCCGAGGATGCGGGCGTCGGAAAACTTGAACTCGCCGAGGGAGCGGCGGAGCCAGTCCTCGAGCCCGGCCCGGTTCTGTCCGCGATAGTCGTAGTCGGGGACGAAGAGGGCCGCGCAGGCGTCGGCGTCCCCGCGGACCACGGCGGCGCGCCCGCGCTCGACGACTTTCCGCACGCGCCCGGAGTCCGTCTCCACGAAAAAAAAGAGGAGCAGGAGGACGAGGAGCACGGCGCCGGCGACGGCGAGTCGGCGGGGGTTGAGGCTCATGCGTTCGGTCGGGCGCGTCAGAGGCGGTGACGCCTACGGGTCGCGCGCCACCTCCTTTTCCAGGTCTCCCATGAGCGCCTCGAGCTCCTTGCGCTCGGTCTCCATCTGGCCCTTGGGGAGCGCCTCGAGGAAGGCCTTGATCACTTTGCGCGCCTCGGGGTATTCCTTTTGGAGGGCGAGGGAGAGGCCGAGGTAGTAGTGCGCGCGGAGGAGCTTGGGGGCGTCCCCGGAGGCGAGGTGGACGGCCTCCCGGAGGGGCGGGATGGCGAGTTCGGGGAGCCGGCACTCGCAGTACGTCTGGCCGAGGCCGAGCTGGGCGTCGACATCCTTCGGCTTGAGCCGGATGGCCGCCTTGAAGTGGAGCTCCGCCAGGCGGTATTCCTGCTCGGCTTTGCGAGGTTCCTTATGGAAGAGGAAGGCCTGCCCGCGCGCCAGGCAGATGGACGCGAGCCCGACGAGCCCCGCGGGATTCTGAGGCTCGAGGTCGAGGGCGGCGCGGAACTCGCGTTCCGCGAGTTCGAACTTGCCGTGCTGGTAGTAGTATCTGCCCAGGTCGATCAGGTCCTTGGCGCCGAGGCGACCCGTATCCTGGGTCGCGCAGCCGGCGAAGAAGAACGGGGACAGGAGCAGGGCGAGGGCGACGAGGGCCGGGACCTGAGTCGCGTGGCTTGCACGTGGGGGCATCAGGACTACCTCCGCAAGGGGGGCGAAGCGGGGCGAGCGGCGTGCCGGAGGGCCTCTTTGACGAGGGCCTCGACCGGGGCGCCGGCGCCGAGGGACCCGCGGGCGAGCTTGACGGCGTCTTCCGCGGCGGGCCGGGTGAACGAGAGGGAGACGAGGACGAGCACCGCGTCCTCCGCGGCGGCTTCCTGGGGCGAGGGCGGGGGCGCGCCGGAGGAGCGCCGCATGGCGGCAAAGGGTTCTTTGAGCTCCAGGAGGATCCGCTCCGACGTTTTGGGGCCGACCCCCTTCAGGCGGCGGAGGAAGGCGCGATCCTCCTCGGCGATCGCGCGTTGGAGATCGGCGACGCTCGCGCTGGAGAGCACGGCGAGGGCGGTGACGGGTCCGATGCCGGAGACGCCGTTCAGGAGGCGGAAGGCTTCCCGCTCGTCGAGGGTGGCGAAGCCGAAGAGGCGGACCTGTTCCTCGTGGAGGTGGAGATGCGTGTAGAGGCGCGAGGTACCGCCCGCGGCGACCCTCGCCTGGGTGGAGAGGGGAACGGCGAGGCGGAAGGCGACCCCCCCGACGTCCACGACGACATGGGTGGGGCCGCGGTCCGCGATGCGACCTTCGAGGTATTCGAACATTTCGCCGTCAGGAATTGGGGGAAGCAGGAGGCGGGGCATCAGGAGGGGGCGGGGAGGGCTCGACCGCGGGCGAGCCTGGCGAAGCAGGGGCGGTCGCCGACTCGGCGGAGGGGGCGGACCCGGACGCCGACGCGGCTGCGGGTGCGGGAACCGGGTGTGGGGTCCAGGCACCCGTCACGATGCGATTTTTTCCGGCCGCCTTGGCCGCGTACAAGGCCTCATCCGCGCTCTTCACGAAGTCCCCGAGGGTCATGCCCTCGCGGAACTCGACGACGCCATAGCTCAAGGCCACGCGGAACTGGGGATCGCTCACCTCGAAGTCGTGGGCGTTGATGAGATCGCGGATGCGTTCCGCGACGACGGCGGCGCCTTTCAGCGGGGTTTCCGGGAGGAGGAGGGCGAACTCGTCCCCGCCGAGGCGGGCGGCGACGTCCTCGCGACGGATGTAGGCGGTGATCTCCTGGGCGATGCCCGCCAGGACGCGGTCCCCGACGGGGTGGCCGTAGGTGTCGTTGATCTTCTTGAAGCCGTCGACGTCGGTCATGAGGAAGGAGAGGTTGCGCCGGTAGCGGACCGCGCGGTGGATCTCCCGCTTGAGGTTTTCGTAGAAGGACCTGTAGTTGTGCAGGTGGGTGAGGCCGTCGGTGCGGGCCTGTCGGTCGATCTCGCGGAAGAGCATGCAATTCTGGATGGCGACGCCGAGGATGTGCGCGAGCTGGACGAGGGGGGGGAGGTCGTTGAGCTCGTCGAAGCAGCCGTCCCCGACCTTTTCGGAGAGGTTGAGGACGGCGACCACGGCGCGGCCGGCGAGGAGGGGGACGCACACGCAGGACTTGGTGACGTATTTTTCGGCGAAGGACCGGTTGAGCCGGATGCCGCGGGTACGCTCGAACTCCTCGATGTCTCCGACCAAGAGGACCTCGCGGGTCTGGACGGCCACGCCCATGATGCTGTTGGGATTGCGCCGGACCACGACGCGCCGGTGGATCTCATAGGGGTGGTTATGGCCCTTCAGGACCAGCTCGTCGGTCTTGGGGTTGTAAAAAAAGAGCGAGACGTGCTTGGCGTCGACCAGGAGCGGGACTTTCTCGATGCAGACGTGGATGATCTTGTCGATATCGAGGGTGTTGATTTCCTGGGTGAGGCGGTAGGTGCGATTCAGGTTGTCGGTGAGCTGGGACAGGCGCTCGCGCACCGTTTCGAGCAACTGGATGTGCTCCCGCAGGCCGGTGTTCGCGTCCTCGACCTCCTGGAGACGGCGGCGGAGCGCGACGACTTCGTCCTCGGGCGGGGCGTCGCGAGGGACCGGCTCCTGGGTCGGGGCGGCGGCATGGCCATTCGCGGAGGGGGCCGCGCCCAGGGGCAGCTCCTCGTTGCGAGAGGCCATCCGAAAAACCCCCAAGAGGGAGAACACCGGCAGTCGCGGAAACCCGGCACGGCAGCGCGGCGCACCGGGCGCGCGCAGGGCGCTCGGCGGACGTGCCTCCCGCGGCGCACCGGGCGGGGGAAGGGGACGCCGGCGCCCGCGCCGGAAGCCTTCGATTATGTCAGCGGTCCGGTCCGAAGTCAAGGGACTGGCATCCGAGCATGCGGAGGCTTGACACTCCGAGGGGAGAGGGGTAGAGTGAAAACGCGTCGTGAGTTCTCCCTTTCCCCTCCTCCGGAGCGCCGCATGGCCCGCCGTGTCCTGGTCGTGGACGACGAGCTCAACATGCTCTCGCTCTTCCGCCGCATCCTGACGGAGGAGGGGTACGAGATGGAGTCCGCGGCCACAGGCCACGACGCCCTGCGCATGCTCGAGGACAGCGGCTTCGACCTCGTCATCTCCGATCTCGAGGTCCCCGGCGTGGACGGGATGAAGCTGCTCAAGCATGTGAGGCAGGCCTGCCCGGACGTGCCCTTCATCGTGGTGACGGGCTACGGGACCGTGGAGTCGGCCGTGGCGGCGATGAAGGACGGGGCCCACGACTACATCACCAAGCCGTTCGAACGCGAAGAGCTGAAGATCGTCATCCGGAAGGCGATGGAGAGGCGCGAACTCTTCGTCGAGGTGACGCGGCTTCGGAGCGAGCAGGACGCGCAGTTCAGTTTCGAGAGCATCATCGGCAAGAGCAAGAAGATGCAGGACATCTTCTCGATGACCCGTCGCATCGCGGATTCCGCATCGACCGTCCTGATCCAAGGGGAAAGCGGGACCGGGAAGGAGCTCTTCGCCAAGGCGATCCACCGGTCCAGTCCGAGGAAGAACAAGCCCTTCTTGGCGGTGAACGCGTCCGGGCTGCCGGAGAGCCTGCTGGAGAGCGAGCTGTTCGGGCACGTCAAGGGTGCGTTCACGGGCGCGATCCGCTCGAAAAAGGGGCTGTTCGAGGAGGCGGACGGGGGGACGCTCTTCCTGGACGAGATCGGCGACGTGGCGCTCGCCCTGCAGGCGAAGCTCCTGCGGGTGCTGCAGGAGCGCGAAGTGAAACCCGTGGGCTCGAACGAGGTCCGGAAGGTGGACGTCCGGGTGATCGCCGCCACCAACCGTGAGTTGACTGAGGCGGTCCGGGAGAAGGGGTTTCGGGAGGATTTGTACTACCGACTCGCGGTGATCACCCTCCACATCCCGCCGCTGCGGGACCGGACCGAAGACCTATCACTCCTGGTGGAGCACTTCATCAAAAAGTACGCCACGCTCAATCACAAGGACATCCAGAGCGTCAGTCGGGAGGTCATGGAACGCCTGCTGAAGCATGGCTGGAAGGGGAATGTGCGGGAATTGGAAAACGTGATCGAACGTGCAGTGATCATCTCCGACAACAAGGAGGTGGGGATCGAATCCTTGCCGCCGGAGTTTCAGCCGGAGATTGGAAGATTGACGGTCCCGGAGTTCGGGTCCGGCCCGTTGGCGGAGGTGGTGGAGCGTGCGACCCGGCTTGTGGAGCGTCAGGCGATCGTCAAGGCCCTCAGTGATGTGCGCGGAAACAAGTCCGAGGCATGCAGGCGGCTTCAGATCAGTCGCGGCACACTCTATAACAAGATTCGGACACATGGGCTGTGAATCGATTTCGCGGGTGAAGCAGGGGTCCGACCTTCCTACAAGATAGAGCAGATATCGACTTCGTTCGGCACGGAAACATAATGAAAATAGCTTGTTATGTAATAAGTGTTAATCATGATATACACTGTTCAGTTTATGAGACATGCCTACGGGGCAGCATTCCACGCTCCTCGATCTACTCATCATCATGGCGCAAATGTTCGAATCGCAAAGGGCCAGTGCGGCTCTTGGGTGGGGGCGCGGGGATGCGTAGGGGAGGAGGCTGAAAAGTCACTGAACGAACACAATCCAACGAAGATGTTCAACAAGATTGACACTATGACATCTGACCACTTTCGCGCGGGGAGACGGATAGAATTCAACATTATGTTGTAAATGTATACGTGTAGACACTATATGTAATTCACTCGGATCGTTAACGCAAAATACTAACAATGGCACGACAGGTGCACTATATGTGATTTGTTTGAAGGGACGAGCGGGAAGGAAGGGGAAGAGGATTGGGAGAGGCGAGGCCCGATAGAAGAACGAGAGGGTGCTTTCTCCCTAGCCGTCTTTTGAACTCCCCGACCTTCCAGGGATGCTCCTAACAAAGTCCGCCCCCTCCCTTTGCCCTGAGTGCCACGGGCACCGCACGGTGCCCGGGGCCGACTCTCCGCGACGGGAGACTTGATAACCGAAGCCGGGCCTCGCCTCGCGGCGAGCTCCCCAACCGAATCCGCCCCCTCCCTTTGCCCTGAGTGCCCCGGGCACCGCACGGTGCCCGGGGCCGACTCTCCGCGACGGGAGACCTGATAACCGAAGCCGGGCCTCGCCTCGCGGCGAGCTCCCCAACTGAATCCGCCCCCTCCCTTTGCCCTGAGTGCCCCGGGCACCGCACGGTGCCCGGGGCCGACTCGTTTTTAGGCACGGTTCAAATCGTGCCGCATGTCGGTGACACGCAATCGTGTCCGGGCGTAGGGGCGGGCCTTGTGCCCGCCCTGTCGGCGACCCCGCGCACTCCAACGGCTTGCGGCCAGTCGTGGGCGCCCACAGGGGTGCCCCTACGGCAGGCGGCCGTCGGCTGGCTATAACCCACGGTTGAACCATGCCCGTTTTTAGGGTCGAGGGAGTGCACTCCCCCACCGCCGCGGTGGCCCGTGGCGCCGGTAGCGACGTCCAGATCCGAACGTAGCGTCCGCGGCACCCCTCGCCCCGACCCTTTCCTCTACGAGGCGAGAGGCTTGCTCGTGGGCCTTCAACCTCGAATCGGGGGGGGGTACGGAGGCAGGTCAGACCGCCAGCCTGCAGGAGCAGGCGAGGTAGGCGGGGCGCGACGGCGAACTCGGTCCATCCGTCGGCCAGTCGCTCCGCCTGAAGGCGGAACTACGAACGGGGTCGCAGTACTTCGCGCAGGTTGCCCGGAGATGGCCGATTTCCAGGCCCGACGCGCGCAGGCCACGGAGCTGTTTGTAGTTCCGCCTTGAGGCGGCTCGTGACGCAGCTTGCGTTCACGCGGGGGGGGGGGGAAGGGGGATGCTCGAGGAGTCAGAGGGGGGGATGGAAGGGGAGGGCGCGCGGGGGCTACTTCTGGAAAATCGGCAGGTAGCGGTAGGGGATCTGCAGGATCAGGAGGGCGAACGCCGTACAATACTCCTCGCAGTACTCTCCCGGCCAGCAGCCGTCCGCGGCGGTCTTCGAGCGATTCTGTCGCTGGACCAGCTCATCCCGGATGCTCGGGAACCAGTTGCGCCAGTAGTCGCCGCCGGCGTAGTACATCGCGAGCGCGGCGTAGTAGTTCTCGTAGAAGTAGTGGCTGGAGTCGTTGCGTGTGGCCCCGGGGCGATTTTTGATGAGGTATTGCAGCCCGGGCTGAATTTCCGGGGCATCGTACTGTCCGGTGTAGACCAGGGTGGAAATCGCGGCGGCGGTGAGGGCGAAGCTGGAGCGGTTGGCGTGCCCGCGCAGGCTGTACACGAAACTCCCGCTCTCGTCCTTGTTCGCGCACCGCTGGACGTATTGCACCGCGTGATCGATGACGTCCTTGGGCACCTGCAGGCCGGCGTTCCTGGCTGCGCGCAGCGCCTGGACTTCGCAGACCGTCACGGAGGCCTCGTCGTACTCTCGTTCCGTCGTGTAGCCCCAGCCGCCTTCCTCCGTCTGCGCGCGCATGATGACCCGGATGGCCTTGTGGAGCTTTTCCCTGAGGAACTTCAGGTCCTGGCCGGGGATCGACTCCGACATGCCGTAGACCTCGGCGAGGAAGAGGGTGGCGTAGCCATGGCCGTGCATGCGCGAATGCTTCTTGGGCTCCTGGATGAACCCGGCCTTGTCCTCGTCGCACTGTCGCAGGATGTACTGAAGCGCACGTCGAACGTTTTCGCCGTACCTGCCGCGCCCGGGGACGTTGCCCTGGGCGAGGAAGGCGAGGCCGGCGAGGCTGGTGATGGCCACTTCGTAGTCGTCGCCGAACGCGCCCGTGATCGGGTTTTGTCGCCGCGCCAGGAACGCGAGTCCCCGGTCGACGGCCGCGGTCGACGCCTCGGTGGTCTCGACGAAGCCCGGATCGTCCTTCTCGGCCGTGAAGCCGCGTGGGGCGAAGAGAAGGAGAGAGGCGCAGACCGCCGCGAGCAAGGCCAGGATGCGCACGCGCATGACGTCTACTCTTCCCCGGCGAGGATCTTGAAGTACTTGCTCAAGCGCTCCGAGTAGCCGGGGATGAGGTCCTCGGGGCGGTACTGCTGGATTTCGTCCCTCATGTGCGGAGGGAGGTTACCCCAGGGATTGCCGGGGGTGCGAGGCATGCGCGTCGACGGCTGGTCCGGTGGGGTGTTGTCGGGCGGGGTGTAGGGCTTCTGGGCCGGGTTGTTGCTGTGCTCGGAGTTCCGCGGATCCTTGGCGGATTCCTGCTGCTTTTCCTTCTGCTGCTGCTGCTGGGAGGACGACTGCTGCTGCTGCATCTCGCGGGCGTACTTGATGAGCTTCTCGATGTTTTCCACAGCGGAGCCCATGCTCTGCTCCCCCTCCTTGAAGATCTTCTCGATCTGCTGCATGGCCTCGGACTGCTTGGCCTGGCTTTCCTTCATGAGCTGCTGCAGGGCCTCGGCGGCTTGGCGCTGCTCTTCGCTCCCCTGCTTCATGATCTGCTCCAGCTTCTGCATGGCCTGCTCCTGGTTCTCGCGGATCAGCTTCTGCAGGTCGCCGGCGGCACCGGCTTCTTTCGACTTGCCCTCGGCGAGAAGCCGCTCCAGCTCGGCGGCGGCCTCGCGTTCCTTGTCCTTCGACTCCCGGAGGAGCTTCTTCAGGTCCTCGATGGCCTTTTTCTGCGCCTCGGAGGCCTTCCAGTTCCCGGCCTTGGCCAGGTACTCCTCGGCCTCGAGCATCTTGTCGGAGACCTTCTTCAGGATCTCGATCGGATCGATCTCCTGGGCCGGCTCGCCGTCCTCGCCGCGGAGCTTGCGGGAGGCCTCGTCCAGGTCGTCCGACCGGTCCTGCTCCTTCGTCTTGGCGGCCCCGTCCTCTTTGAGGTCCTTGTTGAGGCGATCCAGGGCGTCCTCTTTGTCGTCCCCCTTCTTGGGGGCGTCCTTTTTTGGCTCGGCTTTTTTTTCGTCCTGCTGCGCGTCCTGCTTCGGGTCGTCGGCGCCGGCGGGCGCACCTGCCGGCACGAGGGTCAGGCCGACGAGGACGCTGAGGAACACGATCCAGCGCGGGATCATGGAAGTCTACTCCTGTGCAGGGTTCGATCGGGAGAAGAGACACAGCGCGGCGGTGCCGCAGCCAAGCGACGACGGAACCACAGATTTCACAGATTAACGACGATTTCACAGATTCGCAATCTGTGTAATCTCGTTGAATCTGTGAAATCTGTGGTTTTCGTGGCGTTCGACCCAAGTAGAATTGTCGCAAGAAAACGAACTTCGAACGGTTAGCAGCTCAGTGCTGGCCGCCGCCCTCCGTGAGGGCCTTGGTGAACTTCTTCACGATGTCGGCAAGGTTGCCCTGCTCATGGGAAAGCCGCTTGAGCAGGGTTTTCTGAAGCGGGGAGAGGTCCACGCTGGGCTCCTTCGAGGAGTCCTTGTAGAACTGCTCGGACTTGCGCTTGATGTTGAGCTGCATTTGACGGAGCATCTTGAGCTCGGCGATGGGCGGGACGAGGGGCTGCTGCCCGCCGCCCGGCTGGCCGCCGGACTGCCCGCCGCCCTTGCGCTCTTTCTGCTTTCTGATTCTCTCCCGCTTGAGCGCATCGAGGAGCTCGGTCAGCTTACGCTCGATGTCGCGCTGCTGGAGCTGGGTATGGTTGCCGGAGTTCCTGTGCTTCGTGAGGAGCTCCTGGACGAGGCGCATGTCGTCGCCGAGGTCCTTCTCGACGTAGGCAAAGACCTGGGCGCCCCCCTCCTCGAGCTGTTTGGCGACGTCCTCGGTCTTCTTGGCGAGCTCCCCCTGGCGCTCGCCGAGCTTGCGGAGCTTGAGGATCAGGTCGCGAGACAGGTCCTCCCCCTTCTTGTTTCCGTCCCCGCCGGACTCTTTCAGCCGCTGGACTTCGAGCTCGATGGTTTCTTCGTCCAGCTTCCGCTGGTCCACGAGCTGCTTTCCGATCTCGTTCTCGATCTGGAAGAGGAGTTCTTCCTGCAGCAGCCCGGCGTACTCGCGCTCGGCCTCGTCGAGATCGCGTTCCGCGTCCTCGAGGTCGTCCATGGCCTGCTCTTCCTGCTGCTGGGCGGAGTCGGGGCTTCCCGCTTGCATGGAGTCGCCGGCGGACTTCATCTTGCCGGCCGCGGCCTGTGACTTGTCGGCGGCGTTTTTCCGATTGATGCGCTCCAGTTCCTCCTTCAGCTTTTTCGTGGCCTCCTCGACTTCCTTCTGGCGACGTCGCAAGCGCTCGAGGCGGCGCTTTTCCTCTTCGGACAGGTTGGGCTTGGGGAGGCTGTCGAGGGCGGCCTGCGCCTTCTGGAGTTCCTCCATGGCCTTTTCCTGGTTTGCCTTGGCCCGATCGCGACCCTGAGGGGACTCCATCTGGGAAGCCGCCTTGCCCATCTCGCGCTTCGCGTTCTGGAGGTTCTCGGAGGCGCTCTGCATGGACTGCGAGGCGCCCGCGGCTTGACCGGCTGCCTGTTCCGCGGCCTTTTTCAGCGCGGAGGCGAGGTCCTCGGCCTTCTTTTCCAGCTCCTTTTGCCGGTCTCGGAGGCGCTTGAGCCCGGCCTCGTCCGCCTTTTCCTTCGCGAGCTTCTCCTTGAGCCGCTTGAGGGCCTCCTCGGCGCGGCGGAGGGCCTGGCGGGCCTCTTCCTGCTCGCGGGCGGCGGAGGCGACATTCGGGTTGGGCGGGGCGAGGTTGGAGGCGGCGGTGGACATGCTGCCCGCGGCCCGTTTGGCTTCGCGCCCGGCCTGGTCGAGGGCGGAGGCGACCTGCGGGTCAGCGGCCTGCTTGGCGAGCTCGCGGAGCTGGTTCGCCAGGTTCGCGGTGTCCGCGGCGGCCTTCTCCTGGGCTTGTGCGCCCTTTTCCATGGCCCCGCGCTCGCGCTGGCTCATCTCGTTGAGGAGACCGTTCAGGGTGGCCTTGGCCGACTCGAGGTCCTGCAGCGCCCGTGCCTCATCCGTCCTTGCTTCGGAGGCGGCACGCGCGTCCAGGTTCTTGCGCGCTGCCTGCATGTTCTGGCCTGCGCGTTCGGTGTGATTGGCCGACTGCGAGAGCGCCTGGGCCGCCTGCTCCGGGTTCACCGGCGCGGGCTTCTGCCCCTGCTGCCCTTGCTGAGCATTTTGGCCGCCCTGTTGGCCTTGCTGACCCTGTTGCCCCTGCTGGCCGCCCTGTTGGCCTTGCTGGCCTTGTTGCCCCTGCTGGCCGCTCTGGCCGCCTTGTTGGCCCTGTTGCCCCTGCTGGCCGCTCTGACCGCCCTGCTGGCCTTGTTGGCCCTGCTGGCCTTGCTGGCCGCCTTGTTGGCCCTGTTGCCCCTGCTGGCCGCCCTGCTGGCCTTGTTGCCCCTGCTGGCCTTGCTGGCCGCCTTGTTGGCCCTGTTGCCCCTGCTGGCCGCTCTGACCTTCTTTGCCCCCCTGCTGCCCTTGCTGCCCGCCTTGATTCCCTGGTTGGCCCTGCTGTCCTTGCTGACCTGACTGACCCGACTGCCCCTGGGTCCCGTCGCCGTCCTTCCCCTCGGAGTTCGGCGACCACTTCGGCGCCTCGGCGGCTAGCCGCTTCATGTCTTCCGCGATCCGGCCGGCCTGGTTCCCCAGGTCGCCTTCCTTGCGCGAAAGGCTCTTCAGCAGGTCGTCCTCCCCCTTCGCGAGCTGCTCCTGCAGTTCCTTGATCGCCTTGCGCGCGCGAGCCAGGTCCTCCTGCGCGCGTTCCATGCTCCGCTGCGCAAGGCCCGTCGTCTCATCCTGAAGATCGACCGCGGCCTTCTTCATGTCCGTTGCCGCTTCCGCCAGGGCCCGCCGCGCCTCGGCCGCTCCCTTCGCGTCCTGCGGGAGGGGCACGGCGTCAAATTTGCGTGCCAGGCCCTCCATGTTCTTGGCCTGGGACGCTTGCTCCCGTTCGAGGGAGGGCACGCTCGCGCCCCCGGGGCTGTCCTGCGCCTGCCGCGTCTTTGCCTGGAGCTGCTTCTGCTCCTCCGCGGCCTTCGCGAGACGTTCCTGCAGCTCGGCCAAGCCGGCCTGCGCGCTCGTGAGGGCCTGGGTGTCGTTCTCCACCTCCTGCTGCTCGCCAATCAGGCGGTCGAGCCCCTTGGAAAGCTCGCTGAGGTCGCGGAGCGGCTTGGACCGGGCCTTTTCCGCTTCCTGCGCGGCCTGGTCCTGGGCCTCGCGCGCGCGGTTCAATTCGGCGATGGCCTTGTCCAGCTCGGCCTGCAACTCCGGAGTGGTCCCCGCCGTGTCCTTGGCGACCTCCTCCTGCGCTTTTTGCAGCTCATTCACGCCCTTCTTGAACTCGGCCAGCTCGCGCTCCCGCGCCTCGTTCATCGCCTGGGTTTCCTTGAGCACGTCCCGCTGATCGTTCTTCACGTTTGCGAGCCGGCTTTTCGCGTCGCGGATTTCCTTCAACTTGTTTTTCGCGTCTTCCGTGTCCTTGCGATCCTCGAGGAACGCCAGCAGCCTCTCCAGGCTGGTTTCGACCTTCTTGCCCTGCTCGACGGCCTTGCCGGCCTCCCCCCCTTCCAGCATGCGGACCAGGATCTCCAAGTCCTCACGCAGCAGGCTCCCCTGAAGGCGCTGGGCCGCTTCCCGGAGTTTCTCGGCGTAGTGGGGGTGGGTCGACTCGAGGGACTTCGCGACGCGGAGGATCTTCTCTTCCAGCTTCTGAACCTCGAGCTGCGCCTCCTTCTCCTCCTCCGCGAGCCCCTTCAGCTCCGGCTGCCCATCCCCGAAGCTTCGCCCGGTCCCGGGCGGTGCGGTCAACGCGAGGGCCACGACGGCGGTCCAGAGGAGTGCCGTTCCGACGCTAGGTTTCAACATACGGGTCCACCCCATGAGTGCGTAGCCAAGCCGGCACAACCAAATATCGAACGCGACAGAGCCGCAGCCCAATTCGCCCACGGCGGCCGGCACCGCCAGGCGGCGTGCCTGGACCTCGTCAACCCGGGCTTCCTACTGCCCCACAGAATTGGGTGACCCATTTCCTCGGCGATTTCGGCAGCCTGCTTCCCCCCTTCGCGCCGCGGCGCTTCGGGGCGCACGCCGTTGCGCTCGCTCGCCGTAGTTCTCCGTTACTTCGCCTCGCTCGCGCGCCTCGCGGGCGGCCGAACTTGCCTTCGGCTACTGGTCACCGACTTTCGTGGAACGGTACGGAGTCTTGAAAATTGAGCATCGAGAATTCATGTCGCCCCGCTGCGCTTCGAACGAGCAAGCCATTTTCTCACGCGTCCTTAATGCCCGCCCTCCGGCGAGGGAATGCGCTTGTTCAGCCGGTTCTGCTTTTCCTTGAGCCCGCGTACGATTTTCACGACTTCCATGTAGTCCTCCCACTCCCCCATCTTCCCGAGGACCTGGCGGAGGTCCTCGAGGATTTCCTTTTGTTTCTCGCCGGACTCCCCCAGCCGGCTCATCCGCTCCGGCGCCTTCGACGCGTTCGCCGCCTGCGTGAGCTGATTGGTGACCTCCGGCGACTTCGTCTCGGAATCCCCCTTGAGCGTGTCCCGCATCGACGAGAGCTTCTCGCGGCTCGTGACGTCCCACAGCCGGTTCTGTTCCACGTCCTTGAGGATCTCGTCTAGCGCATGAGCCAGGCGCTCGAGCCGCTGGGAAACCTGTCGCTGGGAGGTCGCTGCGCTCGCGATGCTTTGCCGCTCCGCGCGCTCCAACGTGTCCTTGGTCCCGAGGAGCTCCTGCAGTCGCAGCACCCCCCGCCGCTCCTCCTCCGGGTAGGCGGCGAGCTTCTGCAGGTCCTCCTTGACGCGCATGCGCTGCTCGTCGAGTTGGGTCGACAGTGCATCCTTGCTGATCACCGTGAACAGGAACTGCCGGCTTCGCGTGACGTTCGCCTGCGGGGCTTCGTTCGTGTCCTCCGCCTCGACCCGGTAGCTGATGACGTCCCCCTCCTTCGCCTTGATCGAAGTGAGGTCGAACTCATAGGTCGAATCGATCTTGCGCGTGCCGTACTCGGCGGAGTTGTTGGTGGGGTCAAACTGAATCGTCACCTCGGGGGGCTTCTCCCCCGCCACGAACTTGTGGACGAGCGAGATCCTGCGGATCCCGTAGTCGTCGGTCACGGCGGCGCGAATGGGGACGACGGCCGCCGGCGTCACGTACTTGTCGACGCCCGGCTCCAGCACTTTCACGGTCGGGGCGTTGTCGACGAGCGCCTTGATCGTGTAGCGCACGGGCTCCTTGTTCTTCAGCCCGTTGGTCGCCTTCGCTTCGAGGGTGTATTCCGAATCGCGTTCGACGTTCACCGCGCCGAGCAGGAGCCGGGGTGCGCCGGACGCGTCCGGGGTGACGGCGAGGGTAACGGCCTCCTGCGCCTGCCCCGCGCGGCCGAGGAGGAGGCGGCCGGACTCGATCGGGATGTTGACGCTGATGCGCAAGGAGGCGCGCGTGCCGATCGGCACGCGGAGGTTGCCGCCCTCTTCCGGTTTTTCCTTCGGGGTGTCCGCGAGGCCCGTGTAGCGCGGGTAGGAAAAGAACGCCTGGACCCGTTCGACGCGGGGCGGGATCAGGACCTGGATCTCGCGCCAGGGGGTCTCGTCGTCACCCCCCTGGACGCTTACCGAGAAGCCTTCGGTCACTTTCGGGAACTCGTGCCGGAACTCCTGGCGGTCGGCGAGGCGCGTCATCCGATGCTGCTCCTCGACGCCGGACGCGAAGCGGCAGCGCAGGTAGGCCTTGGACGGGAAGCCCTGGGAGGCGGTGACGGAGATGCGTACGTCATCCCCCTTGGCGACGACCGTCGGCAATTCCACGAGCAGGATGGTTTTCTGGGGCCACTTCATCGAGCCGCCGAACAGCCGATTGATGTAGATGCCGGCGTAGGTGCTCCAGCAGAGCCCGGAGACGAGAAGGCAGACGACGCCGGTGGCCGCCAGATAGGTGAGGCGGCGGGGCACGCTGGGCAGGAGGATCGAAGCGAAGTCCAGGTCTCGCGAAGCGCGCACGGTCTCCACCGCGAGGGCCTTCACCATGTCCGGCGAGCTGAACCGGTCATTCTTCATCCGCAGGAGCTGCACCGTGCTGATGAGCCGGTCGCGGAGGCCCGGGAACTGCGCCTCGAGCCGGCCGGCGATGTCGTCGTCCGAGAGCGCGGCGCGCTGCGGGTAGCGGATGTACCGGAGGTAGGCGAAGCCTAGGCCCGCGAGGCCGAGGACGAGGAACAGGAGTCGAACGGCGCGCGGCACGTTGGGGATGCCGAAGTCGACGACGAAGGTCGCCGCGACGAAGCCGGACGCCCAGAGGACGAGGGAGGCCACGCCGTGCTGGAGATAAAGACGGCGCACCGCGCCGCGCAGGTCGGTAAGCCGCTGGGCGATCTGGTCGATGGAAGCCATGGATGCTCCATGCGGTAGTTAGATCCTGCGCCCGCCTAGCACCACAACGCTAGAAGAGTGGGGCCTTCGAGCCCAACTGATTCGTAGTTCCGCCTTTGGGCGGGGCTGCCAACCAAGGGCGGACCGGAGTGAGGGATACCCCAGGCCTCGCACCCGCGTTCGATTTTGGTCGCGGCGCTGCCGCCTCAGGGGCGATCGATGACCTCGACGCGCACGGGGGCGGTCGTAAGGACACCCCGCCAAGCCTCCAGACGATCCCCCGCTGCGTTGGAGCTTGCATAGGACGCGGAGAGCGTGTAGGTCCCAGCCGACGGGAAGAGGTCGGTGAGGGCGCACTGCACGTCGTAACTCTGCCCCTTGCGCAGGAGGACCATCCCCTTTTCCCGCGGATACGAAGCCTGTTCAACCGGCCGATAGGCGTTCATGCGCACTTGAAAGGTGGTTCCATCCGGTCTCGTGACGTTCAACAAATAGTAGGAAGCGGCGTCGGAGAGGGAGTGGACCCAGAGCGCGGAGTTCGGATTGGTCAAGCGGATGCGGGCGGTCACGGGGGATTGGACGTGGCAGGGGGCGGGTTGGATGGCGAGGTCGAGGGCGGGGTCCTGGTAGAGGGCGGCGCGCGTCTCGGGGTCGGAAGGGTCGGCTGGTTCGGTGCCGGCGGCCGGCGACGGTGCGGTTGCCAGGGTGGCGAGGGATCTTTGTCCGGCCGAGAGCCACACTTCTCCCAACTGATTTCGGAAGCTGACTTTGCCTTCCGTGACGGTCACCAGGGTCCCTCGCGGGGTCACCCGCATGCGGAAACGTGTCCCGACCACGCGCACGACGCCGGCCGCGGACTCGACACAAAAGTCTCGCCCGGTCGGTCGGATTTGAGCATACAGTTCCCCCTCCTCGAGTACGACCCTGCGGGCACCCTCCATCCGGCACCGGCTGAGCCCGTCCAAACGGAGAAGCCCCACGTCCGGCAGCTCGAGTACGGTCGACGAGCCCACGTCAGCGGAGATGCCCTCGATGCTGCCGAGCGCGTCTCCGGGTGAGGAGGCGATGCCCTCGGCGTGCTCGACGGAGGTGCGGAGAAGGGGGAGTCCGGCGAAGCCGGGGTGATAGCTCTGGATGCGGGCTGCGGCGGAGAGGGGGGAGCCGGAGTGGGGGGATAATGTTCGGGACGGGAATTGCGCGGTGAGTGTCGGGAGGAGGAAGACCAGGACGGAAGCCGCGGCGAGGGCGAAAACGATGGCACCTCCCGGCCGCAGCCAACGTCGTGCGGCGACCTGCCTGGCGGGGGCGCGAGGTGCGACCGCCTCAACCGCGGCCGTTTGCTCGACGAGGCGCATCAAGGCGGGCAGACACTGAGGAGATGCGGAGACAGAGGGGGCACTGCGTAGGAATTGAAAAGTCTCTGTGTACGAACGAGAAAGGGAACTGCAATCCACACAACCGACCAGATGCCGCTTCACCGCTTCGGTCGTGGTGGCATCGCTTTCCCCCCGCGTCGCCGCCACGATTTCCGAGCGTACCTCTTCACAGGTCATGGATGCCCTCCGTGGAGGAGTATGAGACAGCTCGACATCCCCACCGAATGACCCATCCGAGACCAAGCCAGACGTTCAAAGAACAAGCCTCGACTTCCCGAAGCGGTACAACAGCGTGGCTTAAAGAAAGGTTGTCGCTTTTCTCAGCATTTTTTTGGCAGGGTTCGGGCGCGCCGGATCGTCCTCGTGGAGCAAAGGACACGCGTCACACCGGCACCCGTTGCGGCAGGGCTACGCGCCGTGGAGCCCTGCACAAGCGGGAACGTGGGCCGCGAAGGCCCGCTGCGCCCCGGTCTACCGCCAACCCCCGCCCACCCAAACGTGGAGCGAGCCCCGACGTTCCCAGTGCCCGGGATAGAACACCGTGTACTTGCCGACGGGCCGGGTCCAATGGCCCTGGTGCCAGCGCCAGCCGTTGCGTCCGTACACCCAGTTGCCCTCGACCCAGATGGCGCCCGCGAACGGGGGTGGCGTCCGGAATTCGACCAGGGGGGCGGGAGGGGGCGCGGGGGCTTCGGCGAGCTCACACTCCTGCAGCACGATGCCGGGGGCCACCTCTGTCGTGGTCTGCTGGACCACAATGGCGCCCGGGGGCGGCGCCGGTTCAACGTATCGGGGCCCACGGTGGTCCCGGACTACGACCGTGCCGTTGCAGCCGGCCGCCAGGAGACTCGCGCCCAGCGTGGCAAGAAGGATCGGCTTCTTCATGGACAGCGTACTCCCATGTAGCAGGAAGGACTGGAACGAAGGGCCCGAAAAAAAACCCATGCAGTTCGGAAACCAGGGGGTTCCTCGGGAGAAGGCTCAAGGCTCAAGGCTCAATTTTCAGACAAGGCTCAAAGTTCAAGGCTCAGTACGCTCCACGGAAGTCGGCGACCAACAGGCGAACGCAAGTTTGGCCGCCCGCGAGGCGCAGTAACGGAGGACTACGGCGAGCGAGCGCAACGGCCTGCGCCCCGAAGCGCCGCAGCGCGAAGGGGGGACGCGGGCGGCCAAAATCGCCGAGCAAATGGGTCACCCAACTCTGTGGGGCGGTACTCAGAGTCCGCGATCCCATGCCCGGGCTACGTTCCGGGGTGGTCATCGAGAATCAAACCTGGAGCCTGGTCTGAGTTTTGAAACTGGAGCATTGAGAATTCATCTCGCCCCCCTGCGCTTCAACGAGCAAGTTACTTTCTTACGGGCCCTAAGGGGTTCGCCGACTCGGTTCGTCCGGCGTCGTCACGAGTCTCATGAAACGGGGCCAGTCGAAGAATCGCCCCGGGTCGGTGTGATGGTGTCGGCCGCCCTTTTTCGACGGATCCTCAGGGTCGGGAACTTCGGCGTGGCCGAGAATACCCTGCCGGGTCATGGGGATGCCGTAGGCTTTGCAGAGCCAGCGGACCAGGCCGGCGGAAGCCCTGTACTCGGCGTCCGTCCAGAGGTTGCGATCGGCGAAGCCGGAGTGCTCGATCCCGATGGAATGGAGGTTCACGTCGTGGTTGCCCGCGTGCCAAGCGACGTCGGCGTCCGCGACCATCTGGGTGATGGCGCCGTCGTAGTCGATGACGTAGTGGGCGCTGACATGCGAGCGCGGATTCTGGAACCAACGGATGGCGCCGGCCGCGACGCCCTCGATGTCGTGGATGACGATCTGCGTGATCTCGCGCTGGGCGGGGGCGGCGCCGCCGACGTGGCCTGCGGTCTTTTCGTAGTTGGACGTGCAGGCCGGCACCCACCGGCAGGGGGGTCGCGCGCCCGCACGCGGATCCACGCCCGGCGTGGACGAGCAACCGGCGCTCAGGCCGCCTGCGGCGAGCGCGACCGCGATCAGCAGCCGGACCGCGAGCGGCTTTTCGGTCCGTCCCGAAGGTGGAGAGACTCCCACGTCCGCGCGTGCCCCTTGGGAGGAAGAGTCTTGCGGCTCGACAAGCAATACGCCGATTGGAATGGGGGTTCTAGCAAGTCCAGCGGGAGAAGTCAAGGCTTGAGCGCGGTGGCGGGCCCACGAAGCCCGGCGGCGCCGGCCTTCCTGCACCTGCTGCGTCCCTGAGTACCGCCCCACAGAATTGGGTGACCAATTTCCTCGGCGATTTCGGCCGCCTGCTTCGTTGCGCTCCCTCGACGTAGTTCTCCGTTACTACGCCTCGCTCGCGCGCCTCGCGGGCGGCCGAACTTGCCTTCGGCTATTGGTCACCGACTTCCGTGGAGCGGTACTGAGTGGTTCCGATGCACAGTCCTGACGCGAGAGAGCCGCCACCAAACTCGGACGCGGACGCGACGCCCGCAACCCTCCCCTCCCCCGTCCTCGACTACTCGCCCCCCAGCCGCACTTCACCGTCCACGATCACCCACCGCACCTTGCCCTTCCAGAGCGTCTTGGGCACGTCGAGTCGCACCTCCGGCGCGAGCACGACGACGTCCGCGAGGAAGCCCGGCGCCAGCTTGCCCAGCTCCGCCTCGCGGCCGAGCGCGTAGGCCGGGCCCTCGGTGTAGGCGCGCACCGCCTCTTCGATGCTGAGGGCCTGGGACACGTTCCAGCCCCCGCGCGGCCGGCCGTCCGCGTCCTGCCGCGTGCACGCGACCGCCAGGCCCTCGAGGGGGTTCGCCGTCACCACCGGCCAGTCCGAGCCGAAGGCGAGGCGCGCGCCGGCGTTCGCGAGCGAGCGCCAGGCGAAGGCCGCCGGCAGGCGCTCCAGACCGACCGCCTGCGCGAACGCGCCGTCGCCGGAGGCCTGGCCCGCCGGGTCGGCGTGCAGAGGCTGCATCGACGCGGTCACGCCGAGCTGCGCGAAGCGCGGCATGTCGGCCGGGTCCACCACTTCGATGTGCTCGATCCGGTCGCGGGCCGCGAAGTCCGGGTGCTCCGCTTTCGCATGTTCGATCGCGTCGAGCGACAGCCGGACCGCCGCGTCACCGATCGCGTGCAGCGCCACCGAAAAGCCGGCGCCGTGCGCCCGCGCGACCAGCCGGTCGAGGCGCGCCGGCGTGAAGCAGGGCTTGCCTCGATGCTGGCCGCCGGCGTACGGCTTCAACAGGTAGGCGGTCTTCGACTCGATCACCCCGTCGACGAAGCCCTTCAGGAAGCCCAGGCGGAGGAAGGGGTCGTTGTATTTTTTTCGCGCGGCGATGGAGTCCGCGAGGCTGCCTTCGAGCGCGGGCGAGACCGAGACGCGGATCGGCAGCTCGTGTCGGGCGCGCAGCGCGGCGTAGTCGTCGAAGGTTTCGGTGTCGCTCGGGACGTCGTCCGCGGAAGTGATTCCCCACTCGAGGCACTGCCGCAGCGCCGCGGCCAGGGAGCGCAGGCGCGTCTCGCGGTCGGGCTCCGGCACCACCACGTCGATCACGCCGTAGGCGTCCTCGAGGAGCGTCCCCTGCGGCGTCTTGCCGTCCGCCTCGCGGACGATCTTGCCGTTCGACGGATCGGCCGTCCGCGCGGTCACCTTCGCGAGCTGGAAGGCCCGCGTGTTCGCCCACCCCGCGTGACCGTCGCTGCTCTCGAGCAGGACCGGGCGGTCGGGCACGACGCTGTCCAGGTCCTTGCGCGAAGGGTAAGTACCGCGCGGGACGATGCCGTACTGCCAGCCGCGGCCGAGGATCCAGCGGTTGGCGGGGTGGTCGTCGGCGAAGCGCTTCACGGCGGCGAGCGCGCCCGCGAGGGTGGTTTCGTTGTCGAGGACCACGCCGAGGCCGGCCTCGCCGCCGGAGAGGAGGTGCATGTGCGCATCGTGGAAGCCGGGGAGGACGTGCGCGCCGTCGGCATCGAGGACGCGTGCGCCGGGCGAGGCGTGGGCGCGGAGCTGCACGTCGGCGCCGACCTCGGCGATGCGGTGGTCGCGAATGAGGAGCGCGGTCGCGCCGTCGGGCGCGCCGAAGATCCGGCCGTGGACGACGAGCAGCTCGGCGGCGGCGGGCGTGAGCGTCTCTTCTCCGCGGTCGATGACCCGGCGGTCGCGCAGCAGCCGCCACTTGCCGTGGAGCGCGCCGCCGGGCGCGGCGACGTAGACGCCCCGGAGGACGACGGGCCCGGCGGAGCGGCCGTCGAGGGCGTCGGTGAAGCCGCCGGCGGACCAGGGCGCCTCGAACCGCCAGCCGTCGATGCGCCGCTCGAGCGTGCCCTCGAGGTGGACGCCGTTCCCGCGGTCAAGGGCGAGGTGGAGGTCCCCGCTGCCGCCGCCGTCGGGCTCCGCGGCGAGCGTGGCCGCGCCGGCGTAGGCGCCGTGTTCGTCGCTCTTGCCTTCGAGGCGGAACGCCCCGGGCGCGGGCGCGGCGGCCGGCCGCCCCGTGGTCGGTACGCGTGCGGGTGCCGGCGTCGGCTGCGCGGCGAGGAGGGCCGCCCAGGCGAGGACCGGCAGCACGACGGCCGCGAGCACGCGCCTAGGGTGAATACCGTAGTCGCGCCGCGGCGGCGCCGCGTGGAGCGAAGGAGCGGGACGAATCACGCGGAGGCCTCCTTTGGGGACTTGGGGTGCCCGGGATTCTATCCCGTGTGCGCCGGCCGCGACAAGGGAAAAGCCGCTGGGGGCATTGCGGACTTGGTGGTTGAGGTGACCGAGCGGAAACCCTGCGGAAAGTGCTTGGCGAATCCCGGGTGGCGTCGGAGCGGTCGCGCCTCCAGTTCGGTGCGGAGGGCCACGAGAACCGCGGGACTCTTCTCGACCAGCCCCAGGAGAGTGCGAAATGCCCGCTCAGGCGACGCCTTCCAGCCCGCGAGAACTCTCCAGAATTCGGCGAAGTTCTCGTTGAGATCCTGCGCGCGCTTCCACAGCGGCGCCGCCGCCGCGTCGCGGCCGCTTCGCTCGCAGTTCGCAGCGATTTCGCTGAGATAGGCCCATTGTGCCCAGTACTTGGCCAGCCCCGATCCATTCGCGGCCGCGGTCAGCTTCTCGAATGCCGCGGTAAAGTGGCGACGGCCCTTCTCCTTGTTTTTCGTTTCCCAATCCAGGCGGGCCAGGAGTCCTAGCATAAGTCCCAAACACGACATGTGATCAGAGTCGTCGGGCTTCAAGAGGACAGCCTTTTGCAGTTCTTCACAGGCCGTAGCCGCGTGGCGGCAAGCGACCTTGGGGCGACCCAGCTCCCATTCGAGCCATGCCCGTTCGCTGGCAGCCTCACCCTGGTTTCGCCAAGCGAGCGCATTCTTCGGGTTAAGCTGAATGGACCTCTGCACTTTCTCGCGTGCCTCCTTCGAGAATTCCCTCGCGGCGGACACGTCTCCGGAGGCGGTCCCCACCGCCGATCGGATAGCCGAATGCGTCAGAGAAGGGGACGCGTTGCATGACCCCGGCATACTTGTCGTCGACGCGGCCGGCGGGGAGGAGTTCGAGGGCACCCACGCGTCGGTGAGGGGGGTACTGGGGCAGGGCGGCCGACAGTCGCGCCAACAGGTCTGCGTTCTTGGGGGCCGGGGCCGGGAGGGACCGGATCGCGGCGGCGACGCGGCCCGCGAGGTCCCGCACGTACGTGGGGTGCAACGGCCGCTTCGATTTTGCCGCGTGGAGCAGATCCTCGATGACGCCCGTCACGATCTCGGCGAACCCTTCGCCGGACTGAAGCTGTTCCCTATCGAGGTGAGATACCGTGATGCCGGGTGCCTCGAGGTCGGCGTCCACCATCAATACGGGCCTGCGCTCGGTTGCGAGACGATTGGCAACCGCGACCAGGGCCATGCTTCGCCCGAGCCCACACTTGAACGAGTAGAAGGTGACGACTTTCGGTCGGGCGACGGTCGGCGTGTCAACAGTGGCCGGAGTCTTGTCGGTCATGCGACTCGCCTGAGAAGCGATGAAGTGGTTACTGCACGAACATGACAAAATTTTCGGACCGCCGCCGTCACACCGCGTGCATGGGGACGGTCCAGAGGCTCACGCCCCTGGACCGGCGCGCCCTCTTGCCCGTCGGCGGGTGCGGCGCCTCGGGAGGCTCGGGCAACGCCAGCGGGGAGACCAAGCGCTCGCGCAACCGCTCCGCCGCCGCGCGGAGCTGCGGCTCCCCTTCCCCGGTTTCGCGACGACCAAGGTCCGCGATCGCAGACCACCGCGGATCGACGTTCGCCAGGAGGAGGGCGAGAGCGATGTACAATCGCTTTTTCCCCTCGGAGTGGAGATCCGTGAGCGATCCGGCCTCCTGCAGCGCCTCTTCAATTTGACGCTCGCTCGGCGCCTCATGCTCTCCGCGGAGGCGCCGCCCGATGCCGCCCTCGGACCACTCGAGGAGTCTCTTCGCCAAGTTGTCCCGCCACCGGCACGCATCCTCGAACGGGAAATATCCAATGCGAAGCTCCGGCCCCGCCAGAGTCCACTCAAGCGAGTCCCGAATTCCAGCCCGGTCAATGCTGGCCCACAGCCTGGGGCTGAGCACCACGACGACGTGATCGTGGCGTGCGGGCCAGGATGGGATCTTCACCCACGTGCGCAGGTACACGGCCCTCTCCAGTTCATCGCCGGCGATCTCAGCGTCAAGCAGCGGAATCTTCTGCCCGACGTCGCGGACGCGGAAGAGCCGTCCCTCTCGATCGCGCACGATCGGCGGGTCGATAACAACGCCTACGTCGCCCGGGGAGCGCGCGGCGACGACGGTAAGGTCCGCCCACGTCACCGGAGCACCTCTCTCATCACTGCACGGTCCACGGCTGCGATACCGGGTCCCCGGCCGTCCAAGAACGCCTTCCCGCAGGCAGCCCCCTCCTCGCGCTCACGTCGCAAAGAACTCGAGGATGTGGCGGCTCACCACGTCCGGGTACTCCTCGTGCGGGAAGAGCTTCGCTCCCGGGATGCTGATAAGCCCCGCGCACGAGGCGAACTGCGGAATCATCTCCCGCGCGCGGTCGATGGGGAAAAAACCGTCCTCCTCTCCCCAGAGGAGCAGCACGCGCGCCTGGATCTTGGCGTGATCGACGGCCAGGCGATCGAGCTGCGCCCAGTCGATGCCCAGGGCGTAGAGCAGATGGCCTTCGGTGCGCCGCTTGGAGGCGATCATGGGCCGGATGAAGTGCTCTTCGAACTCGCCGTCCAGGAGGCTACGATCCTTGAAGCACCCGCCGAAGCCGAAAGAGGAGCGCACGTAGCGCCGCGACGAAAGCAGCCAGCGGAAGACGGTGTTCGTGCCGGGGAGCGCGGCCAGTTTCTGGACGAGCTGCACGAGCGGGGGGCGATGGTTGGGAATCTCGGTGTCGATCAGCACAAGCTGTCGCACGCGGGCGGGATCGATGACGGCGAGCCTGCGCGCAATGGTCGCCCCGGTGTCGTGGGCGACGATCCTGTAGCTCGTGAGCCCCAACCGATCCACGACCCGCTTCAGATTGTCGGCATGTCCATGAAAACTGAAATCGTTGTCCGGCTCCCAGTCCGAGTCGCCGGCCCCGGGCAGGTCGACGACGAAGGCGGAGTAGCGCGCGACCAGGGCGGGGAGAAGCTTGCGGTAGGTGAAGCCGGACAGGGGCCAGCCATGGATGAAGAGCACCGGGTCACCCGCGCCGTAGCGCCGGACGGGAATGCGCACCTTGCCCGCGTCCACCAGCTCGGGCTGCGCCGTCGCGTACAGCTCGGCCCCCGACTGCCGCATCGTCCCCTCCTGTCAAAAAAAAAGCAACAAGCCGAAATGAAGCTAGGATCGATCTCTCCGGGCGTTGCCGGCGATGATCGCCGGTAGAGGAGGGTGGACTCAGCGCCCGGCCTCTGCGTCTCCGCGTCTCTGTGTAAAAGTCCCGCATTCGACCCACACGGCCGGTCCGAATTTCAAATTTCGCCCGCGGCTGGCTGGGACGCGGAGCCATGATTTAGCCGCTTGCCGGCAGCCGGTCGCGTTCAGCCCTCGTTGGGGTCGTTCAAAAAAAAAGAGCACGAGTTCGAGGCCTCCGACCGCGAGTGGGCGAGGACCCGCGCGCGCTTCTGCGGATTCTAACCGACGGCGGCCCGGAAGGGCAAGGGGCAGCCGGCAAGCGACGGGAGGGGAGCGGCGGTCACGGCACGCAGGGTGACCCGAGTGCCCGCCGAACCATGTCCACCACGGAGGAGATGTCGAAGGGTTTCGCTAGGAAGCCATAGGCGCCGTAGCGCAGGGCCTTGGCCTCGGTGTGCTGTCCTGTGTAGGCCGTCATGAGAATGACAGGAACCCGGCAGGCCGCGCGGCGCAGCCCGATTAGGAGCTCCAGGCCCGAGAGCCCGGGCATCGAAATGTCCGAGACCACCAGCGCAACCGGCTCCCGAAGCGCGAGCTCCAACGCCGTTCGGCCGTCCGCGACCTCCAGGACCCGGTGGCCGTCGTTCTCCAGCGCCTCTCTTACCAGGTCGCGAATTGAAGCCTCGTCGTCCACGACCAGGATCGGTACGCAGAGCGTGTCCATGGCGTCCCCTTCTCGACTCGGTCGGTCGCCGAGCCATTCTTGCGAATTTGGTAACAATCCGGTCTCTGCCCTCTTCGTACAACGGGAACGAGTCGTTACCCGTCTGGGTCATCCGCCCCTGGATCAGGGCCCTGCAGGATCGCGTGCATGCAGGCTGTAGCCGCTCTCCGCGTGAGCCCGACGGTTCGCGAGCTCCGAGGGAACGGGGCTTGCTCGACTCCGTTCCCGGCGAGAAACCTCCCACCGCACAGGGGACACTTTTCTCGGTGGCGTGCAAGCATGTCCGAAGACCCCTGCCTCCGGGACGCCAGGGTCGTCACTCCCGCCGGTCGGCAGTCCACAGTCCGGCCGGAGCCCTTGACTCCCGCGCAGGCCCGCCGCCCCTGCGGTCGCTCCCACCTTCTTACCGTGCTGCTGGTGGACGACGATCCGGAGGTGCGGCAGTTCTGTGCCGACGCCGTACGCCAGCAAGGGCATGCCGCCTTGGAGGCCGAGGACGGTTTGGCCGCTTGCGAGCTGCTGGGCCGCGGGCCCGTAGACGTGCTCGTCACCGATCTTCAAATGCCGCTCATGGACGGCCTCAGCCTCGTACGGCGGGTGCGGGAGGCTCATCCCGCGACGGAAATCATCGTCCTGACCGCGTTCGGGTCGGTCAAATCCGCCATTGCCTGCATGAAGCTCGGCGTCAAGGACTACCTGACAAAGCCGTTCAACGTGGACGAACTGGAGGGCGTGCTGGAGGGGATCCGAAAGGCGCGTGCGAAGCGGACGACCGAGCCTCCCGCCCCACCCGCCGAAGCCTCCCGCCGCCTCGTCGGATCCGGCGGCCCCCAGCTCGTGGGCCGTTCGCGCGGCCTGCGGCGCGTTCTGGAGCTGATCGACCAGGTCAAGGACCAGCGCTGCAACGTCCTGATCCAGGGGGAGACCGGCACCGGCAAGGAATTGGTCGCGCGCGCCATCCACGCCGCGGGCCCTCTCCGGGACGGCCCCTTCCTGGCGGTCAACTGCGGCGGCCTCGCCCCCACGGTCCTGGAGGCCCAGCTCTTCGGGCATGAGCGAGGCGCCTTCACCGGCGCGACCACCAGCAGTCCCGGCCTGTTTCGGGCCGCCGAAGGGGGAACCCTCTTCCTCGACGAGGTCACCGAGATCGAGCGCACGCTGCAACCGAAGCTGCTGCGCGCGGTGCAGGAAAGGGAAGTCCTGCCGGTTGGCGGTACGCGCCCCGTCTCGGTATCGGTCCGCCTCGTTGCCGCCACCAACCGGGACCTGGAAGAGGCGGTGGCCTCCGGCGCCTTCCGCGAGGATCTGTTCTATCGCCTGTGCGTGGTGCCGATCCTGATCCCGCCTCTGCGGGAACGACACGAGGATGTTCCCGACCTGGTTGCGTACTTCATGGAGAAATTCGGCTCGGCCGCCGGCCAACCTGAGCGCTCGCTCGCTCCCGCCGCCCTCGAGTGCCTGACCGCCTACTCCTGGCCGGGGAACATCCGCGAACTGCAGAACGTCATCGAGCGGATCCATGTCACCACCCGGGCGCCGCGCATCGAAGTGGAGCACCTGCCCGAGAAGCTCCGGCAGGGCCGATCCGCGGGCCGGGAAGCCGAGGCTCCGGCGGTTTCCACCTATGCCGACACCGAGCGCCGGCTCCTCGAACAAGCGCTGCGGGAAGCGGGCGGCAACAAGTCGCACGCCGCACGGATCCTGGGCATTGAGCGGCAGCGGCTCACGCGCAAGCTTCGGAAATTCGGCCTGAACTGACCTTGCGCCCGGCCGGACTGGGCGGGACGCTCGCCAGCCGCGCGTGCTCACGGCGCGCCTCCAGACGCTCGCGGAACGATCGCCTACCATCCCAGCTCCAGTTCGAAGACGCGCTCGCGTTCGAACGCGATGGCCGTGAGGGTGACCCGAACCGGGAAAGAGGTCCCAACCGCCGTGGTCAGCGACTTCATCGAGGTCGCGACCGTGGTCGGATCCTGCCCTGGCACTTCACGCACGAAACGATTTCCTTCCACCCGGTAGACCACCTCCCCTCCCCCTTCCTGGTGCACCTGGAACCGGTCCGCCTCGCCGGTCACGCTGGTAGCCCGGGCCATGTCCTGGGTGATCGACATCACCGCCAGGTTCAACTCCTGAACCAGCGCGGCCCGGGCACGGGCGTCCACGTAGCCCAAGTTCACGTCCCGCCACACGGGGCCAAGCCCGGCTACGAGCAGAGTCATCAGCAGACTGGTGACCGCGACTTCCAGAAGCGTGAAGCCGCCACGCCCGGCACACCCGGGAAGACGCTGGGAAACTCTCCGCGCTGCGAATCGTTCAATGCTTGTTTTCTTGCGACAATTCTTGCTTGAGTCGAAAGCAAAGAAAACCACAGATTTCACAGATTCTACGCGATACCACAGATTACGAGTCTGTGAAATCGTCGTTAATCTGTGAAATCTGTGGTTCCGTCGTCGCTTGGCTGCGGCCCCGCCGCGCTGCGGCCTACTCATCGCGACCGATCCTCGACAGGACCTGCCCGAAGCATGCACGCCAGGCCATCGCATGCCCGCCCTCGAGCGGCGCGGCGCGGACGGCGGGCGGTGCGCGTCGCTCGCACGCCAGCAACGCCAGCACCGCGCAGGGTTCCAGGTCGGCAGGGAACTTCGAAGGGAGATGCCGGGCCAACCGCAGCACGTCTTCCGAGGTGAGCGTGGCCGCGCCACGGGGCGCCACGGCGAGCCATTCCCCGTCCAGCATGGCTCCCCTGCGCTGCTCGTCGGTCCGCGTGCGCGGGGCCGCCAGCCGCACCTCCGTGGGACGGCTCAAGACCCGGTGTACGAGCCCGATGCGAAACCAAGGCTCCTCGCCGCTGCGCAGGAGCGCCCGTTCCGCCCGCGCGAACACATCCTCCAGCAATGCCAGGGCGACGGTACACGCCGGCGCGTCGGCGAACGCATCGTCGCGACCGACGATCTCCGCCGCCAAGTCGACCACCGATTCCAGGTCCGAGCCGGTCGTGTCGTCCGGCGAATCGCCGAGGACCTGTGCGAGCGACTCCTGTCGCTTCGGGTCCACCAGGAGGCCGGCCGAAGGCCCCTCCTTGGCGGCGCGGTCGAACCGGACCCTGAGGATACGCCGGACTCCGACCAGGTCCCGCCTGCGGAAGGCGGGACGCACTTGCGCCACCAGGTCGCCGGCCGGCCCGCCGGGCGACCCTTGCCGCTCCGCGAGGCCGGCCTCCAGCTCGCGGCGTTCCCGGTCCAGGTGGCGAAGGACGGCGTCGTCGCCGGCATAGCGCCTGCCGAGCGCGTCCAGTCGGTTTCGCAGCACGCCGAGCCGTTCCACGGTCAGGCGCTTCCCCTCGGCGGGCCGGACCATCGCGCTCAGGACCCGCAGGCGGGTCGCTTCCAGGTCCTTTCGCCCCTCCCCCTCGGCGCGCGCCACGGCCTGGTCCGTCAACTCGAGGGCCGTGTCGGGCTCTCCCCCCGCCAGCGCGGCTTCGATCTTCGCCGCCGACCGCTCCGGGTCTTCTTCGCGCAAGGTCGCGCCCAGGGCCTCGGCCAGCCGACCGCACTCGGTCCCGGCCTGGGTGGGGGCGTGCCCGTCGGGGTCGAAGGACCTCAACCCGGTCGGAAAGCGGCCCAGGGCGGCCAGGGCCGCCCGAGCGTTCCCCGCCTTTTGCAAGCTCTCCGCCTGGCCTCGGACCTCGGCCCAGGCGGCCACGGCGCGGGCTTCCAACTGCTTCTTCGCCTCCTCGAGCTCCTGCGCCAGGCTCTTCCGGAAACCCGGCAGCTTCTGGGCCGCCAGCGCCTGCTCGAGCTCGGCGTACAGCCGTTGGGCCGTCTCGGTCGAGAACTCCCTCTCCAGGCGCGCGCGCTTCCCGTGGAGCCGGTTGAGCTGACTCTTGAAGGACGCGACTTCCGGGTCTTCGGCCAGGCCGGCGCCGACCGCCGTGGGGAGCGGCGTCGAAGGCCAGGCCCAATGCCCCGCGGCCGCCACCGCGAGCACCGTGACCGCCAGTACGAGGCCGCGGCGCCGGCCGCGCGCGGGGCGACGAGTGCCGCGCGGCGCCGGCGGTTTCGTCCCGGTGCCTGCGGGTGACTGAGCCGGGAGCGCCCCAGGTCGAGCGGCCGGGGCCTCGGAGGACTCCGCCCTGCGCGTCAAGTTTGTCATCGTACTCCTCCCGCCATGCTGAACATGGGCAGATAGATCGCCAGCAAGAGCACCGCGACCATGCCCCCCATGCCGACCACGATGAGCGGCTCCATGAGCGAGGTCACGCGGGTGACCAGGGAGGCGACCTTTCGTTTGTAATAGGCGGACACCTGCCCGAGCACTTCCGCGAGCTTTCCGGACTCCTCGCCCACCTTCACCATGTTGACCAGGATCGGCGCGAACAGCCCGGACTTGGCCAGCGAGGCGGCCAGCGGGGCGCCGTCCCGCACCCGGTGCTCGATCTGCCCGAGCCCGCCGGCGTAGATGGGATTCCCACCGAAAATGCCGCGCACGATCGTCAGGGCCTCCAGCAACGAACTGCCGGACCGGAGCAGGAGGCCGAGGTTCATGGCGAACTTCTGCATGGTCGATTGGCAAATCAGGTCGCCGATGACCGGCACGCACATCAAGAACAGGTTGCATACGATCCGACCCGAGGGCGAGCGCACGAAGGCGCGAAACGCCACCACGGCGGCGACCGCCCCGGCGAGGAGCGTGGGCCATTTCGACGTGACGAATTGGGACGCATCGATCACCGCCTGCGTGATGGCCGGCAGCTTGCCTCCCATGGAAGCGAAGAGATCGGCGAAGGTGGGGACGACCACGGTGAGCATTACGATCAGGGCGCCGAGCGAGACGAGGGACAGGATGACCGGGTAGATCAGGGCCGAGACCACCTTGCCGCGGACCTCGCGCGCCTCGACGATGTAGTCTGCGAGCTGGGTCATGACCTCGGCGAGCTGCCCGGTCACCTCGCCGGTGCGGATCACCTGGACCCACTGGAAGTCGAAGATCCGGGGATGCTCGGACAGCGCGGCGTGCAGGCTGGAGCCCGCGCTGCACCGGCGCGTGAGGTCGCGGATGAGGTCGGCGAGCTTGAGGCTGAGGGACTGGTCGGCGCAGAGTTTGAGGGCCTCCATGAGCGGCATGCCGGCGCGGAGCACGGTGGCGAACTGGACGAAGAACTGGATCTTGTCGTCCACGCGGATGCCCGCATGGGGCTTGGCGACCACGCGGGAGTGTTTCAGGACGCCGTCGACGTTCACGTCAGTGGCCCTCGCTGGCGGTCAGGATCTCTTCCACGGTGGTGAGGCCGCGACGGACCTTCTCCATGCCGTCGTCGAAGAGGAACTGGATGCCGGCCTTGCGCGCGGCCGTCGCGATTTCCGCGACGCCGGCCCTCCGCTGGATCAGCTCGCCGAGTTCCGGGCCGATCCGGAGGACCTCGTAGACGCCGACGCGCCCGCGGTAGCCGTTGCCGCCGCACTCGGCGCAGCCCTTCGGACCGAAGAGCACGTCGTCCGGCCCCAGGCCGTATTTTGCGCGAACGGTGGCGTCGACCTTGATGGGCCGGCGGCAGGCCATGCAGAGGCGGCGGACCAGGCGCTGCGCCTCCAGCAGCCGGACCGCGGAGCCGAGCAGGAACGGCTCGATGCCCATGTCCGCGAGCCGGCTGACCGCGCCCAGGGCGCTGTTGGTGTGCAGCGTGGAGAGCACGAGGTGGCCGGTGAGGGCGGCGCGCATGCAGATCTGCGCGGTCTCCTGGTCGCGCACCTCCCCGACCATGATGATGTCCGGGTCCTGTCGGAGGAAGGCACGGAGCGCGCCCGCGAACGTCATGTTGACCTGGGCCTTGACCTGGATCTGATTGATCCCCAGGAACCGGTACTCGACCGGGTCTTCCACGGTCATGATGTTGACGTCGGGTTGGTTCAGGATCTTGAGGCCCGCGTAGAGGGTGGTGGTCTTGCCGCTCCCGGTGGGGCCGGTGACGAAGATGAGGCCGTGCGGGGACTCGATGGCCTCGATGAAGTCCTCGGCCTGGCGGTCGGTGAAGCCGAGCCCCTTGAGGTCGAGGGGTGCGGCGTCCTTGTTCAAGAGACGCAGCACCATTTTCTCGCCGTAGACCGTGGGCACGGTGGAGACGCGCAGGTCCACGCGCTTCTCGCCGAGCCGGATCGTGAAGGCGCCGTCCTGGGGGATGCGCCGCTCGGCGATGTCCATCTTGGAGAGGATCTTCAGGCGGCTGACCATGGGGACGTAGGTGGCCTTGGGCGGGGCGGTCAGCTCGCGCAGGGATCCGTCGACGCGAAAGCGGATGCGGACGTCGTTCTCGAAGGGCTCCATGTGGATGTCGCTGGCGCGGATGCGGACCGCCTCCGAGAGGATGTGGTTCACGAGCCGCACCACGTGCCCGTCCTTGCCCCCGGGCGCCGCGCGCGAGAGGTTGACGACGTTCCCGAATTCCCCGTCCTCGTCCTGGGGCTGGGCCTCGAGCAGGGCCGTGGAGGAGATCTCCTTGACCATGTCGCGCTCGCCGAAGGCGACCGAGATCATGTCCTCGACCACGGTGAGGGGCGCGGCATGGGGGGAGACCACGCAGCCGGTGGCGAGCTGGACCTGGTCCACGGCCTCGCGGTCCCCCGGATTGACCATGGCGACGCCGAGGCTCGCGCCCTCCTGCTGAAATGCGAGCACGAAATACTGGCGGCAGACCAGTTCCGGCACGCGCCGCGCGACCAACGGGTCCGCGCGCAGCCGCTCTCCGAGCTCCTGGGCGTCGATCAACGGCACGCAGAAGTACTCGGCGTAGGCGCGGGCGAGCTCGAGGTCCTCGACCAGCTCGCCGTGGACCAGGACCTCCTCCAGCGTCCCGGCGATCTTCTCGCGCAGCTTGGGCAGTTTCGGGAGGGCGGCGGCGAACTCCGGATTCCGCTCCAGCAGCAGTCGCACGGGCAGCGGCAACCGGCCGGCGCGCTTCGCCTCCGTGGGGTCGGCGTTCATCGGCGGGGCTCCTTCTGGGGCGGACGGGGCGGATGGGGCGGACGGGACGCACGCGCCGGGGCGGACGGCGCACCGAACAGTTTGAGTTCCACCTCTCGTCGTCCGAGGGTCACCAGGACCTGTTGGGTTCGAATGGCGAGCACCCGTCCGATTTCGGCCCCTCGCGCGTCGCGGAGCGGTTCCCCCACGCCATAGGCGGACCCGTTCAGGATCGCCAGGGGGCGCCCGCCGGCGAGTACGATGCCCGAGAGCTCGACCTGCGCCGTGGACTCCGGCTCGGGTTCCGGTTCGACTTCGACCGCGGCCCCGGCCTCCGGGTCCGCGGCATCGGCCGATCCGCCCGCGAAGGTCTCGAAGAGGTTGCGCGACGGGACCCAGGTCTCCGGACGGCGCAGCATCTCCCGGCGGATCTGGGGCGCGTTCTTTTCAGCGCTGGGGAGGCGGCGGGCCTCCCCTACCAGGTAGGGCCAAAGGGCCAGTCCCACGGCCCCGCTGAACGCCCAAGCGCCGGCCTTACCGCGCGTCATGCGCCTTCTCCTCGCGAGGGGCGCGCGCCGTCCCCGGCTTCGGACCCCGCAGCTCGCCCATGCCCAGGATCACCGCTTTCAGTTTCACGCTCTCCCGATCCGTCCGCTCGAAGAGCATCGATTCGATCCGCAGCAGCCGGTCGTTGCGCTCCAGCCAGAGCAGGAACTCGATCAAGGACTCGTATGCGCCCTCCACTTCGAACACGAACCGCAACACCTCGTAGGGGCCGATCAGCGTGGAGCCGCTGGGATCGTAATTGCGGAATTTCAGATTGCACGCGCGCGTGCCGGTGAGCACGTACTGGACCCACTCGTTCGAGTCGCGGGTCGAGACCAGTCGTTTCTCGAACAAGGCGACCTGTTGCTTGAGGGCGTCGGTCTCCTCGACCAGGTTCGCCCGCCCACGCACCACCTCCAGCTCCCCTTTGAGCGCGGCGACCTGGCCGTGCAGCGGGTAGTAGACGCCCAGGAGCCCGATCCCCAGCCCCAGCGCGTAGACACACAGCCGGAGGGACTCGGGGTCCTGGAGCAACTTGCCCAACGCCTCCAATTGCCGGCGCGACCGTGCGTCAACGAGGGCCACGTTCATTTCCTCCGCACTTGATGACGAAGTTGGCCAGCTGCTCGTTTCCCTCTTGCCGCCAGGTCAGGGTGGAGACTTCGATCTTCGCGAACGACTCGGTGAGCACGGGGCTCTTGCGCAGCGCGCCGAGGAGGGCGTCGATCTCCCGAGGGGCGGACCCGGTGCTCGGGAAGGCCGCGCTGCCCGCCAGCTCCAGCCGCCGCGGGGGCGTCGCCCTCTCCTTCGTGTGCACATCGGGCAGCTTGAACTCGCACTCGGCACGCAGCTTGGTCAGCCAGACGTTGCGCGGGATCGAGGGCGGAAGCTGTTGCAGGACCTCGCTCCAGACCACGCGCTGCGAAAAGTAGCACCACGAGCCCTGCACCCGCACGCCCAGCCCTTCGTGCAGGGTGGAGAGGTCCGCGTCCGAGAGGCCCGCGGCCCAGGGGTACGAGCGGATGAGCGTTTCCCGGGCACCGATTTCCCCCCGAAGTTGGGCCACTTCGTTCCCGAGGACCGCGGTCAGGAGCAGGAGCAGGCCGACCACGAAGCCGGCGTCGCGGCGCGGCACGAGATCGCGGAGGGGGCGACTCGGCCGCACAGTCTTGGCAAGGTCCAGGGCGAGCGCTCCCCCGTGGGAAGCGGCGGCGCCGAGGCAAAACGCCGCGGCCGTGCCCGTACCCCAGTCCTCGACGACCGCGCGTGTCTCGAGGCCCGTATCGAGCGCGATTCTCTCCTCCCAGGACGCCGTCCCTGTCCCGTACAGCAGGACCTTGAGCTTCTTCTGCCGCAGCATCTCGCACGCCACGCAGTCCCCGCTCTCCTCCGCGGCGGCATCCGCCTCCTCCTGGCCCGGCTTGCGCACCGTCAACGACTCGTGGAGCTCGCTTTCCAGCGTCCGCACGGAGGCCACGAGCCCGCGCGGTGAGCTTGCGTCCAGCCCGTGAAGCGCCACGGGCACCCCGCGCACCGTCGTGAGGGCCACCGACCGTTCCGCTCCGACGAAGACGTGCAACTGATACGGCTCGTCCCGAAACGCCTCGGCCCGGCACTGCGCCATGGCCAGCAGGGAAAAGGGCGTCGGCAGGAAGCGGAAGCGGCGGACCCCGGCCCCCACCAGGGCTTCGAGCAGCGGCTGGAGGTACTCTTTGCGGCAGGAAACCGTGTGGCCGAAGGTCGTGCGTAGAAGCCGGTGCACCAGGCCGTCGGTCGCGAAGGCGGAGGCGGGCGCGGTGCGCGTGCCGACCAGACCCTCGACCAGCTCCGGCGTGAGTCCCGCGCTCGCCGCCTCGGGCTCGACCGGTCGGAAACGGTGCAGGACGCGCCAGGCCGGCACCCCGAGCACGAACACCGCGCGCTGTCGCTCCGCTTCCGGAAGCTCCGCGAGCAGCCGTCGCAGGGCGGCCGCGGGCCCGGCCGGGCCGCGCCAGCCCGCCCGTCGGATCGACCGGGGACGCGCGCCGTTGCAGGTCGGCCCGACCGCGCAGACGGTGACTTCCTCCTCATCCACCGAGACGCCATAGGCCCGGGGCGTGAATGCGACGGCGAGCGGACCGAGCAGGCCCCAGCCCGCGCGCAGACTTTCCGCGAGCGGCGCCAGTGCGCGCACGTCGAGCTCCGCGACCTCCAGGTCGGGCTCGGCAGCCGCACCCGGGCCGCCCTCGGCGGGCTGCGGCGCCGTCGTCGCGGTTCGGTTCGCGGAGAGCGTTTCCATGGCCACCCTTCCTACGGAGCCGGCGTCACCGTCACGGTCCAGACCCGCTTCTTCCCCTGCTGGGAGACCAGGTCGAAGCGGACGGTGTAGGATCGCGCGCGCCCCCCGACCCAGGTCGAAAACGTATCGAGGCTGCCCGAGGTCGGGATCTCCTGCTCGAGCCGGTGCAACCCGTCTACCGCGGCCTTCCCGGCGCCGGCGTCCCGATCCTGCCGCAGCCGGTGCATTCGCTCGAGGCGGAGGGCGGCGCCGGTAGCGCGGTTGGCGATCGACCAGAGGGAGAGGCCGACGGTCACCAGGACCATCACCACGACCAGCGCGTACCCGCGCGGGGAGCGCCGCCCGGAGAGCTGCCGACCGCTCATGGCTCCGTCTGCTCCGCGGTGACCACCATGGCTTCGTCCGGGAAGCCCTTCGTGACCGACAGCACCTGTACCGTCAGCACCGCGGGCGCATACGACGTCTCTTCGATCAGCGAGGTGTCCGACGGCAGCGGAAGGAGGTCGAACTGACGGGCCAGGGGATCCTGCGGGGCGCGGACGTACTTGCGACCGCCGTCCGGAAGGTCCCTTTCCAAGCGCCGCAGGTGCCGCGAATTGGCGACCATCAGACTGCCCATGCCCAGCGCGACGAGGGTCAGCAGGACCAGCGCGACCTGGAATTCCAGGAGAGTGAAGGCCCGCGGGCCGTGCTGCCCGCGCTGGTGTCTGGTCATCGCAGACTCGGGACGACCGTGAAGCCGCCCCCCTCGACGCTGCCCGTCAGGGTCCCGGCCTGGTCAAGCTGGAGCTGCCCGGACCACAGAGAGCTGCCGGTGCGGGTCGCGCGCACCGTGAAGGCCGAGGTGGTCGCGCTGACCACTTCATAGAAGAAGAGCCGCGCCTCCTCGGGCGTGGCGGCGATGCGCGCATCCACCAGATCGGCCTCCACGAGCGCGGACAGGGAGCCGGCATACGTGCGATACTCGAGCCAGTACGCGCGTTGGGCGGCGGAGATGGACCGCAGTTCCGCGGCCGCCAGATCGACCCGCGACAGCTCCAGCCCGCGCCCGAGGCTCGGGACCCCAAGGGAGGCGAGGATGCCCAGCAAGGTCATGACCAACGAGACCTCCATGAGGGAGATCCCGGCCCGGGGCCGGCGCCGGCATCCGCCGCGGAAGGTAGGGCTCATGGTCGGCTCCGGACATCGAGTGCGCGTCTCCCCGCGGCCCGGCGGGCCCTCCGCCGAGCCCCCTCCCCCGCGCCCAGCGCGAGGGAGGGGTTGAGGGGGGGCGAACTCCACACTGCAAGGGTTCAGCAGAGGATCGGGTCGCTTCGGACCGGACGCTAGGTCGACATCGGGTTGATGTCGGGCTTCGTGGCGATCGTGCTCTTGAGCGGATCGGTGTTGAAGCCTTGGTCCGTGAACGTCACCGTGTAGCTGCCGTAGCCCGCCGCGGCGCCGGCGCGGGTCAGGGTGAGCGTCCAGGAGGACTCCAGCGTGCCCGAGGACCCGGCGGCGATGACTCCGATGGTGAAGTACTTGGGCGCCGGCATCTGGATGTCCAAGTCTGTCAGGGCCCCTGCATACGTCCCCTGGCGCGCCTGGAAGCGCTCCTGCGCCGAACGCACGGCGGCGAGATAGTTGTAAGCTTCGCCGGCCTTGGAGCGCTCGACAGCGGAGAGGAACCGCGGCACGGCGAACGCGGCCAGCACGCCGATGATCACGATCACCACCGCCAGCTCGACCAGCGTGAAGCCGCTTTCCTTCTGCGTGGGGCGGGAGAAATGCGAGGGCGCGGAAGCCATCCATCGAACTGCCGACATGTTGGGTGCTCCGAAAATGTGGAGGTGTGAAGATCGTTCCCCCGACGGTGCGGACGCGGGACCGGTCCTACCGGCGGCCCTCGCCCCGTTTGCGTCGACCGTTCGGCATCGCCCATGCGGCCGTCGCCGCCGCCTCGAACCGGCTCGGGCAAAGGCCTCCTGACCATTTCGGTCTCCCTTCGAAATTCGTGTTGCTCGAGTGTCGGGTTTCGGGCGAGGCGAATCCGGCCGTCCTGACCACGGCGAAAGGCTTTGCAAGCGTCGAGCCGCTCCTCGCACCCGAACGGTTCGAGGTCTCCGCCGCGCCCGCGCCGCAAACCAGCCGGCGCGAGGAAAGGCCCGCCACGAGCCCTTCGACAGGGTTTCCGGAAGGAACCGCCCGTCCACTGCCGCAGTCGGCGGTCCTGAGGAATTCGCTCGGCTTCTCCGGCCTCGCTTTCCGCCGACGGTGATCGGTGGTTCAAAACACTGCATCATTTTGCACCAGCACCCGCCGCGAGGACCGGTGCCCTCAAGCCCCGTCCTCGGATTACCGATAATGTGCGGGGGGGCACCCGCTCCGGCTTGCAGCCGTCAGGTTCGATCCAAGACGGACGTGCCTCACGTGCTGTCGCCGGCTCCTGGGTTTTGGATCCCTACTGCGCAACTTCAGGAAGTCTCTTCGAGGTATTCGCGAGGCCGGATTTTCGAAACCACAGACTTCCCAGCGCAGTCCCTGGCCGCCACCAAAGGGACGAGCCACCGAAGACGCCGAAAACACCGAAAGACGAACCGCGAATTTCGCCAATTTCGCGAATCTTCTACCGAGAATTCGTTTCCAGAAAAACCAGCTTTTGCGCGATTGTGTGACAGATTTCTCGGGAATTCACAGCCTACGAATCTGTGAAATCGCCGTTAATCTGTGAAATCTGTGGTTCCCTTTCGGTTTCGGGCGCGTGCCTGACTTGGGATTTGGGATTTGGGATTTCACGGGCCGCCGCCCTTGCCTGGGATGTGAGGTCGATCCATGCACCTGGGTGCACGAGCCGGCAGGGAAGCCTACCCACCTTGCCCCAACCGTCCGGCGGCTTGCGGCCCGCGCGCCTCCGCGGTGGGAGCTCCGCGCCTCCGGGCCTCGGTCCTCATCGCGATGACGTTGGCCCTTCTCCCGATCGCCCGCGAGAGCGCCGCGCAGGAGCCGCCCGCCGGCGGGGAGGCGCCCGCCCGCGGACCTGCCGCGCCGGAGATCACGCTGCAGCTCAAGGACCAGGTCGAACTCAAGGGCGTGGTCCAGTTGCTCGCCAAGCTCCTCGGGCTCAAGATCATCTTCGATCCGCGGCTGCTGGAGGGACGCAAGGTTTCCATCGAAGCGCCGGAGAGCCTGCCGCGGGAAGCGGTCCGGGCCTTGCTCGACGAGGTGCTGGAGAACCAGGGCTTCGCCCTGGAGGCCAAGGAACACGCCGACTGGCTGCACATCGTCCCTATCGACCAGGCGAAGCGCGAAGTCCGGATCTTCAAGCCCGTGCACTCGGACGCCTCGGAGCTGCTGAAGGCAACGAGGGAGGCGTTGGCGAGCGAGACGCCGGCGCCGGCTGCTGCTGTGCAAGGCGGACCCGGAGTGCCTGCGCCGGGAGGTGCCGGCGGCGGCCTGGCCGCCGTGGTCGGACCTCTGCTCGGGTCGCAGCCCGCGGCCGGCCCGAGCGCGGCGCCGCCGCCCCCCCCGCAGGCGGGTGCCCAGCTCTCCCTCGACGCGACCACCAACTCCATCCTCGTGTCGACCGCCTACCCGCGCAAGATGGCCGAAGTCCTCGAACTGCTCCAGCGACTGGATCGGAAACGCAAGCAGGTCCTCGTGGAGATGGTCGTGGTTTCCGTGGACGATGCCGGTCAGTTCGACTTTGCCATCGACGCCTTCCACAACGCCACCAAAGACGGCGTCACCGACCGCTTCCTCTCCCAGCTCTTCGGGCTCTCCACGCTCACCGGCGGACTCGGGGTGGCGCCGCAAATCGGCCAGGGCTTCAGCGCCGTGGTCCTGCACCCGAAGGACTACTCCTTCGTGGTCCGCGCCCTCCAAACCACGACGAAGGCTCGCGTGTTGGCCGCCCCTCGCCTCCTGGTGCGGGACAACTCGGAAGGTACGCTCCAGAGCGTCCGCGAGGAGCCGTTCGTCTCGATCAACGCTTCCACCACCGTCTCCACCACCTCCTTCGCGGGCTTCGCCTCGGCGGGCCCCCAGATCAAGATCCGCCCGCGGGTCACCGAGGGGAACAGCGTCTACCTCGACTACAGCATAACCCTGAGCGCGTTCACCGCGCCGGCGGCGAACGCCGGCGTGCCTCCGCCCCGCAAGACCGACACCGTCACCAGCTTCGCGGTCCTCCCCGACGGTCATACCGTGGTGGTCGGCGGGCTCAAATTCGACGACGACCGCGACGAGGACCGCAAGATCCCCCTCCTGGGGGACCTGCCCCTGCTCGGAGGCCTCTTCCGGTCCACGTCGAGGACGCAGAGCGCCTCCCGCCTGTTCGTCTTCATCCGGCCGCTGATCATCCGCGACGAGGGGTTCCTGGACCTGAAAAACGTGTCGGTGCCCGACCTGAAGGCCGCCGCCCTCCCGAGCGACGCGCCACCCGGCAATCCCGAGCGCGTAATGAGGTGAACCATGGGCCGAGCCCTGGCGGCCGCGCTGTGTCTCTGCCTCCTGCTCGCGGGTTGTACGACCCGCCGTGGCGCCGAGCGCAGGGAACGCGAGCCGGCCCCTCCGTCTGTGCCGCGGGTCGCGCCCGCCCCCGTCCCGGAAGCGGCCGACCTGCTGGCGAACGGCCGCAACCTGGAAGCGAAGGAGCGGCTGCAGACGCTCCTGTTGCAGGGCGCGAACGACGCGGCCACGCACAACAACCTGGGCGTGGCGTTCCTGCGCGAGCGGGATTTCTACCGTGCGGCGTGGGAATTTCAGGTCGCGTCGAAGCTGAACGCGGAGAGCGGCGATCCGCTCCACAATCTGGGCGTGCTGTACGAGACGGTCGGCCGCCCCGAAGACGCGGTCACCTACTACGAGCGGTCCCTGGCGCTGGATGGCACGCGGGTGGAAACCATCGAGAACCTGGCCCGGCTCCACATTCGGCTGGAGATCAAGCCGGAGGAGACGCGGAGCCTCCTGGACGAGATCGCGCTGCGGGATCCACGCCCCGAGTGGCAGGCCTGGGCGGCCCGGCATCGGGTGCGACTGGGAAGGGCGGAGGCGCCGAAGTGAGGGCCCGTGGGCTATTGCCCTGTGGGAATTGCGTTCCACGCGCAAAGCTTGCGGGGACGATGACCAAGGACCAAGGACCAATTTCCAACTCGGCGCTTGCGCCCGAAACCCAATCCGGTCGAGCCTCAGCTTGACCGGATTGGGTTTCGGGCGCGAGCGCCGAGTTGGGCATTGGAGCTTGGTCATTCGTCAGCGGGCGTTGTGCCGGATATGTTGGCGACACGGCTTCCTCAAACGGATCGTGGCTGATCCCGGGCGCCCCAGGGGGCCCCTGCGGTGGGCGGCGGGCGACCGGCTGCCGCCTGACTTCGAACCCTGCCCCAGAAAGGTGTTGCATCGTCCCTACGAATGAAATAAAGTGAACGAGGAGAGCTGCCTCTGTCCACCGGCGCCGGGAGCGGACCCTCGATCGGCGCCGTCCCCAAACGACCGAGGCAGTCTCGAAGGATCCAGGACGTTGCTGGGCGTCGGGCAAGGATGCCGAGCCGCGAGCCTTCGTGGCCGCTCCGGCCTCGAATCGCCACGCCGACTTTCCCCGCCCGCCGGCCCCCCCCTGGCCGTCCTCGGCTCTCCTTCCCCGACCGCTCGTGCGGACAGTTTCCGACTGCGACGTACCGAATTCGGTTGCCCTGCCATGGATGATCGCCTTGCCGATGCGCTGGTCCGCACCGGCCTCCTCACCCGCGAAGAAATCCCCGCGCTCCAGGCGCGGGCGACCGCAAACGAACCGCTCCACCGCATCCTCATCCGGGACGGCCGCGTGAGCGAAAACGACGTGGCCGAGAGCTTCTCGCTCGCCTTCAGCATGCCGTACGTGCGTCTGTCGACGGTGTCCGTGGATCCGATGGCCCTCAAGCTCGTGCCGGACTCGTTCGCGCGCACGCACCACTGTTTCCCCATCCAGTTCGACGGCGGCTGCCTGATCCTCGCGGTCGACGACCCGCTCAACCTGGTGCCGGAGCAGGAAATCTCGATGTCGAAGGGGGTCCGCGTGCGCTCGGTGCTGGCCACGCGCACCGCGATCGAGGACGCGCTCACCCGGCACTACGAGGCGGCCACGGAGGTCGCGGACTTCCTGAAGGGCGTGGAGTTCCCGCACGCGGACGAGCGGAATGCCGTGGAGGTCGTGCAGGAGCCCTCCTCGGCCGATCCGGTCGACCTCAAGGAGGTGTCCTCCGAGCCGATCGTCAAGCTGACGAGCATGATCCTCGGCGAGGCGATCCGGCGGCGCGCCAGCGACATCCACGTGGAGCCGACGGTCGCGAACGTCCGCGTCCGCTATCGCATCGACGGCGTGCTGGAAAACGTCCTGGAGGTCCCGAAGTGGCTCCAGAACAACGTCATTTCGCGGTACAAGGTGATGTCGAACATGGACATCACCGAGCGGCGCGTGCCGCAGGACGGCCGCATCAAGACGCGGCAGGGGACCCGCGCGGTCGACGTGCGCGTCTCCACGCTGCCCACCCACTACGGCGAAAAGATCGTCATGCGCATCCTCGACGGCTCGCAGGCGAACGTTTCCCTCGACAAGCTCGGCTTCGAACCGCCGGAGCTGGCCATCCTCCAGCAGGCCGTCCGCCGGCCCCAGGGCCTCGTGCTCACCACCGGCCCGACGGGCAGCGGCAAGTCCTCCACCCTTTTCGCCTGCCTCAACACCGTCAAGTCCCCCAAGATCAACATCATCACGGTCGAGGACCCGATCGAGTTCGAGAACCCGGGCCTCAACCAGGTCCAGATCAACGACCGGGCAGGGCTCACCTTCGCGGCCACGCTGCGGTCGGTCCTGCGCCAGGATCCCAACGTGATCCTCGTGGGGGAGATCCGGGATCGCGAGACGGCCGAGATCGCGCTGCAGGCGGCGAACACGGGCCACCTGGTCTTTTCGACGTTGCACACGAACGACTCGGTCGCGACGATCACGCGGCTGATCAACCTGAACGTGAACTCGGCCGTGCTGGCCTCGGGGCTCGTGCTGGTCATGGCGCAGCGCCTGGTGCGCCGGCTCTGCGAGGCGTGCAAGGAACCCGCGTCCCCGCTGCCGGCCATGATGGAACGACTCGGCATGACCGGCAACGACCCGTCCTTCCAGGGGCGTGGCTGCCCCGCGTGCAACGGGACGGGGTTCAAGGGACGCTGCGGTGTGTACGAGATGCTGCCCGTGGACCGGACGCTGAAGGACCTGATCACCACGCAGGCGTCCGAAGCGGCGATCCGCCAGGCGGCCATCGCCGCCGGTCTGCGCCCGCTGGTCGTGGCCGCCGCCGAAAAGGTGAAGGCCGGCATCACCAGCGTCGAAGAGGTGCTGCGCGTGATCGAGCTGAGCGACGACACGGGCGCGAAGTGTCCGAACTGTCGCCGGTCGATCGAAGAGGACTTCGCGCAATGCCCGTTCTGCGGCTGCTCCCTGCGGAAGCAGTGTCCGTCGTGCGGTCAGAGTGTGCGGCCGGAGTGGAGCATGTGCCCTTACTGCAGAGGCTCGGCGCTCTTGACACCCGGTGGGACGGGGACTGTGGAGGGGCCGGCGTTGGGGCGGGCGGAGGCCGACACGGCGACCGCGGTCGAGAGTCGCAAGGTGCCACCCGCGGCGGGACCGGCGGCTCCGGGAGCGACGGCGTCGGCTGCTGCTGCTGCTCCATCGGCGCCCGCCCGCCCGCCCGCGACGTCCGGCGGAGGAACGGCCTGGGGGACGCGCTCGGGCGGGGCCGGCACGCGCACTCCCCTGCCCCAGCCGTTGGCGCCGCGGCCGCCCGTGCCCCCGCAGCCGGTGCAACGGCTCACGCCGCCGTCCACGCCTGCCCCGGCGCCGGCCGCGCTACCTGCCCCGGCCCCTTCCGTACCATGCCTCCCGGACTCGTCGCCCGCCGCGGGCGCGCCGGACCACGACTCCGACTCCGGGTCGACTTCGGAGAGCCTGCCGGTGCCCGGCCTCGAGCGACCGCGCATTCTCGTCGTCGACGACAACGACGAAATCCGTTCGCTCATCTGCCTTTTTTTGCGCCGGTTCAAGTATCCGGTGGACCTCGTCACGGCCACCAACGGACGCAAGGCCCTGGAAGAGATCCGACGCCGGCGTCCGAGCCTGATCCTCCTGGATTACATGATGCCCGAAATGGACGGGATGGAGGTCTGCAAGCTAGTCCGCTCCGACCTGTCCACGGCGTTCATCCCGATCCTCATGATGACCGCGGACAAGGCGAGCGAGACCCGCGCCCGCGCCGTCGCCGTCGGCACCGACGACTTCATTTCCAAGCCGATCCAGCCGAACGAATTCGAGCAGAAGATCGAGCGGCTGCTCCTGCGGACGTACGGGCTCTGACCGGGGCGGCGCGTTACATAGCGACAGGTACTCTTCATGCGGGCAGCCGCAGCCGAAGGCGTGCCGGTTCGGGCGGAGAGGACGGCTCGCGGAGAACACCTTTCCCCAAAGCCGACACGGTTCGGACTCCGCTCACACCCACCGATCGCCCGCTTTGCGCCCGCGCAAAAATAACTGCGCAGATTCGGACCTCGAGGCTCCTGGGGGCGCGGCCCTCTGGGCCGGGCTGGGGGGGCCGGTGGCCCGCGCCCCCAGGCATCGGTCGATCCACGGAAATGTAAAGTAATTCTTGCGCGGGCGCTTTCCGTAAAGGCACGGCGCTGCCGTGCCCACGAAGCGTCGCCTCCTAGTGTCCCGTCTACGCTGATTCCAAGGGTCCGCCGCTGTAGCGGAGTACGCGTTCGGTGAACCCGTCATTCCGGCATGTCATCCTGAGCGGAGCGCCGCAGCGCGAAGCGAAGGATCCAAGCAAGAACGGCAGGCCAACCTTCTCAACCGGTCCTCGGACCGGGTCGTGGGCGAGCCAGTGCCCTGTCGAGAAAAGCACGGCAAGCGAGCGCAACGACGCGGGCGGCCAAAATCGCCGAGAAAATTGGTCACCCAATTGCGTGGGGCGGTACTTAGTTTGGATCCTTCACTTCGCTCCGCGCTGCGGCGCTTCGCTTCGCTCAGGATGACAAGCGCATCGAATGGGTTCTCTGAAAGCTCTACCTGACGGGAGCCAGCCGACATCCACGGAGCGCCCGGCGAACTAGCAGAACATGCGTAGACGGGACACTAGTCGCCTGTGCGAGAGTTCGGCGGCAATTCGAGTCCTGCCGGAGCCGCGCACCTTGTCCGGCGACTTCGTGGAAGCGCCGGTTCGGCCCTGGGACCAATCGCGACCTGGCCTCACATCGTTTTCGCGAGTTCCACGAGCTGGTCCAGCGCCTTCCCCCAGCCCTCGTGAAACCCCAGCTCCAAGTGCTTCTTCGCATCCGCCTCGTTCCTGTGCAGCGCCGTCGCGGTGTACTTGGTCCCCTTGCCGTGCGGCTCGAGGGTGATGACCGCCGTGAACAACAGCTCGCTGCATTCGAGTCCCTCCACGGCGGTCCGCTTCGCGGGTCGATAGCCGGGCTCCAGTGCGCTCGTCCAAACCAGCTTCCGCTTCGGGACGATCTCGAGATAGCAGCCTACAGTTGGAAACTGCTGCCCCTCCGGCGACTGCATCACCGTTCGGAACTGGCCGCCAGGCCGGAGGTCGAGCTCGCAATCGACGGTCTTCCACGGGGCGGGCGTGAACCACTTCTTGAGGTGCTCCGGGCTCGTCCACGCCAGCCAGACGAGCTCCGCGGGCACGTCGACGACCCTCTCGAGAACGAGATCCAGCTTGGGATCAGCCAAGTTCGCGCGCGTCGCACTCATGCTTTCCGCTCCTTGAGGTCCTGGAGGTAGTCGTCGAGTTGTTCGAGTCGAAGTTCCCAGAGCGTCCGTTGTTTGACCAGCCAATGCTCGACCTGCTTCAGCGGCCGGGGCGCGAGCACGTACGTCCGGACCCGCCCCTGTTTGCGCGAGCGTACAAGGCCGCACCCCTCCAGCACCTCGAGATGCTGCGTGAAGGTCGGCAGCGCCATGTCGTAAAGCTGTGCCAGGTCGCTCGTCGTCGAGGGGCCGCGGCCCAGGCGCTCGAGCACGTCGCGGCGCGTGGGGTCCGCGAGCGCCTGGAAGACGCGATCCAGCCGGAGCGATTGCTTAGGCATGTACCTAAGTATACCATGCGCGAGGGTCCGGACAACGGCTTATTTCGCGCCCAGAGGCACGAGGAGTTTCGACCACCGGGCATCGAAGTGAGGAGGCTCAAGCTCCAGGTGCGCTTGCGGAGGCAGGAGCTCCTTCCAGCCCAGGTTCACCGCCGCGCCCGGGTGGTCGAAATCCTGGGCTCGTGGGCGGGCTGCGGGGGACAGGCCGCGCATCGGGGGAAGGGCGGCGCGGGGGCTTCGGAGCGCGCTGGTCTTTTGCAACCTGCGCGCTCACCATGAAAAAGTCATTGTGGGCTAGCATACTGAGACAAGAAAGCCTTGTGTTGTAGTTGCATGCTGATACAATAGTCGTATGGACCGCGCCGCCGCCCTGACACGACTGCATGAATGGAACCCCTGGTGGAAGGGGGGGGCGCCGGAAGTGCCTCCGTTCCGGAGGGACGCCTTCCCCGAGCTCGAACGACTGCTCGGGCAGCCGAAGGCCGTGCTTCTGACCGGCCTGCGGCAGACGGGCAAGACCACGCTGCTCCTGCAACTTGTCTCGTCCATGCCCGCGGCGGAGCGAAACAGGTGCTGCTACCTGCCGCTCGATCAGGCCGACCCGCAGCTCGAGCGGTGGAACGCGACCCTGGAGGACGTGGTTCGGCTGTGGAGCGAGGAAATCGCCCAGAGCCCTTTGGGGAGGGGGCCTACGAAATTCGTTTTCCTCGACGAGTGCCAGTTCCATCCGGACTGGGCACGGCAGGTCAAAGGGCTGCTCGATCGCCGATCGCCGATCCGCTTCCTCATCACCGGCTCCGCGGCGACGACGCTCCAGGAAGAGGCCGCCAGGCTGCTCGCGGGCCGGGCGATCCTCCACGCGCTCGGGCCGATGACCCTGCGGGAGCTCCTGCGTGCTCGACTCGACCCTGAGCGCGTTCGGGAGCTGCTGAGGATCGGCGACGACTGCCGCGAGCTCGCCTCCGAGGCCGTTCGTGCGGGCGCGTGGGACGCCAGGCGCTTCCGGAAGCTCACAGAAGCCTTCGCACCCTGGCGCGGGGAGGTCGCCGCCCTCACGGCCCGACTCCTCGAGCGCGGAGGCTTCCCGGAAATCGCGCTCTCCGAGATGCACGTGCCGGCCGCGCATCGGCTCTTGCGGACCTTTCTCACCTTGCTCGTCCAGCGCGATTTCGTCCAGTTCTTTCACGTCCGGGACACGCGCACCCTGGAACGCCTGATCGAGCTCCTGGCCCAGGGCACCGGCCGGATCCTGGTCGAGCGCCGTCTCGCAAGCGACCTGGGGGTTGCCATCAACACGCTGCGCAACCACCTTGGCTTTCTGGAAAACTCATGCCTGATCCGGACCTTGCGGGCGCACGTCGAAAGCGCGGCGCGCGCCGCTCGCCTGCCGGAGAAGTTCCACTTCGCGGACCCCGGGTTGCGGGCGGCCCTGGTCGGCGGGAGCCCCGAGGATCGCGGCTTCCTCCTGGACTCGCTCCTCCACGGTCATCTCGCGGCGTGGGTGGAACGGGACCTGCCCGGAGCGAAGCTCACCTACTGGAGACAGGGAGATCGCGAAGTGGACCTCGTGCTTGGTTACGGCCGGCGGCTGGCCGGCATCGAGGTACACGCCGCGGGGACCGAGCCCGCGGGGCTGCGTGCCTTTCGCGAGCGGCACCCCAAATCCATGAGTTGGATCGTGTCGGAGGGCACGACCGGAAGGCTGGATACCGAGGTCGCGGAGCTCCCACTCGGCCTCATGCTGCTGCTGGCGTGATCGGGGTGGGTCGGGCGGCGGCGAAGTCCGCGACGCAGCGTCACGTCGCGTGACGAGTGGGAGACGGATCGCGGGGACGAGCCGCCGTTTCCCCTTCCGACTTACGTCGTGCTTGGACTCCTTGAACGCGCTCCTAGCACGCCGCCGCGCCCGGCACCGCAGCGGCCCCCGAGCCGGCCGCTGCCGCCGCCGCCGCCGCGTTCCGCGCCTCCAGCTCCTCCGGCCGCGGGATTGCATACGACTGCTCCCGGTCGCGCCACAGCGTGTGCCGCTCGCGCCAGAAGTCCATCTGGTCCCAGGGCAGCACCTCGTCTTTCCCGCGGCCCCGGTACGCGTACCACTCCGGGTCGATGCCCGACTCCTCGAAGCTCCGCAGCCACTTCGAAAGGCTGAATTGCTCGTCCCACGCGTCGAAGCGGCACCCGTTCTTGTACGCCGCGAGCAGCGCGCGCCCCACCCGCCGGTCGCCGCGCGAGAAGACCGACTCCACGAAGCTCCGGTCCGGGTCGTGGAACTTGTACTTGATGTGTGGGTTCCGGGTGTGCGCCTTCATGAACCGCACGATCTCGTGGTGCCGCTCCATCCGCGCCATCCCGTCCCACTGGAACGGGGTCATCGGCTTCGGCACGAACGGCGACATCGTGACGTTCACCTGGCCCGGCCGACCGAACACCTCGCGCCCTACGTGGGTCACGCGATCCATCAGCTTGATGTGGTCGAGCAGCTCCCGGTCCGTCTCCCGCGGCAGGCCCTGCATGAAATACAGCTTCACCTGCTTCCAGCCGTGCTGGAACGCGATCCGCACGCCGTCGAGCAGGTGCTCGTCCTTGATGTGCTTCCGGATCACGTTGCGCAGCCACTGGCTCCCCGCCTCCGGCGCGAACGTGATCCCCGTCTTCCGCACGGTCGCGATCGCGCCCGGGATGTTCGCGACCTTCTCGTCCACGTGCAGGCTCGGCACGGAGATGCCGACCTTCTTCCGCTTGAACCGGGCGTTCACCCGGAACATCAGTTCGTCCAGGTCCGGGTAGTCTCCGGTCGAAAGCGACGTCAGCGCGATCTCGTCCAGCCCCGTGTTCCGGTAGGTCTCCTCGGCGTACCCGAGCAACGTGTCCACCGAGCGGTAGCGGACCTTGTTCTTGATCGCGATCGACTGGCAGAACCGGCAGATGTGCGGGCAGCCGCGCATGATCTCGAGGTTGATCCGGTCCATGACCGTCTCGCCGAAGGGCAGGATCGGCTTGGTCGGGTAGTACGCGTCCTCGAGCGAAGGGACGCTCCCCTTCCGCACGCGGTCCGGCACGTCCGCGAAGCGCGGCGCGAACGAGGCGATCGTACCGTCGGCGTTGTACGTGTACTCGTAGAGCGCCGGGGCGTAGCAGGACGGGACCTGCTTGACCAGCTCGAGGAGCAGGGACTCGCGGGATTGGCACTCCCCGCGCAGCCGCTGGACGACCTCGCAGATCGCCGGCAGCAGGTCCTCGCCGTCGCCGGCGACGAAGAGGTCGACGAAGTCCGCGATCGGCTCCGCGCAGAAGGCGCACGGTCCGCCGCAGATGATGAGCGGGTCGGAGGGCTTGCGCTCGGCGGAGAGTAGCGGGATGCCGGCAAGGTCGAGCATCATGAGGACGTTCGTGTAGCACATCTCGTGCTGCAGCGAGAAGCCGACGATGTCGAACTCCCGCACCGGGGTGTGGCTCTCGACGGTGAACAGCGGGATCTTGCGCTCCCGCATCTTGGCTTCCATGTCGAGCCAGGGGGTGAACGCGCGCTCGGCCAGCCAGTCGGGGTGGGCGTTCACGATGCCGTAGAGGATCTGGAGGCCGGCGTTCGACATCCCGATCTTGTACGCGTCCGGGAAGGCGAGGCAGACCTTGACGCGGGCGCGGTCGTGGTCCTTGCGGACGATGTTCCACTCGCCCCCCACGTACTGGATCGGCTGCGAGACGCCGAGGAGGACCTTTTCGACGTCGCTCCAGACGCTGGCCATGAAAGTACCCCTTGCAGTGCGGGAAAGAGGGCGTGCGGCAGCGACGCGCCTCGGGTCGGTAGAAGAACGGGGCCGGGGTCCTGAAGGTTCAGCGCGTTATCGCTTGGCTCGGATCAGTTCGAGGAATTCGCTTCGGGTCTTGCTGTCGCGTCGGAAGGTCCCCAGCATGGAGCTGGTGATCGCGACGGCGTTCTGCTTCTGGACGCCCCGCATCATCATGCAAAGGTGCTGGGCCTCCATGACGACGGCGACCCCCCCCGGGCGCAGGCGGTCCTGCAGCGTCTCCGCGATCTGGCAGGTCAGCCGCTCCTGCACCTGCAGGCGGCGGCTGAAGACCTCGACGATCCGCGGGATCTTCGAGAGGCCGACGACCTTTTTTTTCGGCAGGTACGCGACGTGGCACTTGCCGAAAAAGGGGAGGAGGTGGTGCTCGCAGAGGCTGAAAAAGTCGATGTCCCGCACCACCACCATTTCGTCGTGCTCGACGTCGAAGAGGGCGCCGTTCAGGATGCGGTCGATGTCCTGCCTGTACCCCTTCGAGAGCCAGCGGACCGCGGCGGCGACGCGAGCCGGGGTGCGCCGGAGGCCCTCGCGTGACGGGTCCTCCCCCATGGCCTCGAGCAGACGGGCCACGAGATCGCGGACCGGCGCCGCCATCGCCTCGCGGTGCTTCTCACCGTCCAGCTGGACCCCCATCGAGGAGCCACTCCAATGTAGGTAGGGCTGCCGAACAGCCCCGGCTCCGCCAGGGACCCGCTCGGCAGCGGCCATCGCGCTGACATCATAGCGGGGCGCGTCCGCCGCGTCAACACGGGTCTTGACAGCCCCCGGCCCCGGCCCGTATGCTGAGTATCGCCCCACAGAATTGGGTGACCAATTTCCTCGGCGATTTCGGCCGCCTGCTTCGTTGCGCTCGCTCGACGTAGTTCTCCGTTACTACGCCTCGCTCGCGCGCCTCGCGGGCGGCCGAACTTGCCTTCGGCTATGGGTCACCGACTTCCGTGGAGCGGTACTGGGCCGACGCTCCGGGTTACTCCCACGCTTCCCCTCCCCTTTCAAGGCGCCCGCCGGATGGACGACCTCGTCAAGTTCTTTTCCCAGATCTACAACGTCCAGTACGTCGTGCAGGTCGGCGGGCTGGCGGCGATGACGGCGATCGTCTTCGCCGAGACCGGTCTCATGGTCGGGTTCTTTCTCCCAGGCGACTCCCTCCTCGTCGCCGCCGGACTCCTCACGGCCCGCGGGGACTTCAGCACGCATGTGCTCGTGACCTGCTCGATCCTCTCGGTCGCCGCCATCGTCGGCGACACCGTCGGCTACTGGTTCGGCGCCAAGACCGGGCCGAAGCTTTTCACGCGCGACGACTCGCTCTTCTTCAAGAAGCGCCACCTCCTCACGACGCGCGCGTTCTATGAACGGCACGGCGGCAAGACCATCATTCTCGCCCGCTTCGTTCCCATCATCCGGACGTTCGCTCCGATCGTGGCCGGCATCGGTCAGATGAGCTACCCGCGGTTCCTCCTCTTCAATGTCAGCGGCGGGATCGGCTGGGTCTGGAGCCTCACGCTGCTCGGCTACTCCCTCGGGGCGCTCGTCCCCGGCATGGTGAAGCGGATCGACTTCGTCATCATCGTCGTCATTGCCGTGTCCCTGGTGCCCGTGGCGATCACCTGGTGGAAGAACCGCGGCCCCACGCCGGCGGCCGGAGGCACTCCGGCGCCGGAGACCGCCGAGGCGCGCACCAGCTAGTGGCCCGTTGACGAACTTCGAACACAGTCGTCAACTCTGCCAGGGCGGGTCGTAGCCCATGCGGCCGATCGCGCGGGCCGGTGGCCCGCGCCCCCAGGCATCGTGACTGGACTTCGGCAACAGGCCACGAGTACACGATTCCGCATGTGCGACCACGTAGGACCGCTTTCCGACAGGATCACAGGATGAACGGGATACGGTAGCGGCACATCCTGTGGATCCCGTTATCCTGTCTAGATCCGTCCCCGAGTCCGGGCATCAGCCTGCGAGCGCCCGTTTGCGGACAACAAGCCGGAGTGAAGCTAAAATCGATCTCTCCGTCCGTTGCCGGAGAGGATCGCCGGTAGAGGTCGGTGGACTCAGCGCCCGGCCTCTGCGTCTCCGCGTCTCTGTGTAAAAGTCTCGCGTTCGACCCACACGGCCGGGCCGAATTTCAAATTGCAAAAAGTCAAATTTTGAATTTCGAATTTCGTCCGCGTCTAGCTGGGACGCAGAGCCATGATCCAGCCATTTGCCGCCGGCGGTCGAGTTTAGCCTCAGTTCGGGTTGTTGTTTGCGGAAGGCGTGGATGGCGAAAATCCGGGAGCTGTCCGCCGCGGAGGTGGACAAGATCGCGGCCGGCGAGGTCGTCGAGCGGCCCGCCTCGGTCGTCAAGGAGCTGGTCGAGAACTGCCTCGACGCGGAGTCGCGCCAGATCCATGTCGCCCTCGAGGGCGGGGGCCGCGACCTCATCCGCGTCAGCGACGACGGCGTCGGCATCCCGCCCGAGGAGCTCCCGCTCGCCTTCAAGAGCCACGCCACTTCCAAGCTCCCGACCTTCGACACCCTCTTCAAGGTCGGCACGCTCGGCTTCCGCGGCGAGGCCCTCGCCTCGATCGGCGCCGTGTCCCACTGCCGCGTCGTCTCCCGCCTCCGCGGCGGCGCCGAGGCCTGGTCGATCGCCGACGACGGCGGCGACCTCTCTCCTCTCGCGCCCGCGGCCGGCCCCGAAGGGACGCTCGTCGAGGCCCGCAGTCTTTTTTTCAACGTTCCCGCGCGCCGCAAGTTCCTCCGCGATCCCGGCACCGAACTGGGCCACATCCAGGACGTCGTCCACCGCTACGCCCTCGCCTATCCCGCCGTTCGCTTCGAGCTGACCCACGACGGCCGGACGCTGCACGCCCTCCCGCCCGCCCAGGACCCGCTCGACCGGATCCGCCACTTCGAAGGCGAGGAGGTCGCCCGCGCCCTCCTCAAGGCCGAGGCCTCGGACGCCGGCTACGCGGTCGAGGCCTGGCTCGGCCCGCCGTCGCTGCAACGCGGCAACTCCGCGCTCCAGTTTTTTTTCCTGAATCGCCGCTACGTCAAGGACCGCGTCCTCTACAAAGCCGTCGGAGACGCGTACCGCGACCTGCTCGAGCCTCGTCGCTTCCCCATCGTCTTTCTCTTCCTGACCTGCCCGCCCGACCAGGTCGACGTCAACGTCCACCCGACCAAGCTCGAAGTCCGCTTCCAAAATTCCTCCCGCGTCCTTCAGCTCGTCCTCGGTTGCCTCCGCGGCAAGCTCCTCCGTCACGTCGGCGCCTTCCCGCTCCGGCCCGGCCAGCTCTCGGGCGGCTCGCAAGCCCCGCCCTGGCGAAACCCCGCCTGGCCGCCGGGCGCGGCCGCCCCCGGCGCCGGTGCTCCCCAGTGGCCCGCGGCGAATTCGCCCCAGCCCCCGAGCGCCCCCCCGCACGCGCTGCTGCCGACTTCGCCGGCCGATCGGCAGGCGGTCCTCGCGACCGAGCTGGACGCCTTCTTCTCCGCAGCGGGGCCCGCGGCGTCCTCCCCCACCGCTCCCCCGGCCGCCGCCGCGACCCCGCCGGGTCCCGGCCCGGCCGATACGTCCGCGATCCCCGCCGTCCAAGGGCCTGCCATCCCCGTCTTCGCGGGCGCCGCGCACCGCTTCGCCCAGCTCCACGACAGCTACATCATTGAGGAAGCCGACGACGGCATCGTGATCATCGACCAGCACGCCCTCCACGAGAGAATGCTGTATTTCGAGTTCCGGGAGCGCGTCCTCGGCGGCAAGGTCGCCCGGCAGCGCCTTTTGCTCCCCGTCGTGCTCGACCTCAGCCCCACGCGGCGCGCCGCCCTCGACCGCACGCTCCCGACGCTCCGGCAGCTGGGCTTCGAGGTCGAGCCCGTCGGCCGCGACGCGGTCGCGATCTCCGCCGTGCCCGATTTCCTCGCCCGCTTCGACCCCGGCCGCGTGCTCGCCGGCTTCCTCGACGAGCTCGAAGAGGACGGCGCCCAACGCGTCGGGACCGAGCTGCTCGAAGAGACGCTCGCCATGATGGCCTGCAAGGCCGCCGTCAAGGCCGGAGACCGTCTCGCGGAAACGGAGCTGCGACATCTGCTCGCCCTCCGCGGCCGCTACGAACACACGCTCACCTGCCCGCACGGCCGGCCGACCACGCTCAAGCTGTCGCTCGTCGATCTCGAAAAGCACTTTCACAGGCGGTAGCGCCGCCCGTCCTCCGGCGCCGCGATCGAGACTCACCATGCAAGCTCCTCCCCTCTTCCAGCGCTTCGCCCTCGGAAACGGCATCCCGCTCTTCGTCCGCGAATCCCAACGCTTCAAAACCACCATCGTCCGGCTCCACATCCATCACCCGCTCGGCGCGGACGCGACCGAGACGGCCCTCGTCCCCTTCGTGCTCCGCAGCGGCTGCCGCCGGCATCCCACCTTCCGGCGCATCGTGCAGTTCCTCGAAGGCCTCTACGGCGCCAGTCTCGCCGTCGACGTCCTCAAAGTGGGCGAGCGTCAGATCCTCGCCTTCCAGGTCGAGGTGCTCGGGGACCGGTTCGTCCCCCGCGGCTCCGGCACGGTCGAAAAGGCCCTCGCCTTTCTCGAACGGCTGGTCGTCCATCCCGTGCTCTCGGGGGGCGCGCTCGGCGTGCCCGCGGTCGTCCGCGAAAAAGAAAACCTGCGGCGGCTCATCGCCTCCCTGATCGACGACAAACTGGCCTACGCGGTCGAACGCTGCCACCAGGTGATGTTCGCGGACGAGCCGTACCGCCTCTACGAGTACGGCGAACTCGACCGGATTTCGAGCCTGCAGGCGGGGCCGCTCACGGAGCACCACCGGGACATCCTCGAACGCGACCCCATGGAGCTGTACGTGAGCGGGGACGTCCGCGCGCACCGCGTGGCGGCCGCGGCGGCCCGGCTCTTCCGCTTTCGCCGCTCGACGCCGCGCCCCATCCCGCCGACGGTCGTCGATCGGCCGGTGCGCAAGGAACGGACGGTGGTCGAGGAGGCCGACGTGGAGCAGGGGAAGCTCCTCCTCGGCTACCGCACCTACACGACGCTCGCGCACGCCGACTACTATCCGCTCGTCTTCCTGAACGGCCTCTTCGGCGGCTTCGCCCACTCGCGCCTCTTCCGGGTCTTCCGCGAAGAGGAAGGCCTGGCCTACGCCGCCGGCTCGTCCCTGGAGCGCACGAAGGGCCTGCTCGAGGTGGATGCCGGCATCGAGGGGGACGATTACGAGGAGGCCGTCGCGTCGATCCGGCGCCAGGTCGAGGACCTGCGCGCGGGCAACGTCACCGACGAGGAGATGGAATGGACCCGAAAGGCGCTCGAAGACGTCGTCCGCGGTCTGCCCGACAGCCCGGTAGCGGAAATCGTTCGGCACGCCGAGCTGGCCCTTCACGGCCGGGAGGAGACTCACGAGGAGGCGCTTGAGCGCATCCGTGCCGTCACCCGCGACGAGGTCGTGCGCGTCGCGCGGCGGATCCAGCTCGACACCGTGTATTTCCTGCGCCCAAAACCGGCGAATTGAACCCTCGCCCACGCGGTCGCCGTCTCGCGCGGACCCGCTCGTAGTTCCGCCTTCAGAGGGTGTCGCAAAAGCGGCGAAACCCCGAAGTCGTCGCCCGCAAAGCCGCGTGAATGCTGGGGCGGTCTTTCGCCCGCGACCTTTTTTTTGCGACCGCCTCTTCAGGCGGCACGATCGCGGACACCGCCCACGACTCCGCCTGAAGCCGGACCTACGAGCCGAGGATTCTCGTCTTCACCCGCCGTCTCGCAGGGCGCCGGCCCTGCCCTTTCAGGGTGGATGAACGATTTGATCTTCGCAAAACGCAGCCTCAACTGCCCGAGCGCGGAAGTGAGCGGGCTTCCAATGCTCCCCTCCGTCGGCCACGAGCCCTTGTGGTGCAGGGATTCCGCCCTGCACCGACGGGACAACCCGGGTGGAGATTACGCGCTGGGTGCGGGGGCGGCTCGACGGGAACGGGGGAAGTGCTTCGGAGGTTCCGGGCGAGTGCGGGTGCAGGGCGGAAGCCCTGCACCACAAAGCGGACTCAAGCCGCAGGATCAAGTGAACAATCCGCTTGCGGCGGGCGGAAGCGTGACGACACCACCTTGAAAGGGCAGGGCGCCGGCCCTGCTCGCGCCGCTCCTCAGGGGGATGCACCCTTGTCCGAGAGCGTCGACGAAATCCTGGTTCAGCGCGTGCTCGAGGCCGGCCTGCTCGACGAGGCCCGGCTCCGGGAGATCCTCCGTCGCCGGGAAGCGGAGTCCGCGGCGGGGCGTCCGCCGCGCTTCCTCGGGAAAGTGCTCGTCGAGGAAGGGAGCTTGACTTCCGCCCAGTTGTTCGGGCTGCTCGGCACGGACCTTCTCGCGCGACTGGAAGTGCAGGGGGACGACCGCTCGGCGACCCTCGTCGACGGTCCGCAGCGCGCAGCCGCGACCGACGCCACCCTTCCCGCGGACGGCACCCTCCCGGCCGAGGCGATCGTCTCCTCGGATCCCGCCGCCCTGCCTCGACTTTCACCCCGGCCTCCCGCCCCCGCGCCGGGTCCCTTCGTCTGGGCCCCTCTGCCCGACGCGGACGCGCGCTCCGTCCCGCCCGCCGCCGCCCTCGACCCGGCGGCCGAAGCGCCGCTCCGCCCCTCGGACACGGCGCCTCTACCGGCGGAGGGCTCCGGCTCCGACCCCACCCTTGCGACGAGCGGCAGTCTCCCCACGCGCTTCGCTCCGACCCGGCGAGTCACCGCCAGGCCCGCGCCGTCCGGCCCCCGGAACGAAACCCTTCCCCTCGGCCCGCGCTGGCCCACGCCGCCGTCGACCACGCTCCCGGCCGGCGAACACTTCGGCCGCTACGTCCTGGAGAGCGAAATCGCACGCGGCGCCATGGGAATCGTCTATCGCGCCTTCGACACCCAGCTCCGCCGCACCGTCGCACTCAAGCTGATGCTCGGCAGCGCCTCCGTTCCCGACGAGGCGCGCGCCCGGTTCCAGCGCGAGGCCTCGATGGCCGCCCGCCTGGACCACCCCAACATCGTGCCCGTCTACGAGGCGTCCGAGCACGACGGCAAGCTTTACTACACGATGGCCCTCATCGAGGGCGAGAGTCTCCACGACATCCTCAAGCGCCTTGGCGCGCTCCCGCCCAGGGTCGCCCTCAAGATCGCGCGCGACGCCGCCCGCGCCCTCCAGCACGCGCACGACCAGCGAATGGTCCATCGCGACGTCAAGCCCGCCAATCTGCTCATCTGCGCCTCCGCGCCCGACCTCGGGGCGGACGCGCCCTCCGCCGACACCGCCCTCTCCGTCGCCGGGACGACCACCTCCTCCTTCCGCGTGCTCGTGTCCGACTTCGGCATCGCGAAGGACGCGAACGGCGAGACGCTCATGACGCGGCCGGGGAGCGTCCTCGGGACGCCCATGTACATGTCCCCCGAGCAGGCGCGCGGCGACCTCGAACGGGTCGGCCCCGTGAGCGACGAATACTCGCTCGGCGCGATCCTTTACCAGATGCTCAGCGGCCGGCCGCCGCTCGTCGAGGCCAGCGCGCCGCTCATGCTCGAGGCCGTGATCCGCAAGGATCCGCTGCCGCTCCGCGCCCGGCGCCCCGATCTGCACCCCGACCTCGAGACGGTCGTGTCGAAGGCGATGGAGAAAGAACCGGGTCGCCGCTATCCCACCATCGGCGGCATGGCCGACGATCTCGATCGCTATCTCGCCGGAGAGATCATCCGCGCCCGGCCCGCGACCTGGCTCTACCGCATGCGGCGCCGCGTCGCCCGCCACCGCGAGGCCGCGCTCGTGCTGGCCGGAGTCTCGGCGGTCGGCGCCGTGCTGTTCGGCTTGTTCGTCCTCGCCCCGCGCGTCGCCGCCTGGCGTGCCGAGCGTCGCGCCCGCGCGGAGCGGTCCGCGCGCGAGTCCGCCGCTGCGGCACGTCTCCGGGCCGCGCAGGAGCGCCTCGACGCGGGCCAAGGCGACGCGGCCGTCCTGGAAGCGAAGGGCCTCGTGACCGAGTTCGAAGCGTATGCGAAGGCCGGCGAGGCCGTCTGCATTCCGCAAGCACATGGGCTGCTCGCGCGCGCCTACGCCGCTCGGCAGGACCGCGCGCTCGCGCTCCAGGAATCCATGGAGGCCTATCGGGCGACGGTCGGCTCCCCGGACGCGGGCCGGTACATCGTGCAGGCCGCGCGCGAACTGATCGCGCAGCTCCGTCCGGACGACGCGCAGGCGCTCCTCGCCCGGATCCCGTCCGAGGCCCGCACCGAAGCGCTGTTGGCCGAGGCGGCCTATTGGCAAGGGCGCGCCTCGGAGGCGAGCATGGACTTCGCCGGCGCGGCGGCCCGGCTCGCCGAGGCGCAAAAGCACGGCAGGCTGCCGCCCGAACTCGTGCCGGCTTGCGAAGAGCACCTTGCCTTCTGCCGCGGCTTCGCCCGGCGCGTGCGGCTGGAGGTTCGCGCACGCGACCTGGCCGTCGCCGACGTCGACGGGGACGGGCGGCCGGACCTCGTGGGCATCGACGAAGAGCATGTTTTCTTTGGACACGTGGAAGGCGAACGCTGGGTCGAGCGCGCGCGAGTGAAAGTGGAGACCGGTGGAAAGTTCACCCTGGGCCATCTCGCGCTTGCACGCTTCGGCGGAACGGACCGGCCGACCCTCCTCGCCGGCGGCGGTGACCGAGGCCGCGGCGCCGGCGGCGTGTGGTTCCTGCGCGCGAAGGAGGGTGGGCTCGTGGAGGCGGCCTCGCTCAAGCTGGACCTCGAGGTCGGGCCGATCGCGAGCGGGGACATCGACGGGGACGGCAAACCCGAGGTGGCCATTACGACGCGAGGCGCGAGACCCCAGGTCCTGGTTTATCGTTGGGCGGAGGGGACCGCGCCGAGGCTCCTGGCTGCCTTGTCGTGCAACGGCGAGCTGAACGGCGTGGACCTCGTCGACCTTGACGGGGACAAGCGCGCGGAGCTCGTGGTGTTCGAAGGGGAGTGGAACGAGTACGGCGTCTTTGCCGCCCGCTGGGACGCGGCCGCGGGGCGACTTGCGCCGGGACTGTCGGTCCGGCTCGGCGTGCCGCTCGGCTTCTGCCGGGTCGATCGGGACGGCGCGCCGCCCGCCTACCTCGTGGGCGCGGGTTGGGAGCGCAGAATGGTGCATCCGCTTCGAAAAATGAGCGGCGCGGAAAAGTTCGCCGCCGAGTATCGGTCGCCGGGGGTCTACCTGCTCGAGCCGAAGCCGGGCCCGACCTTCGACGTGCGCGCCGTCGCCGCCCGGAGCTGGCAGGAAGGGGATTCCGGCCGTGGCCACGTTCAGCAGGTCCGCGGCGCTTCGGGCGACATGGCTTGGTGCTGTGTCTCGTCCCTGGGGATCTGGTCCGGCGGCTGGGAGAACCATCGCGACACCACCCTTCAGGTCTATCGTACCGGCGTGTACGACAAACCCTTCGCCACGCTCGTTCCATGGACGGGGGCGCCCGGTCCCACGACCGGTCTCCCTTGGAGGTCGCTGGACGTGGACGGCGACGGCCGGGAGGAGCCCGTGTACCAAGCGGATGGCGGGCTGATCTACCTCGCGCCCCTGCGCGGCGCGGGCGGTGCGGGACGCGCCTCCGCCGCGGGAAAGCCCGGAGAGGCGGAGGGGGCGGGGGCGGCGGACTCGACGGATCCGACGGCGTCCTCGATCGGAGAAAACCCGGACTTCGCCTACGCGGAGGCGGCGGAGCGGGTCGGGCTGGCGGAGCAGGCGCTCGCGGGGTACGCGAAGGCCGAAGCGCAGGCGAAGAGCCCCGCGGACTACCGGGCGGCGGTTCGCGGACGGCTCTCCTGTTTGTCGCGACTGGGTCGGGCGGCCGAGCTGGCCGCGGCGGCGGAGGATGCCGCGGAGCGCGAGCCGTTTTCGGAAATCGCGTTGCTCGAGGAGGGGCTGCGGAGGCTGGACGAAGGCGGTCACTGGGCCGAGGCTGCCGGCTTGGCGACGCGACTCTTGCGTTCGGTCGGGCTCGACGCGGGGAGGCGCGCGACGGCGACGCAACAAGCGGCGTGCTTCCGCGGCCTGGATGCGCTGCCGGGTCGCGTGCGGCTCGTCGGACCGGGGGCCGCCGCCGCGGTCGATTGGCTCGCGACGGCGCCGTTCCCCTTCGCGCGGGACAAGGACGGCGCGTGGACCGTGCATGCGGAGACGGACGGGCAGGACCGACTCCTCGTGCCCCTTTCGCCGGGCGTCGGGGCCTGGCGGCTATGCGGGACGCTGCGGGCCGTCGCGCACCCGTGGGCGGTGGTCGTGCGCGCGGGCGTGACGCAGTCGTCGCCGATCCCTGGCGACGGGTCGACGCCGCTCTCGCCGGCGGTGGGTTTCGCGGCGCGGGGGGAACGCAACTTCCCGCTGTATTTCCTCGACGTGAGCGCGCCGAACGCCCTCGGCTGGAACGCGCCTATCCTCGAGCGGGACCGGCCCTGGGAGCGCCCGCTCGGCTTCGCACTCACCCACGTCCCGCACCAGCACCGGCTCTTCGTGTCCGTCGACGGGGCGGGGCCCGCCTCGGGCGCGGCGCGTGCGAGCGGCGACTTCGTGGCGGAGCTGGGCGTGGGCTCGACGCTCTTCGCGGGGCTGGAGTGCGCGGGCGAAGACGACCATGCCATCGGCCCGCCCGGCGTTTTTCGTCTGGAAGAATTCGAGCTGCAAACGGCGACCGACGGGGCGCGATCGGTCCCGTACGAGGCGAAGAGTGCGGCGCAGACGATGCTGCTCGCGAACGGCCGCTGGGCGCGTGGGGACGGGCGGGAGGCGCTGCCGCTCTACGAGCGGGCGACCCGCATGGCCGACCTGGACCGGGAGCGCGAGGACGCGGCGCGAGCGAAGGGGCTGCCCTCCCGTTGGGACGGCGCCGGACCCTACGACGTGGCCGTGTGGGCATTCGTGGACGCGCGCTTTTACGGGGGCTTGCTGCGGGCGGCCCTCGACGACGCGCCGGGGGCGGCACGCGACCTGGATGCGGCCTGGGGGCTGTCGAGCGTGCGCTGCCGCGACCTGATCCGCCGGTACGCCGTGCCGCTGGGCGCGCGTGCGAAGGAGCGGGCGGCGCTGGCCGCCCTGTGGGCGCGGACGCCGGAGGACGCGGGCCTGAAGGGGAACCCGCTTGCGCGCGCGGCGAGCGCGATGAGAGTCGTGGGGATCGCGGGGGCGGAGCTTCTGATCCCCGAGGTGCGAATCGACCTCGAGAGCTTTCTCGGGGTCGCGGCGCTGGAGGAAGGCGGGGCGGCCGCGCGCGCGGGCGTTCGCGGCGGCGACGTGGTGATCGCGGTGGACGACCTGCGCGTCCAAGACCCCTCGGCGTTTCAGGGCGCGGTGTCGGCGGCCGCGCGCGCGGGCCGGCGGAGCGTTACGCTGGTCGTGAATCGGCAGGGGCGCATGCTGACTCTGGAAGCGCCGACGCAAGACCTGAAGCTGGGCTTCCAGCAGTTCCAGGCCCCGGTGCCACGACCGCGGTAGGGCGGAGAAGCGGCGCGGCGCGAGCCTGCAGGGGCGCGCGGGGGGACAGTGAGTCGTCCTTCGCGATTCGGACTCGTCCACCGGCCACGAGCCCTTGGGGTACAGGGCTTCCGCCTTCGCGCGCGGCGCTTCGGTGGACGAGTCCGCCGTTCACCGACGGGGCAACCCGGCCATAAGCGACGGAGCCCGTTGTGTGCGGGTGTTGCGCGACACGGAACCGCGACCGTCAGGGAGCGGTCTCGGCGCGTCCATGGAGCATCCCCGGGTTCGATCCCGCCGACACCAGGCGCACCGCCCCCGGAGGCGATTCGCCACTGTCGACTGGATCCGTGAATGGGAGGCTTGCCTTGCGGGCATGGTTCGAAGCTGGGTTACTACCTTTCGTCGCCCGGCGGCCGTAGGGGCGCAACTTGTGGGGGCCAACGATTGGTTGTAAGGGGTTGGAGTGCGCCGTGGCGCCAAGACGACGGGCACGAGGCGGGCCCGCTGCTGCCTCCGGAAGTAGATCTTTGGGACCCAATTGCCGGCGGGTCAGCCCTTTCAAGGTGGCTGCCCCGTCTGGGTATCAGCCCGCAAGTTGCCTATTCACCTGACCAGGCATCGTGAGTCCACATTGTGGTGCAGGGCTTCCGCCCTGCACTCGCTCTCGCGCGGATCGTCAGCAGCACCTCCCCGCTTTCTCCCGTTGCCGGCCCCGCACCCAACGGGCTCGGTGTTATTCAACCGGGTCGCCCCGTCGGTGCAGGGCGTACACGTCCACCGAAGCGCCGCGCGCGAAGGCGGAAGCCCTGCACCACAAGGGCTCGTTGTCCGGTGAGCAAGGCACCTGGAAGTGAACGACCTCCGCCGATCGGGCATCTGACGGCCCGTTTCGCAAGGGGAGCAAGGTTTCTGCCGCTTGAAAGGGCTGGCCGCCAGATCACACCATGCCCGTCGCCGGCCGGCAATCGCATGCAGCACCCTCTTCGCCCGGTCCGGCTTGTCAGGAAGGCTCGGCACGGGGCACCTGGCACCGGAAAAGGAGACTGCCCGCATGGACCGCGTAGGAGCGCATGCCTCAGCGCGGTTCAGGCCGGGGCGGTTCGGGGAGCCCGGTTGGATGGAGGGCCGTGGTGAGCGGGTCCGGCTCCGCGGGTGGTTCGGCCTCCGGTGGGAACACGATCCTGCGGCGCTCCGCGAGCAGGGCCCGCGCGTCTTGACGGATGGGGCGGGGACCCGGCAGGACGGCGAGGTCGGAGAGCGCGGCGATCGCACGGGTGTCATCAAGCTCGGCCAGCGCGCGGACCGCGAGCCGGCGCACCGGCACTTGAACGCCGGAGTCGCCGGCGACCGAGACGAGGGCATCGAGCGCGGAAGGCGCCTTGGCGGAGACGAGCGCCTGGGCCGCGAGTCGATGGGTTTCCGGGGCCGCGGGCGAGCGCAGGATTTCCCCGAGTGCGCTCACGGCGGCCTCGGCCTGCGGTGTGGCGCTGATAGCGGCGCCGGTGGCGCCGCCTTCGACCGCGGCGCGAGCGGACCGGGAGAGGACGGTCCGGAGCGCGGCGACTGTCCGGGCCGCGAATTCGAGCGACGCGTCGTCGTGAGTTCGAGGCGCCTTCGACGCCAGTTCTCGCAGGGCCTGCACGGCGACGGGGTGATCCTGCTGGGACAACGCCTCGACCACGGCGAGGAGCTGCGCAAGGTCTGCCACTGCCGCATCGGCTGCAAGTTCCGAAAGCGCGCGCGCCGGCGCTTCCCCGTGTCGCTCCCCGAGGGCACGCACGGCGGCCCGGCGTGCCAGCCCGTCTCCGTCCGTCCGGGCGACCTCCGAGAGGAGACCCACCCACGGGCCATGGTCGCCGGGGGCCGCGGCCAGGAGGCGGATCAGAAGCCGACGCGCCTCAGCGTCCGCGTTCGGCGGCGCGGCGAGCGCGGCCCGGACCGCATCGATGTCGCCGCCGAGCACGAGGTCGGTCGCCCACTGGTGGGCAAGGACCCGACTGTCGAGCGGTTGCGCCGGAGCTTGCTCGTGACCGGCCATTGGTGCCGTCGCAGGCTCGTGGGTTACTGCGTTCGCGGACGGCGCGGCTGTTCCAGTCTCGTCCCCGCGAGACGAATTCCCGACGGGCATCGGTCGCTGCGAACGGCCGGCATCGGGCTGAGCGCTGGAGCGTTTGCGGCCATGCGCCCCCGTCCCGTTTGCAGTCAACTTTCGGCTATCGACCATTCGCGTGCCGGGGGCAACGGAGGGTTCCAGCAGCAACTTTGCGGATGCCAGGAGAAGCACCGCCAGCACAGGGAAGGCGGGTAGAAACGGCGAACCCACTCGACTCAGCAGAGCCATGCGAGAGCCACTCCAGTAATTCGGTCAGCACGGGGCAGGCGAGAGCCGTGAGGCCGAGGGCAGCACACGCAGACTCCCGTAGCCGCCGCTCACCCGAACTGAGGCCAATGGTCATTCGTCCATGGGCGTAAGCGAAACCTCCAAGGCCCTCAGCTCTCGTCCTACTTCGTTCGAGGTGCTTCCAAGAGCAGGATGCAACCCTGGATGATGCTCTGCTTCTTCTTGTCCGTCTCTCTGCGGAACCCGCCCTTCAACGTCGCGAGAAGCCAGGCGCGTGGATCCTTAAGAACCACTTGAATGGCGGCAGCCTTGTTGTTGTCAATTGTTAGCTCAGGGTCAAGCGCGGCGCAAATGAACCGGGATAGCCTGATTGTAAGCGTGTCCTCGTCTACAACGTCCCTCCGGTCAGGGGTTAGTATGGTGGTCTCTGGTCTGAATCTAGCCGTAAGTAAGGCACATAGGATTGGAAGCTCGGAGATCTGAATTGAATGATTCTGAAGTACGGTCACAATTGCGGCCTGCCTGATGGGCTCGCGTGTCTCTCCCGCGACCAGGTCATAGGCAACTTGAAGGCCCGCAATTTCGGTTAGTTGGCTCAACGAGGTGTGTGTGTGTTCAGGATCGGACAGCTTCTCGAATAGCTCCCTCAATCGGGCGGCCTCGGGCTTTCCTTCGTACTGTGCAAGGATGCGCGATCTCGTTTCTTCCAGCGTGTCAGTCCGCCCATTCGCGAACGCCATGATGGCGCATAGGACAACGGCCAGCGAACCCAAGCTCTTCGTAAACATGTCGTAACTCCCGTCCTACCATCCATCGTTGGTGCTGTCGGAGACACTGCCATTGTCTTCCCACCATCCCTCTCCAGGATCGAACGTACCATTGCCGTTGAGGTCATGAACCCCCAATAGCCAGACCCTTTTTAGCCTACCGTGGTGTCGCCATTCGCCCTGCGCAAAGTCGCTCGTCCGATACCATCGAGTGCCGATCTGGAGCCGCACAAATTCCCGAAGTTGGACACGAACCTCCACCGTGTCGCCGGGCACGCCTGCGCGGTCTACGAGCATGGGCAGGCCTGGTGGGTCTGTGTCGGTTAGATGCCCGACATCCGGATCTGTGTATGGGTCAGTGTCTTCCCTGTTCGGTCCATTGTCGTCATTTCCTTCAGTGTCCACTGCCGGATAGTCCTGGACAATCAGATTTGCCGCGGGAAGGCCATTGTAGAGAGTACCGGGAACGGCAGAGAAGTCTGCAGTAGCGATGGCAGGGGATAGGATTCGTAAGCGCATTTGGCGCGAGATGTCCCAGCGATTCGGGGGCTGTCCGTAGGGTTGCCCGTCATTGATGTGAGGTGTTGTGGAATTCGGTACCTGGCCGGCTGCATCGCTACTCCCATTGAGCGCAGGTCGATCGACGGCAAGAATGATACCGTTGCCACCGTTCGGCAGTATCGTTGAGTCAAAACTCCACTTGCATTTCACGAGCGTGCCAGGGCCGACTGCACCGACCGCGGGTTGGACCTGTCCCCGAACGATTCCAATGGCGACGGTCTGCGCTCGAGTCATGGTGCTCCACACGATCCACACCTTCATCGTGTCCAGGTTCACGTTCTGGCCAATCGCTCGAACGCTGACTGGATGGAGGCTGGCGGCTTGCGTGCGGTCAACTACTCGTTCATCGACGTTTCCCGCTGCACTCCCGCCTGTCCACTCAAAGTTCCCTGCGAAGGCGATAGCCGCCGGCTGGATCGTCGCCTTGAACGTCACCGCATCGCCTGCGGTAGTCGACTGCGGCGTGACGTAGTGGTACTGATCCCGAGCCCCATTTCCGCAATTGCTGTCCACGAGGTCGCCATTGACCCCCTGGTTGCCCGGCATCGGGTCGATGTCCACCGACACGACGGCCATGTGAAGGTCGTCGAGGGCCACAATCGCTCCGTCGATCGAGTATCGGAGGCTGACGGTGACATCCGCCGTGGGGACCAAACCCTCGACGCGAAGTGTTACCGGTTGGCCGTTCGCGAGATCTTGCAAGTCCCCGGCAGGGGCGGCCAGATCAACCGAGTAGTTGGTCAGCGGGCGAGTGCCATTGTCGACGTAAACCCGCACGGCGGCGGCGGGAACAGTCACTACCTCTATCGCTCCCCGACCCAGCATTGGATTCGGTGGCAGCAGTGTCAATCGAACGATGTCGTCATCTGCCGCACCGATGACGTTGTCCACCTTGTCGGCTGCTGGAGCAGGCGGGTTCGCCCCACCTGGGTCCCGGTCGTCGTTGACGCCCAGAATCAGCGAAAGGGGCTTCTCCTCGTCAGCCTCCGAGACGGCTGGTCCTGGCGTGGCAAGAGTGCCCGGCTGGGACGCGTTCAGGTCTATCCGGAGCACGGCAAGATGGACCTCATCCGAAGCGAGCTCGTGCCCGTCCGGATCTTTGTAGCTGAGGCGGATCGTCACGTCCGCGCATGGCGCGAGACCCTCCAACCACACGTTCACGCTGTCCAGGGCAAGCGGAGCCAACTGGCCCACTGGAGAAGTGAGATCGACTGATAGGTCCGTGAGGAGTGCCGCGCCTGCGGGGTCGAGGAGCCGCACGGCGCCCGGAGGGCTCACCGATAAGTCGAGGGTCCCTGGCCCCAACGCGACCGGTAGCGGTCGCCGGAGATAGAGTTTTGCCATGTTGTCGTCCGCGGCGGTCGCGGCATCGTCCCGGTTGTCCTGCTGCCCCGCGGGCCCGCCGTCGTCGTTGTCGTCGTTCACCATGACGACCAGTTTCAGGGCGTTGTCCTCATCCGCCTCCGAGACCTGCGCGCCGGGCACGGTCGGCGTTCCTGGCCAGTGGCCACGTACTTCCACCTTGAACACGGTGAAGTGGACCACGTCACGTCCGATCTCCGTCCCTCCCTCGTCGGTGTACGCGAGACTGACTTGCACGTCTTCGCCGGCCAATACCCCCTCCAGCCAGACCCTGACCTCCGCCGAGGCAAGCCCCGCGAGGTCGCCCACGGGGGTTGCAAGAGCGACGCCGTAATTCGCGAGTGCACGAGTTCCATCGGACGCGAGCAGCCTCACACTCCCCGAGTTCACGGAGAGGGTCATAGTCCCCTTCTTCAGGTCACCGGGCACCAAGGGCTTGAGGACAATGCACACGATGTCATCGTCGGTCGGTCCGATCACCGCGTCCCGGTTGTCCCACTGCCCCGCAGGCCCGCCGGCATCGTTGTCGTCGTTCACCTTCACCACGACCTTCAGCGGATCGTCCTCCTCGGCATCGACGATTTCCGCCCCGGGTGTCGCCCGCGTCCCCGGTCGGCGCACCTGGACATCCACTCGGACAATATCGACGCGAACGATGTCCGACGCGATTTCCGCGCCCGCGGGATCGCGAAGCGTGAGTTTGACCCTCACATCGGCGCCGGACGCCAGGCCTTCCGCCCAGACGTCCAAGTCACCGGCCGCGAGCGGCGCCAGGTCGCCCGCCGGACTCGCGAGATCAATAACCGTGTCTGCGAGCAGCCCGCTCCCGTCAGGCTTGTAGAAGCGCACCGCGCCCGCGGGCACGACGGTGAGCTCCAAGGTGCCCTGCCCGGGGCTCCCGGGCGCAACCGCTCGGAGCGTCAGCTTCACGAGGTTGTCGTCGTTCGCCCCCAAGGTCGTATCGGCATTGTCCCGCCTTCCGGGAGGGCCCCCGTCGTCATTGTCGTCGTTCACGGCCGCCAGGAGCTTGAACGGGGCCTCCTCGTCCTCCTCGAAAACCTCCGCCCCGGGCGCGGCCATCGTCCCCTGCCTGTGCCCCTGAAGGTCGACCTTGAGGACGGACAGGTGGACTTCGTCCGACGCTACCTCCACACCCGCCGGCGACAGATACGCCAGCTTGATGCGGACGTCCGCGCAGGGCGCCGTTCCTTCCAGCCAGATGCGCACCTCGCCTTGCGCGAGAGCGGCCAATTGGCCTTGCGGGGCAGCCAGGTTCACTGAACGGTCGGCCAGCTCCGACGCCCCGTTGGGCGCGAGCACGCGCACGCTCGCGGGCACAACGGTCAACGTGAGCGTGCCCTGGCTAATGCCCACGGGCGCAGGCGGGCTGAGAGTGAGACACACGACGTCGTCGTCAGCGGCCCCCACAAGGGTGTCCCGGTTGTCCTTCTGACCCGGCGGGCCCCCATCGTCGTTGTCGTCGTTCACGCGCGCAAGCACGTTCAGCGGACTGTCTTCTTCGGCGTTCGAAACTTCCGCGCCCGGCGCCGCCATTGTCCCGGGCCGGTGCCCAACCACGTCCACGCTGAGCACCGACAACTGCACCTCATCGCTCGACACTTCGCGCCCAGCCATGTCCCGATACACGAGTTTCAACGTGACGTTCCCGCACGGCTCCAGGCCCTCCACAGGCAGCGACACGTCCCCCTGCGCCAACGCGGCGAGATCGCCTGCCGGCTGCGCGAGATTCACGGAGTAGTCCGAAAGCGCGCCCGCACCACCCGGCCGGAACACCCGAAGCTTGTCCGGCGGGCTGACGGTGAGTTCCAGCCTCCCCTCTGCAAGATCCGATGGCGCGATTCGCTTCAGCATCACCAAGACGATGTCGTCGTCGTTCGCGTTGATCGCCTGATCTGCGTTGTCCTTCGAGCCCGGCGGCCCGCCGCCGTCGTTGTCGTCATTCACACGAACGACCAAGGCTGCCGGACTGTCCTCGGCTCCCTCGGAAACCGCCGCTCACGGCGACGCCAACGTCCCCGGCAGATGCCCCTCGATGTCCGTTTTGACCACCGTGAGCTTCGACTCGGCGTTGGCCTCGTCCCCCTGCACCACGTACTTGAGCTTGAGGACGACGTCCTCCTTCGCCGCGCTCGGGTCGACGCCGCGCACGGTGACGTCCTTCGTCTGCTCGTTCGTCAGCGAGATCCGCGCGCTGTCCGTCCGCCACTCGTAGGTCCCCCCGCGGGGACGCGCCAGGGTCGCCGTCCACTGCTCCTGCCGCCCCACGCCGACGGTCCGCGGACCGTCCATGCGGACCTCGGGGACCACGACGTCCAGCGTCACGTTGTCCACGTTCTCCGCGCCCTCCGGCACGTTGTTGTTCCACACCTCGAACGCGTATTTGCCGACCTTGGTTGCGTGGAACGTGCACGTCAGCGTGGTCGCATTCACGAGCTGGACACCCGTTGGGTCGCCGGCCGTGAGCTTCCACGCGTAGACGCCGTTGTCGCTCTGGGCCGTCACGTGGACGTCAACTGCCGATCCGGCCGCCTCGCGCAGCCCCACCTCGATGTCCTTCGTTACTCCGTCAGCGACCTGTTGCCCGGCCCTCTTTGCCGTCCAACTCACGACGCGAATGCCCGGTGTTGCGAGGGCCGCCCCGGGAAAGAGAAAGCCGACCTTCGCGAGAAAGCGCAAGGCGATTTGACCGCTGCCCGTGCTGTTCGTCCGCAAACTGCCCCACTGTCCGAGGACGTTGGAATTCATCGAGGGGGCGCCAATGCGCAGAAGCCCGAGCCCGGCGTCCAACGCACGCAGTTGGAAGCCGACGCGGCCGGGCGCGGCCCCTGGCGCCACGAATTGCCCGGTCGCAAGGCCGCGCTGAAAAAGCTCCGGTGCAGCTCCGGAATCGGGGGCGCGCGGCTGGACCCAAGCCGCCGCGACGCCGCCGAAGTTCCACTTCCCCTTGTACCAGTCGTAGGGAGTTCCAGTGGCCAGCGGGGCCGTGGAGAGCGTGAAGTCGATGGCCGCGAGTTCGGCCGACTGGTTGGGACTCCACCATGCCATGTGGATGCGGCCGCTTTCCTGGAATACCAAGTCAAGCCCGATCACATCGGGCAGTCCGGACAGGTCCACCTCCCCGAAGAACCGACTTGCATACTGCCACCCCGCGCCGGAATAGTGGCCGCCGACCAGCCGCTGGAGATTCGAATCCCACCAGAAGATCTCCCAGTGACTCAGCCCGCAATAGAGAAAGTCGCCGGGGCCGCTCCAGTAGACCCAGCGCTCGCACGTCCCCCCCTCCGGCTCCGGCAGCGATTCCGCGGTGTAGGACTCCGCCGGCGTCTCCGGCAGTGCCTGGAAGGCCTGGGTCACCTGGGCTTGGATTTGGGCAAGTGAGTTGTCCTTCTGGACTCCGGAGGGGTACAGCGAAGGTTTGGGAGAGCTCCACAGGATGCCTCGGGTGCCGATTCCCCCGATCCAGCCGACCCTGGAAACCCGTGTCCAGGTGGCGAAGCACGTCGCGGAGCTGCTCGTAGGCCGCGTCCGCGTTCGGGGTCTCCGGCCAAGCGGACCCGCCAAGGATTTGGTCCGAAGTCCACGCGCGCCCCGTGTTCGGATCCGCGAACCTCGGTGCGAGGGAAAGGGTCAGCGTCCTTGCCTCGTCGAGGTTGCGGCAATAGGCCCCGCCAGCCGGCCAGCCGGTGGCCGCGGCGCGCTCCTCCAGACCGAGAAGGATGTCGGTCGGCACGTCCGTATAAAGGAAGCCGGCCTCCCGGGCGCTGACGCCCGCCTCCGTCCCGTCCACGCGGGCCTCGAGCCGGGCGACTCGCTCCCGGTCGGGCACCAGCGTCGAGAGATCCGGCATGGAATACGTCGCGACGTCGGTCTCGGCGTCGATCGACAGCGTGGCGCCTGTGAGGAAGCCTGAGGTGATCTCCCCACCGTCGGCGGAGAGTTGGAGGGAGGACAGGTTGGCGGTCGAAGCCCGCGAGATGCGCAGCACGGCCGGGACCTGTCCTACCAAGGCGTCGCCGCGCGGGACGTCGAGCTGGATGCTAGGTCTCGCCGTAACACCAGCCCCCCCCCCCGTCTTGCGGTGACAAGCCGGGCGCGGAGAGGATTGCCAACGCCAGAGCGACTCCCGCGCCGACGCAGACGACACGGGACGTGCGAGCGGATTGGCGAGGCATGGCGTCCGACCCTCCCTGCGAAGTCGAGCGATCGCGGCCTTCACGCCTGGGCGTGTCACTCCGGGTGGCTGCGGCTGCTGATTGCTTACTCTAGCGCCCCAGGCCCGCGGTGTCAAGGCGGATCCGATGCACGCTGTGATTCAGACGTAGGGGCCCCCTACGCCGTCCGCGATTCCCCGCCGCCCCATGTCCGCCCCTCCGGGACGCACCCTCTCCCGTCGCGCAGCGGCCCTGGAGCCGCAGAAATCGTAGTGCTCCTCAAGCCGTCCGGGCAACCGGTGCAGGACCCGGCGGGTGCCGTGTTGGTCCCTTTCCTGCGTTGGCTCCGGCGTCGGGAGCGAGCGACCTAGTG
>JACPWG010000072.1 GCA_016197205.1 Planctomycetota bacterium
GCTCGTTCAGCCTCGCAAGGTCCGTCAGCCCCGTCACGCGCGCTTCGACCTCCGCCGGCAGCGGACCGAATTTCAGCCGCATCTGCTCCAGCAGCGTCTCGCGTTTCGCTTCCGTTTTGCCCAGCTCCCTTCCCTGTTCCTTGCCGAGTTCCTTGCCGAGTTCCTTGCCGAGTTCCTTCCCCCGCTCCATGCCCAGCTCAGTCCCGATCGCCTTGCCCCGTTCGAGCTGGTCTTCCGCGAAGGTCTTCGCCATGATGTTCACCTCTCGTATCATTTCCTCGTCGTGCATCGCCCGGCGCACGACCTCCAGCAGCAACTCCTGCTCGTCGGAGGGCCGCCGGTTCCGGATGAAACCGACCACGAACCAGATCAGTCGCCAGGCACGCTCTCGCTCCCCCTTGCGCAGCAGCTCCCCGAAGCGTCGCGACGCCTGGTCCACGTCGAGCGCAAAAGGCGGCGTAGGGAGGGCCTCGTCGCGAAAGAGGCGCAGCACCTCGCCGATGGGGTCACCCCCCGCTTGCAGCCGCTCGACCGGGGCGGTGCCCACGTTGAAGAATACGCTGTCGAATCGGGGCAGGAAGCCGGCCAGCTCCCGGGGAACTTCGCAGAGCTCCGCGATCGAGCCGAGCCGTTCCCAGGGTCGGCTCCCGGTGTACACGACGATGGGCAACATCGGAGACAGGCGCTGCCGGCCTTCCGGGACGTTTCGCTCGGCCTGCTCCCTGCGCTCCGATTCCCACAGGTGGACCATGTAGTAGAGCAGACGAAACGGCAGCAGCGGGTCCGGATTCGACTGGTATTCCAGGAGCAGATAGAGCCAGACGTCGCGTTCCTCCGAGCCGTCCAGCGGACGGTAGCGCGCATGGAAAACGGTGTCGGCCTCCCGCTCCCGAAACGAATCGTGGATGAACGTCCGCGGGACGGGCCGGAGGCGCGCGAAGTCGAGCCGGTCGACGACCTCGGGCGCGACGGCCAGCAGCAGCCCGCGCACGTTGGCCGGCGACTGCAAGAGCCACCGGATCGAGGCATCCGGGAAATCGTGGAGAGGCGGCCGGGGAAGGGCGTCGTGGTCCATGGCCTCGATCTTACGCCTGCCGGGCCTCGCGAGTCAAGGTCGCGGTCGGCCGGGACGCGAGCCGAGAGGCGTTCGGCAACCGAGGATGCGGCGTGCTGCGTGCTGCGAATCTCGGCCGCCGCAGCCGGTAGGGTTCACCTGCCGATGAGAGTCGAGCCCGGCCCAACGCCGGTCTGCCGGTCGCGGGCACGGCAACGCCGTGCCCCTACCGGCGATGCGGCACGCGGGCCGCCAGGCGCGCGGTCGCTCGCGGCGGTGGGCTATCGCCCCCCGCACCCCCCACGAACGCCGTGATCGGCGGCGACTCGCCAAGCCCCCCCCCCCACGACGTCAGGGGTACGACACAGAGAGTAAGAGGCTCAAAGGACAAAGGGTTATCGAGTCCCCGCCGCCACGGCCAGCCGCAGCCCGCGGCCCTGGCCCCGATTGCCGGCTGCGGGCCCGTGGCGGGGCGCGCACCGCAGACCCCTGCGGTCGACAAGGCCGAACGAACCGCCGCGGAGCACGCGGCGATTAGGGCTTCCTTCGACCATGTCCGAGCACCACTCCCAGACATTGCCCGCGAGGTCCACCAGCCCGCCGCACCGACCGGTGGGGAATGCGCCGACGGAGGTCGGGTGACCCAGATTCAGCGCCCCCCAATTGGCCCGCGCCTCATCGCTCTCGCCCGGCTCCTCCGACCCCCATGGAAATTCGCGGCGCTCCGGGCCCTCGGCAGCCCACTGCCACTCAAGCTCGGTGGGCAACCGAATGACGCTTCCGTTGGGGACATTGTGTGCGGTTCGCCAGCGACAGTAGGCCACCGCCTCGTACCAACTGACGCCAACGACCGGCCGGTTGGGGTGCCGGAGCTGTGCGCGCCAAGCCTCGGGACGCGCATCCGCCACCGTGGCCGCTTCTCCCTCCGGTGCGCCCTGCCACCAGGCCCTCTCCAGGCGATCGGGCGCCGTCGCGAAGCGGTCGTACTGCTGCACCGTCACCGGCGCCCAGGCAAGCTTGAATGGCGCCACCCTGGTCGAAGGCCCAAGGGGAGTGCCGTCATGATCGCGGAGCTGGACCTCCCCCGCCCCGACGCTCACCCACTGTTCCGCCTCGTCCCACAGCCGCGGGTCGCCCCAGGGGCGCGAGCCGTCCCCCCGCGGCACCAGCCGGCCAAGACGGTCCAGGAACAGCAGTCGGTCGAGCAGCGGCCAGGCATCCCCTTCTTTCGCATAGATCCGCGCCATCTCCTTTGCTCGGGCGACGAGGAAGTCGTAGTCGTATCGAAAGAGCTCGCGACTCTCCACGACGATCGCCGCGGCAAGTCCCAGCAAGCGTCCGCGTGATTTCTTCGTGCTCTTGTCCGCCAGACGGCAAAGCTCGTCATGCAGCGCCTCCGCCCGATCGGAGTCTCCGAGCGCCCGCGGGAGGAAGAGGATCACGTCCTCCCAGAAAGGGTCGATGAAGCGACCTTCCTTCGCCAGCCGTTCGACCTTCTCTCGAACAGATGCCTCCCCCCGGGCGAGCCGGCAGGCGGCGAGGAACTCGCGGAACACGCGATGGCGAAAGCGCAGCTCCTCGGGGCCGTCCCGCGGCTGCTGGAAGACCAGGAGCCCCGTGTGGTCGGCGGTCCAGTCGAGACGCCGTTTCGCGTGCTCCGCGCGGTCGTTGTCGTCGCGAGGGAGGGTCCCAGCCACCTCGCGCTCCGCGGCCGTGACTCGCCAGGCGTTCACGCCCTGCCCTGACCGCTGCATCCACAACGCAAGCAGCTCCAGAAGGTCCCGCTTTCCCTTCACATCCAGCCGCCACCCGCGCTGGGGATCTTCCGAGATCACCGGTGGGGACGCGCAGAGGTCTGCGACGATCGCAGTCAGGAGTCGTCCTCGGTCCTCCGGCAAGCCCTTCTCCCGGTGGTAGACCATGCAGACCGCGGTGAGCATGAGCGGGTTCGACAAGAGCCCCTCTTCGCCTGCAGCCGACTGGATCCGCTCCATCAGGCCCCCGATCGCGTCCTGGAGCGCGCGCTCGTAGTCGGCGTCCCTCCGGTTCAAACGCGCCCAGTTTCCCGCCAGCGCTCGGGCCTGCTCCTCCGTCATGGGCCGGAGGGCGAGCACCTCCAGCTCCGGCCCGAAGGACACGTACCCGGTGAAGCTCGCCGACCGGGTGGTGAGGACCATGCGGGCGTTGGGAAAGCGATCCTCCCCGGCCAGCCCTCTGAGCAGTTGCAGGACTCGACTCCTGCCGGCGGAGTCGGGGATCTCGTCCCACGCGTCCACGAGCAGGAGATACCGCCCTGCCCGGAGGCCCGTTTCAAGCTCGTCGCGGGAGGGCTCGGCCTTTCCCTGCGGGCGGACCTGCTCCTCGAGCGCGGCAAGGAGCGCGGCGTCCCCCTCCGTCTCGAACTTCGCGGCGATCCGGGTCGCCTCCACGAGGATCGGGATGCGCGGCGCCCCGCCCGGGCGAAGGAGCGCCTCGAGCCGGAGCCCCTCCATGTCGGGCGATTCGCAGTGGCAGGCCTGTGCGAGCGCCGCCGCGAGCCGCGAGAGGAAGACGGTCTTTCCCGCGCCCGGGGCGCCGACCAGGGCGAGCCGCGGCAGCCGCTCCTGGGACACCCACCAGGCGAGCGGCGGGGGCGGGAGATCTTTTTCGGGGCCCTCGTCCTCGGCCGTTCCGTCGGCGGCGCGGTCGCCTGCGCGCTCGCCTCTCTCCACCAGCCCGCCGGGCTTGTCCCGATACCAGCGGTCGGACGCGCCGTCCAGCGGGACGTAGAGGCCCGGGCGGTAGATCTCACCCCGCGCGTCCGGGAGGTGCGTCCTCCCCTGCGCCACCTGGCCGGCCCTCCAGGTCACGAGCCGAGCCTGCAGGTACCGCAGCTCCCACGGCGCCAGGCCCAGCTCGGGCAAGCGCGCAAGCGCGCGTCGAAGGATGGACGCGGGCGCCGCGGGACGCTCGGTAGCGACGACGAGACACAGCGTGGAGAGAAAGCGGGGGATCTGCGCGAGCCGACACGTCACGTCGGAAAGGCCGACGCAGGCGAACGCGGCAGCAGCGAGGTCGGTAGCGCCGTGCTCGCCGTGAAAGTAGGCGTGGATGTACGCGTCCACCTCCTTCGGACCGAGGCAGACCATCCGCCGGCGAACGGCCCCATGGAGGAGCTCCCCGTCGTCGGTCGAAGAACGCGTGGTAAGAAGCACCCGGACGCCGGGAGGGAGGCGCTGGAGCTGGTCGCGCAACCAGTCGCGTCCGCGGGGGGCGAGTTCACGATCCGCCCGACCGCCGTCGGCGAGCGTGTCGAGGGCGTCGAGCCCATCGACCAGCAGCTCGAACGCGCCGGCGGATTGTCTGTCTTCCAGCCAGCGAATTACCTGCGTGGGGGCGGCGGTCTCGCGTCCGTAGCACAGCCGCAGGGCGTACGACCGCGCAGCGTCAAGCAGTCCGGTCGGACCGTCCTGCGACAGGACCGCCGCCAGCGGGACCGCGAGCGGCGGGGCGAAATCGGGATCGTCGATCGAGCCGCGACGGTCCTCGATGCGCTGCGCTAGGTCCGCGCACACGGCGGCCACGCTGCGCCAGACCGCGGTAGTCTTGCCGTCCCCGGCCCCGCCCCGCACGATGTGGCGGCGGGCGGCGCCGGGTGCGGCGTCGCGAAGAAGGTCCTCCAGGAAGGAGGGCTGAGCGGCCGCGGGCGCGGGCGCAGGCGCGTCGTCGTTGTCCGCAGGAAACACGTACGGCTCACGTCCCGACGTCGCGACCACCCTCGCCGGAAGGCAGAAGTCGCGGAGCCGCTGCGCCGCGATCCAGGTCGGGAGGTTGCGCACGTGGCTTTCGAGCCCGCGTAGACCGAGCAGGCGCAGGAACTCCAGCACCCGCACCGTGCGAAGAGAGTAGAGCCGATTCAGATCGTCCAGCGTCGCCAAGCGGGTCTCCCTGTCGGATGCGTCTCCGGTTTTACGCTGCAAGGCCGGCGCCACCCGGCCGTACAGGTCCGCAGCCAGACGCGAAGGCGCGAACCCGTGTCTCCCGCCCCGTCCGCCCCCGCGCCGGAAGGAGGTCAGCCATGCCCTTCACCTGAAACCCCAGGGCCCCACACTTTTTTTCGCGGCAGGCGAGGCGTCGACGGCTGAAGCGTGCCCGCTGGACTCGGGTGCAGCGTTGGTGTGCGTCGGCCACGGTCCTCCTCGCGGGTTCAGCGAAGTGCAGGCCGTGTGCCGGCTCGCGCGGGCCGGAGGCCCGCGCCCCCAGGAATCGTGTCAGGGCTTCGTCAACCTGGCGCTATGCGGGCGGGGGGTCCTCTTTCGGCGACCAAGCACTGAGCGCGTCGGGCGTCAGCACTCCCGCGATTTCGTTGTCGGGGTAGCCGGCCTCCGCTAGTCTGGCGCGCAGCCAGGTCAGGGCGTCGGCCGCGCGCTTGCGGACCTCTTCCGGCGCAAGCCCCATGCGCTTGCCGGCCACGTCCTCGGAGCAGCCCTCGGGGTACAGGAGGGAGAGGATGCGGCGGTCCTCGCGCGGCAATTGAGCGTGGAAGCGCAGCGCGGCGCTGCGCACGTCCACGCCGACGCCGTCGAGCGCGTCCAGGACACCCGCCACGCGGGCCGCCGGAAAGCCCTTGGACTCGAGGCATTTCCGGAGGAGTTCCTTGCCACGATGGTGCCAGGTGTCGACCGTGTTCTCCTCCGCGTGCAGGAGCTTCGCGATATCTACCAGCGAGAGGCCCTCGAAGTAGTGGAGGTGGATCGTCGTCCAGTAGCGTGCCCGGCCACGGTTCCCGGGCGCGGGCAGACTCCCACCATTGGTGTCCTCCTCTTCTCGCCTCAACGCGCCCAGGCACTCTTCGAGCGCAGCGCGGAACCGATTGAACGCCGGCAATTCCTCCGAAACGAACGGATCCGAATCCGGGGACGGGCCACGCCCGGCGACGTCCCAAACCATCGAATCGGGCGGCCCATCTTTTTTGCGACTGCCGTCCAGGGAGACCGCGCGATCGAGAGGCATCGCCTGCGACCGGCTGCGATCGGAGCAGAACTGCCGAAAACACAACCGGACGAAGCTCAGAAATCTCTTTCCGCGGGCCGGGTCGTAGAGGGGGATTTTCTGCGTGAGCAGAGGGAGCTGGAAATCCTGCCAGAGGCCCTCGAGCTCGGCCGAGCCGGCGGCGCCGACGAGTTTCGACTTCGCCCACTCGGAAGCCTCCCCCGCCTCCTCACGAGTCCATTCGTTCCCGCGGCGGTCGAAGAGGCGGAGAAGGTTGGCCGGCGTCTTCCGAAACTCAACGAACGCGGACTTGAGGTAGTCCAGGAAGGAGCGCGTGGACAGCGGCCGGAAGAGAGTAACCAGCGGCCCCCAGCGCGTGCGGAAAAACTCGCGGGGATCTCCGCCTTTCGTTTGGCCGCCGACCCATTTCCAGGTGGCCTCCGCGTCGGAGGCCGACCAGGCGGCGGTTCCCAGGTCGACGAGCGCGAGCAGCTCGGGGGGGGCGACTACGAACTCCTTCAAGACGAACCGCAGGAAGGCCGTCAGCGAGGGCCACGAAGCGGGGACATACCGCCCACAGACGACGGGCAGACGCTCGACGGCGAGGCGACGGCGGCATTCCTCGGCCTCCTCGGGCGCGGCGTCCTCTCCGAGGTGGAGCAGCGCGCGCACCCGAAAGTCGATCTCGGCGGGGCCCGAGAGCACGTATGCGCCGAGCCAGAGGCGCTCCGCGGTCGTCCACTCCTCCCCCCGGCGACAGGCAAGCGGCGCAAGCTCCGCGGGGTCCTGTTGCGACATGAAATCCTCCCCGGGACTGACCGGGCGCACCGCTGATGGGCAGCCGTGAGGCGCCGCTGGCGGTAGCCGGTTCCCCACGCACCGGGCTTGCAGCGCGCAGCTCCTGGAAGGCCGGGCGGCTGCAAACGACATGATACGCGGAGGGCGCGGTCAGTTCAACTGCCATGACAGCGGCTTGGTCAACTCTACGGGAGTCCGCCGGCAAGCTTGCGCGCGATACGCGGAAAACCTGCGAAAAAGTCCGAGATTACCGCAAGGAGGGGGCCGAGCACTCGTAAGGGTCTCCGAGCTCGTGCGCTTCGAGTGACTCTGCGCAGAAGCGGTTGGCGAGCTGGATACCGACTTGGATGGGCAGGGTCCAGTGCCACGCCCGGCAGGCGAGGGGGGCAACTTCCACTTGCGCCGCGGCGGCGTTCCGCGGTAGATTATTCGAGGGAAAGGTGATGAAAGCCGAACGCGTCGGCCTGAGGGTAGCGGCCCGCGTGCCGGGCCGGGGTGCCGGGGGAGGGGGCGATGGAACTCCAAGAGGAGAATCAGCCATGGATCCCAACAAAAAAGCGGTCGGCGCGGAGCCGTACCGCAGACTGCTGAGGGACCTCGTAGCGTTGCCTCCGGAGCCGGTCGGGGAGTGCCTGACGGACGACGAGTTCGCGGCGCATGCGACAGGTGTGGCGGATGTGCCGGTCGACCGGGAGCGAATGAGGGCGCACTTGGCGGCGTGCGCGGAGTGTCGCAGGGAGGCGGAGCGACTGACGTGCGCGGCCAGGGCATGGCGGGATGGAAATCGAGGTGTCGACCCCAAGGTGGCCTCGCAGCCTCCCGTACGGCGGGCGGCAGCCCCGGCCCCGGTCCACAACCTCCATGCGCCGACACCGCCAGTATGGCGACCAGCGCCCGCAGCGGTAGGGCAGGCACGAATCCTACGCATCAGCGACCGCCTCCTGCGGCAAGATGCCGCGGGCGAGAGGGACCCACGCCGCCTGGGCACGTGGAAGAGCGGGGATGAGCGGCTGACCCTGGTGGTACAGAGGGAGTCCTCAGGCCGCTTGAGGAGCTACCTGACCTCCGCCGACAGGGAGCTGGCAGGGCATTCGTTCCGTGTTTCCATCGGAGATGGGCCGGGCATCGTCGTGTGCCTCGAGCTTACGAGCGAAGGAGTGGAGGCCGAAGCCGAGCATCCGCCCCCGAAAGGCGACGAAGGCGGCGACGACTATCGTATCGAAGTTGTACCCGCCGAGGGCGAGGAGAGGCAGACCGGGGACCGCTCCGGGAGTTGAGGACCCGGGGTCCTCCCCGCAGGCACGGCAATCGGTCAAGCCTGCGGGCCGCCCGACACTCCGGTGTGACGGAAACACCTCCGGCACTCATCTGCAACCGTGGACCCGTTCTGCGGGAGCGCGCCGTGGCTCAGAAACCAGTGCTGCCACCCCTGATTCCACCCATGCCCCCCGAGCGGACCGGCGAGAGTTGGCGCGCAGACTGGAATATCTGCGTTGCCCGCTCAGGGCTTTTCCGGAGGATTCGCGAGCGCTTGCTCACCCGACCGCTGCCCGACGAGTTCCTGGTCGCACAGCAGAATCTTGAAATGTGGCGCAAAAGGTGTTCGATTTCGCCGGACACGACACGCCAATGGGAGATAGCTTGGAGCATGCTCGCTTGCGGGAAAGAAGTAGCGACGCGATTGCAGGCTGATGACAAAAAGGGGGGATCAACCCAGACCGGGAGGGATATCATCCGAACCCTGGCAAGCAAGCTTGCTCCACCACCTGAGTGCACGCAGTATCTGGGACCCGACTGGGTCGACGACTGCTGCCGGAAACTGTGGCCCACGGCCCCGGTTTCCGCAGCTCCGGAAGTGTCGTCCGAGGCCCGGCCGAACCCGAGTCCGGAGGCGACGTCGCAGCAGATTCGGCGAGAGGGTTGGGTGCCCGTCGCACTCGGGGAGAGCGCCGGCGGAGAAGGGAAGGTGGTCCGCCTCGAACTCGAGCTTGTCGGCCAAGGTGGAAGCAATGTGTTCCACGACCCCGAGGACTCGCTCGAGACCTACGCGGACGAGAAGTTCGTCGAATCCATGCAGAAAGCGTACGAGGCTGCTTGTCTCCTCGCAGGGGGCGAGACCCCGGCCGGATGCTGGCGCATGCGCGAGCTGGATCAGCGACCACTTCGAGAGGTGGCCGGCGGGTCGGCCGGCGGGGCGGCGGCACGCGGCTGGTATCATATCCTCCGCGGATGGTGGATCGACCCGGGGATCGTTGTCCTGTCGACGGTCGACAGCGAAGGAACGCTCAATGAAATCGACTTTGTGAAGGCCAAAGTGGAGGCGATCTGGAGGGAGGCCGTTCCGGCGGCGTCGGATAAATGTTTTGACACCATCGCCGTCGTCGAAAAGAACTACAGCGAGGCAGCTCAAGCACTCAGAGGGTGCTTGCCTCATGGCGGGCATCAAGACTCCCACCGGGGCGGCCACGCGCCCCTCGGAGCGACTCTCACGTCCCCGGTGGAACGGGTGTCGCTCGCGACGGAGGAGGGGAAGCGAGAAGGGGGCAGCGATCCGTCCCCCTACATCGAAGATGACGGGAAGGCGATGCGCGTGGTGCTTGTCGGCGACTCGGCGGCGCAGCAGGGCGCGATGGGGCCAAAGCCATAGCCTCCGACGCGCGCCCAAGTCGCCAAGTTGTGGGCGGGGCGGGCGCCCCGCCCACTCGGGCATCTGGCGTCACACCTCCGCCGGCCTGCGGATCGGTGCCGGCCGGAATTCGGATTCGAGGAACCAGAAAAGCGCATGAGGACCCTGGCGATCGAGGTGGGGATCATGACTCGAAGTAAGAGCACGAGCTCCGCGCGCGTGTGGGAACCGATTCACGAGCCCTGGATTCCCCTCGGCCCAACCAATCACTCATCGAACGAAGACCTAGTCCCTGTTGGGCTTACCGGCGTCGCGAGCTCCGAAGTGCTCGCAACATGCCAATCCACACATGAGGCCCACGTCCCAGGCGATCGCAGCGGGCCACTATTGCGCGGGCTATCAAAGAGCGGCATGGTTCAATTCGGGCGGCGCAGGGGTAACACGGATCGACGGCCGGACGTAGGGGCGGGCCTTGTGCCCGCCCTCGTCGCGACACCGCGTAGTCTAAGCGCCCGCGCAAGAATTACTTTACATTTCCGTGGATCGACCGATGCCTGGGGGCGCGCCCCCAGGAGCCTCGAGGTCCGAATCTGCGCAGTTATTTTTGCGCGGGCGCTAACGCGTTGCAGCCGATCGCGGGCGCCCTCAAGGGGCGCCCCTACGGCAGGCGGCCGACGGCAATCTGTAACCCAGATTTGAACCATGCCCAAAGATCCACGCGCTCGCCGGTGTTGTGGCAGATGGGAAAGACTCATGGCGCGGCTCGTCTACATCAATCAACTTCTGTCCGTGCGAAGACGGACGGTCATCGAGTTCCTCCAGCGGCTGGGTCCAGAGGGGCTTCGAACAAACGTGAGATCACCGGACCCGGTCCTTCCCAGCGGGCTGCGTACTTGGTTGATTCCCCCCAGAGTGATTCCAGATCCAGGGCCAGCCGCCCCCCCCATGGACCCTCTAGGATCCCCTTTCGTGCTACCTCAGGAGCGTGGCGCGGGAAGGGCGGCCAAGACGTACCTTCTGGAACCGGTCCTGGCACATCGCGAACAAAATCACAGACGGCAACACATTCTGCGAGGAGGCCCTGGGGACGGGAGAACAACCGCTGTCTGGCTTCATGTAGCAGCACTGTGCGCTACCCTGATCGAACACCTGCTTGACCGGGGTCACCCTACCGACCTGCCCAACCTCCGGGTGCCGTTGGTCATTCCGTTGACCGAGATCCTATCGCGGGTCCACGATCCTGGGTTGCCGCAGGAGGAGCGGCACCCCTTCACACTGCTCGGTGCAGCGGAGGAGCATATCCTGCGGCTAAGCCATGACACCCTGGCCTCGGCTCCTGCGCAGGTCAGTCACTGGTTACGATCCAAAATCGCCCGCGACGAGTTCGATCTTTGCGTCGACGCATCTGCTGGAATGGGTGAGAGGGAGGATGGGTCCAATGCCAGGGGTTGGCTAAAAAGCCAACTCGCCAGTATCACCGCATGCCACCCGAACGCGGCCCTGCTGCTCACCCTGCCGCACGGCGCCACGGACGAAGAGAGCCTGCTCCCAGGCGCGAGTATCTGGCGCATGGTTTGTTTCAGTGAGTCCAATGTGAAGCGCTATGTCAAGGCCTTTTTCAAGAAAACGCGGAATGCCGAGAGTCTCTGCGGGGACGTTCTCCGCTGTGTGAATCGCACGGAACAGTTCCGTACGCTGGGAAGAGTCCCGGGGTTTCTGTATGATCTATGCCGCATCAGAGCCACAACCGATCCTTTTGACGAGACGCGTGCCGTTGAGCAGGCTCTGACTCGCCGGGCAGGACTCGTCGCAATCGCCGCCAGGATGGCGGTCCCTCGAGCCGCGCCCCCCCTGCCGTTGAGCGACACCGAAAAGAGGACACGGGTGGACCGCCCGCCGGATCCGATCCGCGTCTCGCCCCAGGCAGTCCCCCTACCTGAGCATTTTGCTTTCACGGTTCGAGTCGATCCGGCCGAGGGAGGGACGGTCCGGCAACGGCCGGACTCTCCGCAACTCGGAGCAGGCAAGGAAGTCTCCCTGGAGGCCGTCCCGAATCTTGGTTGGGAATTCGCCTGTTGGTCCGACGGCTCCCTCGCGTCTACACGCACGCATGTGATTGCGCGAAGGGCTGATGTAATGATCGCCCACTTCAAGGGCATTCGCCGGCCAATTCGTTCCCGCATCACGGTTGGCTCGGATCCTCCCGGCGCCGGCCGCATCGAGGTGTATCCCAAGGGGTCCGAATTCGAGCCCGGCTGGCGCATAAAACTGGAGGCCATCGACGTCGGGGACTGGACCTTCGACAAGTGGTCGGATGGCGAGCGAGAGCGAACAAGAGCGGTTGTGGTGCCTGTGCATGACATCGAGTACCGGGCCCAATTCAAGACGGACATCAGGAGCATCGTCGCAGAGGCGGATCCCCCGAGAAGCGGCAGCGTGTCCATTCTCCCCTCGGGCGGTGTGTACCGGGTGGGCGAGCATATCTCATTCGAAGCCAGACCTGCGGCAGGGTGGGCATTCAAGGGGTGGTCGGATGGCAGTTCCTCCACTTCAGTTCGAAAACTGGTGGTCGGTACGAGCATTCAACTTAGGGCATACTTCGCGAAGGAGATCTACTGCCTGAAACACCTGTGCGAACCCGATACCGCGGGCACAATCGTGACTGACCCTGCCCAAGCGACATTCTTCCATGGAAGTCGGGTAACGCTGGTCGCCAAACCCCGCGTCAATTCCCGATTTGTCGAGTGGTCGGACGGGCACAAGGGGGTCGAACGCGTACTTCATTTCGACGGAAAGGACATTTCTATTCAGGCCCGATTCGAATGGCGGCGGCCCTTGCTTCGCATCGAGATGGACCCGACAACCGGGGGAACAGTATCCATCGAGCCTGCGGACGGCCCCTACGTCCAGGGCTCCCGAGTCGCACTTGCCGCTAGCGCATCTGTCGGATTCCAATTTCACGAATGGTCGGATGGCGTGCGTTCACCGTCGCGTGAGTATACAGTACCCGACGTGACGTTCATGTTGGTCGCACGATTCACCCGGGTCGGGGCACTTCTAGAACCCGTCTGTGAACCTGCGCGGGCAGGAACGGTGGCAGTTGACGCCCCCGCCAGTTTGGTGCAACCCGGTGCTCGTGTTCATCTCGAGGCGAGACCTCAGGAGGGCTGGCAGTTCGACCGGTGGTCCGATGGAAGCAACGAGCCACGAAGGACCTACGATGTACCGGATCGGCACACCCGTGTCATCGCCCGATTTTCGCGCCAGGATCACCCAAGGTGGGGAGGCAAGAACACCTGATGGGCCCTGAGCGCGCCGGCGCTCGACGGGAGGGTTCTGGTCAACACGGTGTCGACGAGGCGGCCGGGCATGTGCTTGGGTGGAGGAGATGGAGGGGAAGTGGCACTCGCGGCGAGAGACGTTTCCGCTTTCCACGGGCAGGATGCCAGTGGACGCGTGGCATGCCGACGGGCGCGAGGATGCTGGCTCCGTTCTCGCTCGCGCTGCGCTCGCTCCGCGAGCGGGCCGCCACACGCGCCACCCCGCCTCACGACCCATCCAGCACCCGTACCAGCTCCTGACTCCGACCTCGCCCGCGCCGCGAGCCCCGGCCCCTCCTACGAAACCGCGCGGCAGCCGCGAACGACGCGAGAAAGCACCTCCGCCTGCGCGGCCTCCAGACCCGCGAACTGCACCCCCAGGGCGAACTCCCACGCGCCCCCCGGGTGCAACCGGCACCACCGGACCGTGCCGCGAGCGAGGACCGGCCCGCGACCGGGGACGAGCTCCAGCTCCACACGGACCACCGTTCCCCGCTCGATGGCCTCCGGCGACAAGAGTCCGACGCCCCCTTCGCTCACGTCGAGCACAAGCGCTCGGCGGGGAGCAGCCCAGGGCAGACCCAGGCGAATCGCGAAGCCGTGACGGACCACCGCCTGCGACCTCGCACGGGGCCGAACCCGACAGTGCCGGCGACGACTGTGAAAGCCCGAGGGCAGCCAACCGCTGGGCGGAAGCGGAGAGCGGCCCGAGGGCGGAGCCGGCGGAAGGCTCCGAGCCCAGGCTTCCTCCTCCGCGCGTGCCTTTCCCATGACCAAGCTCCCCAAACACACTACCGCCTCACGTGCTGCGACGACCGGGGCAATGACCCAAGCGCCCACAAGCTCCCCGTCAGCGGCGCAAATCGGATGCGGAGTCGTTCGCCGTAGCGGCGTGGTGGAGAGAGCCCAACCCTGCTCTTCAACCCCACACCCGGTTCTACGCGCTCCGGTGCCTGGGCTTGCAGGGCTCGTGCAAAAAAAGAGGCAGAAACACGCGGCTCACGGTGGAGCCTCCGCGAGCGCACCGAAGTGGAGGGGGAGCAAAGTTCAAGCGGCGGGAGTATCCGCGAGAGGCGCGGGAAGTGGGGCGGAGCCACATCGAGGCCGTAAAGTGTGCGTTTCCGGCGAACGAAGGGCTCCTTGCGGGTGGACGCGAATTGCGGGAGCCGGCTGGTCGGGGCACCCAGGCGCGGGCCCAGCCGTCGGCACTCGACGACCGCCGAGAGCCTCGGAGTGTGGGCGCCGGTGGAGCCCGGTGGTCCTCCGGCCGGCAATGGCCGACCTCCTGGTCCTCTTCGGCGGCCTGATGCTGGGCTTCGGCTCCCTCGGCTCGAACTACCGCGAGAGCGCGCAGCTCGCCGTGGTCTGGAGCATGGCCGCGATCATACCCATATTTTTTTTGCCCGTGATCGTCGACCAGCCGAACTCGCTCGTCGCCCGCGCGCTGTCCTTCTTCCCGCTGACGACCCCCATCACGATGATGATGCGCTACGCGTCAGGCGAGGTCGCGACGTGGGAGGTCGTGCTGTCGTTCGTGGTCCTCGCCGCGGCGATCTGGGTGGCGCTGAAGGGGAGCGCGAAGCTGTTCCGGGTGGGGCTCCTGCTCTACGGCAAGAAGCCGACCGTGCCGGGGATCTGGCGCCGGCTGTGGGCGTGAGGGGGGCGGGGGCGTTCAAAACTTCAACTCGTACTCCAACCCGCCGAGCACGGTCGAACGCTGGGCCGGGAACCCGAGCGCCTCGTCGTAGTCTTCGTTCGAGATGTTCTCCCACCGCGCGATCGCCTTCAGCCCCGGCACCCACGGAACAGACCAATAGCCCGCCAGGTCCGCGCGCGCGTGGCTGTCCACGACTTCGCGCGCGCCGACGGCCGCCTCGCGGGCGAAGTCGAAGCTCCGGTCCTTCCGCCGGCCCGTGTAGTTGAAGTTGAAGTTCAGGCCCCAGGAGTCCTTCACCTGATAGTCCAGGGTGAAGCTACCGGTGAGCCGGGGCCGACGGAGCAGGGAGCCTCCCACCGGGAAGGACGGGTCGTCCGGGACGATGGACTCGGTGATCTCCGTATCCAACCAGCTCCAGCTCCCCGAGGCCGTGACCGCGTCCTGTTCGCAGAGGAGGCCCTCCCCCACCTGCCAGTGCGCCTCCGTCTCGACGCCCTTCGTCTCGGCGGCGCCGAAGTTGTCGAACGTCCCGATGAAGACGGGCGCGAGCTGGACGACCCGGAACTGGATCGAGTCCTCCAAGTCGTTCTCGAAATAGCTCGCCGAGACGCGGAGTCGCTCGCCGAAGAACCACTGGTCCACGCCCACGTCCCACCCGAAGTTCCGCTCCGGACCCAGGGCGGGGTTGCCGAACTGCGTGTCGAAGGTCGCGAAGAAGCTGGGCTCGACGACGGCGTTGCCGACGCTCGCACGCGGCTTGGTCTTGGTGTCCTCGAACATCACGGCGGCGGCGACGCGGAAGGTCAGCTCGGGTTCGGGGAAGCTCTCGTTGTCGTCGTACCGGAAGCCGCCGGTGAGAAATACGAAGTCCCGATAGTTGAGCTCGTGCTGCATGTAGATCGACTGGTCCTTGCGCTTCTCTTCGGTCCCACCGGGCGTGAAGTTCGATATCTCCTCCAGCTCCTGGTCTTCGTACTCCAGCCCGACCGTGATCGTGTCCCAGTCCACGGGGTGGAGGCGGTTGTACTGGTGGACGATCCGCTTCCGGTACTCCGAGAGCGCTTGGAAATCTCCGAAGGGATCGGCGGCGTCGGGGCGGTCGAAGTTGTCGCCGTTCAGCGTGAAGTGCGAGACCTGCAGGTGCGCGTCCCACCACGCCGAGACCCAATGGCCGAAGTCCAGACCGAGGAGCGTCGTGTCCTTCTCCGCGTGCGAGTCCGGGTCCTCGGGGCCGAAGCGCGGGCCCGAGCTGTTGCCAGGGGACGCGAGGTTGTCCTCCTGGACGCGGACGAGGGTGAGCAGCGAGGTCTTCTCGTTGAAGCGGTAGTCGAAACGTCCGAGGGCGCCGACGTTGCGGTACTGGGAATTGTTGAAGCGGCCGTCCGCCTGCTCGAACCGGCTGGTGGCGAGGGAGTAGTCAAAGGTAGGGTCGCCACCCTGGATGTCGAGCTTCTCGTGATTGGTCACGTAGGAGCCGTACTGGAAGGAGACCTTCGCGCGGGGCGGCCCGGCGCCTCGGCGGGCCCGGAGGTTGATGACGCCCCCCATGGCGTCGCTCCCGTACAGGGCGCTCTGGGGACCGCGCAAGAGCTCCGCCCCGCCGAGGCCGTCGGTCGTGAAGGAGTCCAGTTCGAACATCTGGCCGCCGTCGCGCGTCAGCTCGAAGCCCTCCAGCAGGACCAGGGTGTGGTTCGAGTTCATGCCGCGCGTAAACACGTCGGTCAACCCGCCCTTCAGCCCCGTGCGGACGATCTGGATGCCCGGCAGGTCGCGAAGGGTCTCGATGGCCTCATCGGTCCGCGACTCCTCGAGCGCGGAGGCGGAGACGACGCTGATCGTCGAACCCAGCGTGCGAAATGCGGCCTCGCCCCGCGTCGCCGTCACGAGCATGTCGCCGAGGAGCACGCCGTCGGACTTCCCCTGGGCGGGCTTGCCCTCCGCGGGGGAAGAGCCTGAAGTGGCCGCGGCGGGAGCGGCTTCGATCGACGGCGTGGGTCCGCCCACCTCAGCCGGGGGCGTCATCTGCGCGTCCTCACGGGCAGTCGGCCTTCCTCCCAGCGCACCCTCTTCTCTCTCCCGTAGCTTGCGCAGGAGCTCCGCATTGCGGCGCTCCAGCTCTTCATTCTTACGTCTCAACTCCTCGTTTTCCCTCTGCGTGTCCTGCTTCGCGGGCTCTTGGGCCGGGGCCGTTCCCGAGAGAAGCACGCCCACCAAGAGGCAGACACCCAACCATCGCATGCGAATCTCCTTGTCGTGTAGAAGCGTGACGAAGGCGTATCTGCCGCTAGACAGGCGACCCCTCGTTTTTTTTGGGCGCTCCTCGGGAGTTCTCCAAAAATAGGCGCGGAAGGACTCGGACAACCGCGGAATTCAAGAATTCGGTCAAGAAATTCGGCGAGTGTGTTGTCTAGGTGTAACTCGGCATGCGTCGAGGGCGTACCGCCGCGGGGAAAAACCCCGGACACGGTGGTCCCCGCAGTTACCGGGTAGTGGAAGTCGGTCGCCGGCTCGCGCGGGCCGGAGGCCCGCGCCCCCAGGAATCGTGTCTGGCATTCGTCAACGCGGCAGTAGATGCCAAGCAGTCGCTGCTGGAGCTGAAGCAGTCGCACTCCGCCGCCGGCGAAGTTGTTGGGTCGCACTGGAATGAACGTCTCCGCATGGACGCTCGGCGTCCTCTACTCCCTTGGCGTGCTGGCCGTGAAGGTCGGCGTGGGTGCGGGCTTTCTCCGGGGCCGGGCGCTCGCCGCGGCGGCTCTCCTTTACGCCGGCCTCTTCGCCGCGATCGGCCTCGGCGTCGAGCGGCTGCTGCGTCTCCCGCTCGTCGAGGGACTCCTCGCCGAGGGCACGCTGCTGCACGCCCTGCTCTCGGCGGGTCTCCTCACGTGGGGGCTGGTGAGCCTCTTCTCGCTGGAGCGCGCGGCGCCGATCGCGCCCTGGGGACTGGTCCTGCCCTGCCCGGTCTGCGCCGCCGCCGTGCTCGTGTCGACTTCGCTCGGGGTCGCGGCCACGGGACTCCCGGCGGCAATGGTGGCCTGCGCTCTCGCCGGCTTCTTCCTCGCGGTCGCGGCCGCCGCGCGAGCGGTCGTCGTGCGCGTCAGGGGACCCGCGCCGCGGGCCGGCGCGATCGGCATGGCCCTGCTCGGCGTGGGCTTGTACTTCCTGGTGCTCCTGCTCGCCGCCCCGGTGCTCGCCGAGGCGGCAAGGCTCGCAGCGCATGCACCGGACGCCGACGCGCCGCTCCCCGCGTTGGAGACGGCCGCGGCTCTCGGCCTCGCAGGTCTGCTCGTCCTTGCCGGGTTCACAGCCCGCCGAATGGAGCGCCCACGATGAACGTCCTGCACGCGCTGTCGGGCATCCTGTACGTCATCTCGTCGCTCCTCCTCTACCCCGTGATGCTCTTCCTCGTGCTCGTCTTCGGATATACGCTGTATGCCTTCGGCCAGTTCCTCGCCGAAGCGTCCGCGCGCCGCCGGATGACCCTGCAGCCGGAGGCCTTCCTCCCCGGCTTCCTCGGCGGAGTGACCGCGGGCAGACCCGCCCCACCCGCGGATGCGCGCCTCCCGCCCGGGCTGCGTCGCTTTCTCGCCTCCACCTCCGAGCGCATGCGGCCCGCGGACTCGCATGCCGGGACCGAAATCGCCTATTGCCTTCGCTCGGAGGAAGAGCGCCTTGGGCGCGAGGTCGATCGCCTCCGGATCGTGGTCAAGGTCGGACCGAGCCTCGGCCTTCTCGGCACGCTCATCCCCATGGGGACGGCGCTCGCGGCCCTGGCGGGCGGAAACCTCGAGGGGATGGCGAACAACATGATCATCGCCTTCACCACCACCGTCGTGGGACTGGCCGCGGGCACGCTCGCCTACGTCATGACCGCCGCGAAGGCGCGGTGGACGGCTGAGGAACTGACGCTGCTCGCCTATGTCGCCGATCGGCTCGAACACGCCGTAACCGCGGCGCGCACGCCGGGCGCCGCCGCCGTTTCGGAGCGGTCATGAGCTTCCTCTCGACGCGCCCCTCGGCCGCGCAGCGTCTCCTCGCGGACTCCCTCGGCGAGGACCCGCTGTCCATGGTTGCGAACCTGTTCGACGTCTCCGTGGTCTTGATCACCGGCCTCTTCATCGCCCTCTTCAGCGTGTACCGCCTCCAGGACCTCGTGGACTCGACCTCCGAAGTCACGGTCGTCGTGCAGCGGGAGGGAGGGGAGCTGACCCTGCTCGAAAAAAAAGGGAAGCGCATCCAGGCGCGCCGCGTGACCGGAAAGGAAGTCTCGGGCGACGGGACCCGGCTGGGGACGGCGTACCGGCTCAAGGACGGCAAGGTGATCTACGTGCCCGAGGACGGGTCGACTCCAAGGTGACGACGGATTGGCGGGTGTCGGGGGCAGTCGTCCGCGCACCTGCTGCGAGTCGGGGACCATGTGGTGGTTCGCGCGGGCCGGAGGCCCGCGCTCCCAGGAATCGTGTCTGGACTTCGTCAACCCCGCGCCGAAGTCCCCCCCGAAAGGACCCGTGATGTACCGCGTGATTCGCACCGGCTTCCTCCTCTCGGCCGCGCTCGCGTTCGCCGTGCTCCGCGTCCAGGGCCATGACGGCCACGGGCCGAAGCGCATCACGCTGCTGGTGGGGAACCCGCATACGATCGAAGCCGCGCGCGCGATCGAGGCCGCACGGGCGGAAATCCCCGACCTCGACCGCCACGCCACGTTTCACGTCGTGTGCGAGGCCACGCTCGCGGACGCGCCGATCCAGGAGCTGGCCTCCTCCGCGGTCCTGATCCTCGACATCATGTCGCAAAACGTCGATCCGGACCTCGAGAAGGGGAAGAAGCTGGTCGCGCTGCGGGGCGTAGTCGCGGGCGGCGGCGCGGTCCTCGCCGTCAACGAGAGCCTGATCCCCCAGTCCACCTACGAGGCCATGGGTGTGACCTACGACCCTGTCCTTCGGGCGTACTGGCAGCAGCAGGGCCGGCACAATCTCAAGAACCTCCTCCTCTACGCGCTCGGAAAATACGCCGGCGTGCCCGACCTCCGCCCCGACCCGCCCGAGGAGTGCCTGCGCATGGGCTACTACGCCCCCACCGAGGACGGGGGTAGGGTGTTCGCCCGATACGACGAATTCAGGGCCTGGGCCGAGGAGCGGAAGCTCGTCCGCCCCGGCGCGCCCTGGGTCGCGGTGCTGTCCTTCGGTTCCTTCTACTACAGCGGGCAGACCGCTCTCGAGGACCGGCTCGTGGACCGGCTCCGGGCCGCGGGACTCAACGTGCTCTGCGCCTTCGGCTACCCGGAGGCCGAGGCCGCGCGCGCCCTCCTCCTCGCGCCGGACGGCACGCCCCGCGCCGAGGTCGCCGTCTCCGGCCTCTTCCGCTTCTCCGGCTTCGACGCGTCGAAGACGCTCGCGGAAATCGGCATCCCCCTCCTCAACGTCATCTCCACGTACGGACGGACCGAGGCGGAATGGCGCGCCTCGAAGACCGGTCTCTCCCTTTTCGAGGGGGTCTTCAACGTCGCCATCCCCGAGGTCGCCGGCCTCGTGCAGCCGACCGTCGTCGGGACCGAGGCTCGAGCGAGCGATCCAAAAACCGGGTTCCCCATCGTGGAGCGGCGCCCCATCGACGAGCGCGTCGCCCGCGTCGTGGAGCGGGCAACGCGCTGGATCGCGCTCCGTCGCACGCCGAACTCCGAGAAGCGCCTCGCCCTGCTCTACTACAACTACCCCGCGGGCAAATCCAATGTCGGCGCGAGCTACCTGAACGTCCCCGCGACACTCGCCCAACTCCTCGCCCGCCTGAAGACCGAGGGCTACGACGTCGGGGACGCGCCGCTCGACGAAGCGTCCGTCCTCGCCGACATCGGCCGCGCGGGCCGGAATGTCGGGAGCTGGGCGCCCGGCGAGCTGCAGGCGCTCGTGGACTCGGGCGGGTGCACGCTCGTGCCCGTCGCGGAGTACGAGGACTGGCTCGGTCGTTTCCCCGAGCCGTTCCGCGCCGCCGTCCTTCGCGATTGGGGAGCGCCCGCGACCTCGCGCTTCATGACCTGGACCGACCCCGCCACGAAGCAGGTCTCCCTCGTCCTGCCCACCGTCCGGCGCGGACGGGTGATGCTCCTTCCCCAGCCCGCGCGCGGCTGGGGGGACGACGTCGAGAAGCTCTACCACTCGACGACGCTGGCCCCCCCGCACCAGTACGTGGCAGCCTACGCGTGGCTGCGGTACGGCTTCCGCGCGGACGCGGTCGCGCACATCGGCACGCACGGAACGCTCGAGTGGCTCTCCGGCAAGGACGCCGGCCTCGCCCCGGAGGACCCGCCCGAGGCGCTCATCTTCGACCTCCCCAACGTCTATCCCTACAACGTCGACGTCGTCGGCGAAGGGCTCGTTGCCAAGCGCCGGGGCATGGCGGTGATCATCGACCACATGATCCCGCCCCTCCGGAAGGGCGGACTCTACCACGAATATGCCGCGATGCAGGAGCTGATCAACGACCATGACGCGAGCCTCGGGCAGAGCGCCGAGCTGGCGGAGGCCTTTCGCGAGGAGCTGCGCGAGCGGGTCGTCGCCATGGGTCTGCACCGCGAGCTGGGGCTCGCCGTCGAGAAGCCCGGGAGCCTGACCCACGAGCTGATCCACGAGGTCGAGGAGTACCTGCGCCGCATGAAAGAGCTGAACATGCCGTACGGGCTCCACACGTTCGGCCGCGCGCCTTCGCCCGACCTGCGCGCCTCCACGATCGAGGCGATCCTGGAGGTCGACAAGGGGCTCTCGCCCGATGCGCGCGCGACCCGAGCCGCCGACCTCGACGCGCGCATCCTCGAGGGGGCCGACCGCGAGCCCGCGAACTTCGTCCGCGCCCTCGCCGGCCGGTTCATCCCCACGGGGACCGGCAACGACCCCGTGCGCAATCCGGATTCCCTCCCGACCGGGAAGAACTTCTTCGGCGTGGATCCGACGAAGATCCCCAAGAAGGCGGCGTGGGACCTCGGCGTGAAGCTCGCGGAACAGACCCTTCGCGACTGGAAGGCCGAGCACGGCCGCTTCCCGGAGAAGCTGTCGTTCGTGATCTGGGGAAGCGAAACGCTGCGCCACGAGGGGGTGCTCGAGTCGCAGATCTTCTACCTCCTGGGGACGCGCCCCGTGTGGGACGAGCGCGGCAAGGTCGTCGGCGTGTCGCTCATCCCCGCCGCGGAACTCGGCCGGCCGCGGATCGACTGCGTGATCGCGTGCGCCGCGGAAGGGATGTTCGCTCAGCTCACCTCCTTCCTCGACCAGGCGGTGCAGCTCGTGAAGAGCGTCGACGAAAAGGACAATTTCGTGCGGCGCCACATCCTGGAAGCCGCGCGCAAGCTGGAGGCCCTCGGCCATGCGCCGGACCGAGCCCGCGCGATGGCGGCCGTCCGGATCTTCGACGAGCCGCCGGGGGAGTTCAACCTGAACGTCTCGAACATCTCGCGGTCGAGCGGGACCTGGGACGACCGCGTCGTGATGGCGGACGATTACCTGTCGAAGCTGTGCCACGGCTACGGGAACGGCTTCTGGGGGGAGCGCATGGAGGACGCGTTCCGGCTCGCGCTTTCCGGGACCGAGCTGGTCGTCCACAGTCGCTCCTCGACGCTCTATGGGACGCTCGACAACGACGACTTCTTCATGTACGCCGGCGGGCTCGCGCACGCGATCGGGACCCTCGACGGCAAGAACCCGGGGCTCGCCGTCACGAACGTGAGCGACCCGGCCCACCCCGAGATGGTCGGGATCGAAAAACTGATGGGGAGCGAGTTCCGTTCGCGGTACACGAACCCCAAATGGATCGAGGGCATGCGGAAGGAAGGCTACGCAGGCGCGCGCGTCCTGGAGGAGTTCGTCGAGTACCTCTGGGGCTGGGAGGCCGTCATGCCGGAGGTGGTCGACGACACGAAATTCGACGAGGTGTACGAGGTCTACGTGAAGGACAAGTACCGCCTCGGCATGAAGGAGTTCTTCGACAAGGCCAATCCGCACGCCTATCAGTCGATCGCCGCGCGTCTCCTGGAGACGGTGCGGAAGAAGGGATGGACGCCGCGGGACCCGGAGGCGGTGACGCGGCTTGCGCGAGACTACGTGGAGAGCGTGGCTGAGGCCGGGGCGGGCTGCTGCGAGCACACGTGCAACAATCCGTATTTGGATGCGCTCGCGCTCGCGACGGTCTCCGTGCCGGGAGTGATGGACCCGCGGGTGATCGCGAGCTTCAAGCGAGTGATGGAGCAGGTCCGGCAAAAGGGACGGGCGGAGGCGGCTCGTGCGATGGACGTGGCGAGGAAAGCGGTGGCCGACCGGAAGGCGACGGAGCGGCGCACGCGGACGGAGCGCGAGGAGCGGGGCGCGCAAGTGGAGAAGGCGCCCGCGGCGCGCGACCCCATGGAGCAGGCCCCGACGGAGGCGGCCGCGCGCAATCGGCCGGAGGCGCCCGCACCCGGGGCAAAGGACGCCGGCCCCGCGGTCCAGCCCGTCAAGGGGTACGAGATGGAGACGGTCCCCGCGGCGCCCGGCCCCGCCACGCCGCGCGACGGCGGGGGCTCGGCCGGGATCCAGTGGGCGGCCATCGGACTGGCGGCGGGACTCGTCGCGCTCCTGCTGCTGGGCTTTCGGCGGGGAGGCGGGCAGACATGACGTCCCAACGCGCGGCGCGCGCCAGGACGGAGTCGGCGGCAAGCTCCAGGAACAGCGCGAAGCGAAGCCGAGCCTTGGTCTTCGTTGCGGCGGTCGCCGCGGCGCTCATCGGAGCGGCGTCGGCCGACGATGCGGCCGGCCTCGCCGGCGAGCTGCAACGCGTGCTTGGGCAGTTGCGGGGTGCGCGGGCCGGCTTCTACGCCCGGCAGCGCGCGCTCGCCGCGGACCTCGAGCGCGCGCGCCAGTCCGCCCGGGCGCTGGAACCCGAGGTCGCCGACCTGAAGGCGCGCGAGGAGGTCGCGGACCGCGAGCTCGCCTCGCTCCGGACGGAGCTGGAGGGGCTGCACGCCGAGGCGGCAGCGGACGCGAACGCCCGGGCCGCCCTCGCCGGCGCGCTCGACCAGGCCTCGGCGGAGGCAGGAGTCCTCCTGCACCGGGGGTCGCCTTACCGCCGCGAGGAACGCGCAGCGCGACTGGGAGGCGCCGCCGACCCCGTGCGCCCGGTCTCCGACCGCCTCGGCCGCTATTGGGCCCATGTTCAAGAAGAACTGCGGATCGCCCGTTCCGGTGAGTCGTATTCGGCCGAGGTCGCGCTGGACGCGGGCCGGTCGAAGCCCGCCCGCCTCTTCCGGGTCGGCCACTTGCTGCTCGGGTATTGCACCGAGGACGGACGCGAGACGGGGTTGTGGACGGAGGGAGGCTGGAGACCCGCGCGCGACGACGACGAAGACGCGCGGATCCGCGGCGCGATCGACATGCTCGACCGGCGACGCGCACCCGCCCTCCTCCCGTTCACGGTCTCGGAGGGGCGCCGGCCATGAACGCCCTTTTTGCCTGCGCGCTCAGCGCCCTCTTGCTGCTCCCCGCCGACGCCGCGCCGGGCGACGAGGCCCTTCGGAAGGCCCTCGACGCGGCAACGCGCGAACTGGCCGACGAGGAGCAGCGCATCCGGAAGGAGGAGGCCGCGCACGAGGCGGAGGCGGCCGAGGCCAAGGCGGTGGTCGCCCGGCTCGCCGACGAAGTCGCCGAGCGGACGCGTTCGCTCGCGGGCAAGACGAAGGCCCTGGAGGCCGCGCGCGCCGAACGCGCCGCCGCGCTGGAAGCCCGGTCCGCGGCGCTCGCCCTCTGGAGCACGGTGCGCGGCGTCGCCGCGGAGGCACGCGTCAAGCTGTCCGACCTGGCCGGCGCACTGCCGCCGTCGGAGGCGCGCGAGGCACAGCGCGGCCGGCTCGACCTCGCACGCAAGTCGTTGGAAGCGCCCCCCGGCGCCCCGTGCGAGGTCACGCCTCTGCTCGACGCCGCCCGCTCGCTGCTCGCCGAATCGTACTCCGTGGCCCGCTTCGTCGAGCCGGTCCGGAACGCGGACGGCGCGCTCCAGGAGATGGACGTCCTTCGTGCGGGCATGATCTTCCATGCGTACCGAGGACGCTCGTCCGAGCGCGTGGGAGAGGTCTTTGCCGCCCCCGCCGGCGGCGCGGGCTATCGCTGGAGCGAGTCCCTGCCGGAGTGGGCCCGCGCAAAGGTCCGGCGCGCCTTCGAGGAGCCGCTGCCTCCCGGCGGCGCGCTCGACCTTCCGCTCGACGTGACGCAGCGACTGGCGCCGGATCGCCACGAGGGCGGCCGGAGCCTCGTGCAGACCCTGGGCGCGGGGGGAATGGTCATGATCCCTCTCTGCATCCTCGGAATCGTGTCCGTCCTGGTGGTCTTCGAACGCGTGCTGACGCTCACCGCCCGGTGCGGGTCCTCCGAAGCCGCGGTCCGCGCCGTCCTCGACGAGTGCCGGGCCGGCCGGTGGGCGGAGGCGGAGCGCCGCGCGGCGGCGGGTCGCGGCACGCCGCTGCGCGCGCTTGCGGCCGCGCTCCGTGAGCGGGCCGGGGGTCGTGCGCGCATGGAGGAGGCTGTGCAGGAAACCGTGCTCCACGAGTTGCCGGCCCTGGAGCGCTTCCTGCCGCTCCTGGCCGTCTTCGCGGGCGTGGCGCCGATGCTCGGCCTTCTCGGAACGGTCACCGGCATGATCACCACCTTCGACATGATCCGGCTCTTCGGCAGCGGAGATCCGGGGATCATGGCCGGCGGCATCTCCGAGGCCCTCGTCGCCACCGCCACCGGCCTGGTCGTCGCGATCCCGCTCCTCCTGCTCCATAGCTGCTTCGCCGGTCGCGTCGATCGCGTTCTGGCCGACACGCAACGCTACGCCACCACCCTCGTGAGCGTCGCTTGCGGCGCGGCCTCGAGGCAGCTCGCGCCTCCGGAGCCTGTCCATGCTGCGTGAGCTCTTCGACGCCGGCGGCGTCGTGATGGCGCCCATTGCGTTCGCCTCCCTCGCCGCGTGGTGGCTGGCCCTTTCCTGCCGGGCCCGACTCGCCCGCGTACGGGACGACCTGGGAGTGGCGCTCGAGCTACCGCCGGGAACGCGGCTCGTCCCGCCGGCCGCCGGCGTCCTCCGCTCGGACGCCGCGCCGGCCCTGGACCACGCCCAGTGGGAGTTGACCCGCCTGACGCAGCACCTGCGCTTCCTGGGAGTCCTCGTCGGCCTGCTCCCACTCCTCGGTCTCTTGGGAACGGTCTCGGGCATGATCGGGACCTTCGGCACGATCCGGGTCCAAGGCATGGGGGACGCCCGGCTCCTGGCCGGCGGCATTCGCGAGGCGCTCGTCGCGACGGAGACCGGCCTCGCGACGGCGTTGCCCGCGCTCCTTCTCCATCAGGTCCTCGCAGTACGCCTGCGCCGGGCGGAGCTGGCGCGCGAACTTCTCCTCCGCCGCGCGGCACGCGGGGTGGCGCCATGATCGACCTCTCCGCCCTGCGAAGGCGCGGTCGCGGTCAACCCGAGGTCATCATCCTGTCGCTCATCGACATCATGATGGTCCTGCTCATCTTCCTCCTGAGCACGGCGAGCTCGGTGCGCGAGACCGGGCTGGAACTCGAGCGGCCGTACGCCGAGACCGGCGCGCAGCTCGACCCGGAGGCGGTCCTGCTCGGCGTCGGCGCGGAGGGGGAGCTCTCGCTCGAGGGCCGGCGAGTGGATCGACTCTCGCTGCGCGGCGTGCTCGAGGAGCGGTTGGCACGGCGGCCGGACCTGGGGGTCGTGCTCGTCGCCGACCGCCGCACGCCGGCGGGCCTGCTGGTGGAAGTGATGGACCAAGCCCGGCTCGCCGGCGCACGGCGGGTTGCGCTCGCCGCCCGAAAGGAGGCGCCATGAAGCGGGAGTCTCTTCGGGCTCTCCTCGCGGCGGCGGTCAACGTCTGCCTCTTCCTCGGCATCGCGGGGGCCAACCCTTCGTCCCGGCTCCCGCCGGCCAGGGAAGCATGGAGCGTGCACGAGCTCTTCCACACGGCCGCGACTCCGCGCGCAGTCGGCCCGAGGACCGACTGCGCGCCGTCCGCGACGGCGGGTGGACCGAGGGCGGCGGCGCGACCCGCGGTCGTGCTTGCCGCCCCGTCGGCTCCGGCAGTGGCCGCGGTCCGTTTCGAACCGCGCATCGGTCCGGCTTCGCGCATCGACGCCGGCATGCAGGCCCTGGCAGGCGGCCCCGCGCTCCGGGTTGAATTTGCCTCCCCGGGCGGGACGACGGCGGGGCAGCCGGTCGGGCTGCCCGGAGCAGCGGCCATCGGAGCGACCGGCGGCCGCGGCGGGGACGGCGCGCGCGGCGACGGCATCGGAGCCGGACCCGGCGGCGGCGGGACGGGGGTCTTCGGCCTTTCCGAAGTGGATCGTCCACCGGGGCGCGTCGTCGCGCCCGTGCCGCCCTATCCCTCGTGGGGTCGCGTGCAGCGACTGGAAGGGGTCGTCACGCTGCGAATCGTCGTGGGGGAGGACGGACGCGTACGCGAGGCGGGCGTGGAACGCGTGGAGGGGGATGCCCGGTTCGGAGAAATCGCCCGGGCAGGGGTGCGGGACTGGCGCTTCGAGCCCGCCGTCGCGGCCGGGCGAAAGGTCGCCTGCGTCGTGACCCAGCGCATCCGCTTCCAGTTGGTGGACTGACATGGTACTCCTCCGCTACCGCCGGCATCCAACGATGGCCCGAGGGGCGGTCGCAGCCCTCCTCGCGTCCGTCCTCCTGGTGGGCGGCGGGACGCTGGCGGCGGACGAGGCCGCGCTCGGCCAGAGGGCTTACCAGGAGGGGCGCCACGCCGAGGCCGCCGACCTTTTCGAAAAAGCGCTGGCGAAGGGGCGGGACGACCGCTCGGGTCCGCTCCTCCTCGCGCTCGGGAATTGCCGCGCGGAGCTGCGGCAGTGGGAGGCCGCGATCGCCGCCTACCGCGAGGCCGTCGCGCTCAAGGCGGGGTCCGCGGACGTGCATCGGTCGATCGGACAGGCCCAGCTCAAGCTGGATCGGCTCGACGACGCGCTCGCGAGCTTCGCCCGCGCGGCTGCCCTGGACGCGGAGGGGCCGTACGAAGTTTGGATGGCCCGGATCTTACTGCAACGCGGGGACTGGGAGCCGGCGGAGCAGGCGCTGCTCCACCATCTGCGCAGCCACGCGGACTCCATCGAAGGGCGGGAGCTTCTTGCCTCCGTCCTGCTGCGACAAGGGCGCGACGCGGAGGCGGCGCGGACGTATCGCGCCCTCGTCCTTCGCAAGCCGCTCGAAGCTGGATACCGGCTGGGCTTGGCCCAAGCCGAGGCGTCGGCGAAGCGCTACGGCGAGGCGCTCGACGCCCTCGAGGCCGCCGAGCGCCTCGGGTGCGCCAGTGAAGAAGGGCTGCGCCTGCTCGCCGATCTCTACTTGAAAGAACAAATGCCGCGCGAGGCCGCCGCCGCGTACGGTCGACTCCTTGCCGCGTTCCCCGCTTCCCGCGCCGAGGACCGTCGCCGTCTCGCGCACGCCCACCTCCTGGCCGGAGACGTGCCCGCCGCGCGGGCGGCATTCGAGCAGACCCTTGCGTTCGACCCGACGTGCGCGGACGCGGCGCTCCAGCTCGCGCAGCTCGCCGACCGGGGCGACCGGCCGAAGCAGGCGCGAGCGCTTTTCGCCGAGGCCATGGCGGCCGCGCCCCGCGACGCGACCGCGGCCGCGCTGCTGGGCCGTTTCGAGCTGGGCACCGGACGATGGGGGGAGGCCGCCGCCGCGCTGGCGGAGGCGGTGAGACGCGGCGACCGCGATGCCTGCAATTTCCACGACCGGGCTTTGGCCCTTTCGAAGGCGGGCGATCGGGATGGCGCCTGGGAGACGCTGAAGGAGGGGCTACGCGAGCACCCATTCGACGAGCGACTGCGGGCGCTCCTCGGCGAGTGGGCACGATGAGCCTGGCCGGGCGAGAGAGTTGAGGATCCACATGCACGCGAGCCACGAGCACGTCGAGGCGGGGGACCGGAGTCTTCGGGCGGGCGACTTCACAGCCGCGCTCGCCGCCTACCGACGGGCGCTCGAGCTGGCCGAGGATGATCCAACCGGGGAGACGCGGGCGGAGGGCTTTTGCGGCATGGCGATCGCCCATCTGGCGCTGGGGCGGATCGAGGAGGGTCGCGCGTGGCTTGAGCGCGGACGCGAAGCGGTGCTGCCGTCCGCACCCCGGGGCCGGTCGCGATGGCTGGAGGCGCAGGCGCGCTTCGCGGAGGCGGAAGGACGCCGGGCGGAAGCGGCGGCGGATTTCAAGGCGTGCTTCGAGCACGCGGTCAGCCATGGACTCGCGGGGCGCGCGGTCGACGCCGCGCTGGCGGCGGGGCGCGTGGACGAGCCGTCGGAGCGCATCGGTTGGGAGTTGCGAGCGCTGCGGACGGCTGTCGAGGCGGGGATCGAGGACAGGCTGGCCTCGCTTTGGGACGGCCTCGCGTCGCTCTACGATGCGAGCGGACGACTGGACGAGGCCCTGCGGGCCCGGGAACGGGCGCGTGAGCTGCACTGGCGCATGGGCAGCGAGCCGGACAAGCTGGCCGCCGACTGCGCGGTGGGGCGCGCCTACCGTCTGTGCGGTCGACTGGACGCGTCGCGGTCCATGTTGCGTCCGGCGCTGGCTTGGAGCGAGCGTCTGTACCGGGACCTGCCGGGGCCGGAGAGCGCCCGCCTGCTCGCGCGCGCTTGCCGGGAGCTGGGGGAGGCGGAGTTGGCCGGCGGCCGCGCGGCGGAGGGGCGCGCGCTGTGCGAAAGAAGCTTCAGCCTCGAGGCACGCGCCGTCTTCGAGGACTCCCCGGTCCGGCCCCTCGAGCGCGGAGGCTAGCGGCCCTCGACGGAGCTCTCACTGATTGTGCGGAGACTTTTCCGCGGACCACCGCCATGCCGCCCAACGGTCCGCCTGAAGGCGGAACTACGAACGGCGGCGTCGGTGTGCCCAGACCGTGGTCACACCTGGACACGGGGCCACTCGTGGCCGCTCGGTGAATCCCTGACCTGGCTTGGTCGTGTGCGGCACGAACGCGCGCTTGCTCACTGCTGACGCCCGCTGCCGGGTCGAACCGTCAATCTCGGTCAGGGTCCCGCACGGCGACGCGCGGCGTCGGCTCGGGATCAGGGCTCGACGCGGGTGCCACCGGCGACCCGGGGGGCAGCGTTTCCGGCACTGCATTTTCAGCACCCTGTCCGCGCCGCAGGGGCGGCAGTTCGCGCCCCAACCCCTGCTCCAGGAGGCGCGGACCCATCGGTCGGCCGATCGTCACGCGCCGCGGTCCCTTCGGCCGGCCGATCGTGTCCCGGTGCGGCAGGCGAGGTCCCATCGGCCGGCCGATCGTCACGCGCCGCGGCCCCTTCGGCCGGCCGATCGTGTCCCGGTGCGGGACGCACGGCCTGCCTGACCGCGACCTGCCGGCCGCTCCCGCCGCTTGGCTCATTCGCAGGAGGTCCGTGCTCCCCGCGTCCTCCGTCGGCTCCTCCCCGACCCGCTCGAGCCCCGTCGGGTCCGTCCAGAGGGTGGGGTCGTTCCCGACGTACCGGTAGTCGTTCGCCAGGTCGTCCGCATCAAGGCCGAGCGGGTCCGGGCTCACGAACCGTCCGGTCCGCGGATCGTACGTCCGTGCCCGGTAGTCGTAGAGGCCGAGCGCCGCGTCCCATTCGCGCCCGGTGAACATCCGCGTGTTGCCGATCTGCGAGGCGTTGCCGGGGGCCGGCGCCCACGCCTGCGCCTGCGCGTCCCAGGTGAACACCGTGGGCGCGCCGTACTCCCCATACTCGACTTTCTCGACGTTCACGCCCGAGCCGTCCGTGATCAGGCAGACCGATCCCAGCTCGTCCTCGTGGAACACGTACCGCTGCCCGCCTCGGTCCACCGACAGCACTTCGTCGCTGCCGTTCCCGAGCACGAACGTCGCGAGGTAAGCCCCGGTCTGGTCACGCTCCGCGAGGACGCGGTCGCCGTCGTGAAGGAAGTCGACCCAGCCGATCTCGACGCCCGCGGCATCGAGCACGTACCGCCGTTCGCGACGGCCGAGGGCGTCGTACGTGTAGTGGGCGAGCAGCTTGCCGTCGCTCTTCCGCCAGGCGCGCACGACCTGGTTGCGCCAGTTGTAGGAGTAGGTGTTCGTCCCGTCGTCCGTGACGTTCCCGTTCGCGTCGTGGACGCGCGTCGTGTCGTCGATCGTTTGGATCTGGTTCATCAGGTCGGGGACGTAGAACCCGCTCACGTAGTTATAGGCCGAGAGGACGCCGTCCGTGGTCACCGACTTCCGGTTGCCGGCCTCGTCCAACTCGTACGCCCGCTGGGAGGTGAAGGTGAGGTAGTCTCCGTACTCCTTTTCCGGGGCGAGGTCGGCCTGCGGCACGCCCGCCTTCACGCCCGTGAGCTGATGCAGCCCGTCGTGGCGGTAAACGTCCGCGAGGCCGTCGTGGATGCGCAGGGCGTGCTTCTTCCTGCCTGCCGCATCGTGGGCATACGCGAAGCCCGCGCGGACCGTCGTCGCGCCCTCGAGGTGCCTCCAGCTCGTGACCCGGAAGAGCGCGTCGCGCGCGATCTCGAGCGTCAACCCGTCGGGGCCGCTCCGCCTCGCCGGCTCTTCGCCCGCGTACTCGTAGGCGGCGAAGAGCGACCCGCCTTCGCGCACTTCGCGCAGGCGGTCCTGCGGATCGACGGTGAAGTCCAGCACCCGGCCGTTCGGATAGGTCATCCGCGTCCGGTCACCGGCCTCGTTGAACGCGAAGGTGGTGTCCGCGATCGCGGTCAGCTCGTTCACGAACCGGTGGGCCTTCTCGACCTCGTCGAGCGTGGTGTAGTCGAAGGTCGTGTACCCCGTCTCACCCGAGACATTGACGGGCCGCAACACGGCGTCCAGGGTGAGGGTTTCGAGCGTGGCGCCCTCGACCCCGGGCCCTCGCGTGATCGCCCGCGACACCGGGGCGCCGAGCCCCATGTACACGGTGTCCACGGCCGTGCCGGTCGGGTCCGTGCGTCGCGTCGGCCAGCCGTTGCCGTCGTACACGTAGCTCACCGAGGCCTGGTTGGGATACAGGATCTCGGACACCTGCCCCAGCGCGTTTCGGGTATAGGTCGTCGCGTGGCCGAGGCCGTCCGTGACGCCGGTGAGCCGGCCGTCGGCATCATAGTCGAAGGAGAGGGTGATCGCGGCGCCCACGGCCGGCTGGTGGACCTGGGTGCGGACGTTGCCGCGGCCGTCATAGGTGCGCCGGATCCGGTTCCCCAAGGGGTCCTCGGCCTCGACGACGTTGCCCTGCGAGTCGTGCTTGAAGTGGGAGGTGAGGTTCGCGCCCCCGGCGCCCGGGTCTTCGATGATCGTCGTCGCCCGCCCGTAATCATCGTACTGCCGTTCCTCGCGACGCGTCTCCGTCTGGCTCGTAGCGGTATTCACCGCGGACCACGTGAGCTGCGTGGGATTCCCCTCGGCGTCGAGCACGGCCTCGACCCCGTCGCCGCCGGGCCCGCCGCTCGGCGTCGTGCGGATGCCCGTGACCCGTCCCGCCGCGTCGCGCGCGATCACCGTCACCGCGCCGTTCGGCGAAACGGTCTTCACGACGTCGCCGTTCGCATCCCGTTCGTACCGCGTCCGGGCGTTTCCCCCGCCGACCGGCTGCCCCGCGCTGTCCTTGTGCAGTCTGTTCGTTTCGTAGAGCCGCCCCGCCTCGTCGCGCTTTTCTTCCGACCCGTTCGCGGGCGCGTCGGCGCCGGAGCAGCTCGAGAACGTGCCGGACTCCTCGGCGATCGGCGGTTCGTCCGCGGGCCCACCGCAGCAGCAGCCGCCCTCGCCGTAGGTGAATTTCCGGTACAGGCTGCCGGGCCACAGCTCACGCTTGCGCCGGCCGAAGCCGTCATACACGAACATGGCCACGCCGGAGGCCCACGACATCGTTTCGAGCTGCCCGTGCCCCTCGTAGGCGTACTCCCGCACGATCGGCTGCGACGTGCCGGCGCCCTGCGTGGAACGCGTGAGGAGGTTGCGCGGGTCGTGCACGAAGGTGTCCTGCCGCCCGCCCGGGTGGGTCACCGACAGCGGATTCTGATCCGCGTCGTAGGTGAAAGTTTTGGTGACCGACTGCGTCCCCGTGATCGTCCGCGTCTCGCTCGCGACGTCGCCGAGCACCGTGTAGGCCGTCGTGGTGATCAGCCATGGAAGGTCCGGATCCTGGAGGCCCTCTCCGTTGACGTTCTTGATCCGCCGCTCCGTGAGCCGCCCGTTCTCGTCATACGTCTGTTGGACCTGGTAGCCGAGCGGGCCGTCCACCTGGGTCGTGTGGTTGCCGCGATCGACGGTGAAGGTCAGCACGTGCTGGCCGGGCGAGGTCCTGCTCGTCGCGTTACCGACCGCGTCCACGGTCCACGTAGTGGCCAGGTCGAGTTGGCCGTACGCTTCGGTGACGCGTTGCAGGTAGCCCGCCTGGGGCCCGGTCGTGAAGTACTCGTAGCGCGTCACGGCGCCGTTCGGCGCGATGGCGCGGATCCTCCGGCCCTGGTCGTCCTGCCAGAATTTCTCCTCGAGGACTTGCGGCGCCGGCACGCCCTGCGTGACCGTCGGGCGTTTGAGCTTCACGACGTTTCCGGCCGCCTGGTCCGTTCGACCGTCCCCGTTCAAGTCGCCGGCGGAGGCCTCTTCGACGTCGTAGAAATAGGTCGTGAGGACGCCGTGGCTCGTGTGGGTCTTCACCAGGCTCCAGGGGGAACCTTGGAGGTAGGTGAAGGTCTCGACCTCGTCCGCGGGCATCCCGACGCCGATCCACCGGTGTTCGAGCAGGTCGCAGCGCTTGAGGGGATTCGGGTTCGCGGCGTCGTAGGTCCACGTCTCGGCATTGCCCGCGGGCTCGACCCGCGTGATGGGCTCGCCGTCCGCGTTGTAGGTGGAAGTCCAGGTGAGGGCGAGGCCGGGGCCCTCCAAGCTCCGCTGTACGGCGTGGCCGCCGGAGTCGACCTGGACGCGGGTGAGGCCCTCGCCACGCCGGTCCGTCATGCGGATCCAGCCGGCCTGCACGACGGGCGCGTACGCGAAGCGGTAGACCTGGCTCCCCGTGCCGTACTGTTGCGTCACGACCCGATCCGTATCCTCGTCGTAGGTCATGACCAGGTACGCCTCGTCCTGCCCGTCAAGGCAGGAGAGGAGGTTGTGGTCGAGCCAGGGGTGCGGCTGGTCCTGGGCGTAGCCGTATTTCCGGGTGTGACCCAGCGGATCCGTCACCTGGAACAGGTCGCCCGCGGGGCTGTAGACGAAGCCGACCGTGCGCGGGTTCTGGGCGTCGTAGAAATCCGCGAGCGAAGCGAGGCGGCCGTCGGCGCCGTAGGAGAAGGTCACGGCTCGCCCGAGGCTGTCCAGCACGCTCACGAGCCGCCCGGCGGCATAGGTGAGGGTGAGCGTATGCGCGCCGCGGTCGCGTTCCTGGGTCAGGCGATACGCCCCGTCGAGCAGGGTGAAGGTCGAGACCTTGCCGTCCCGGTCCGTGATCGTGTAGGTGCCGTCCGGCTGCGACGCGAGCGTATCGTAGAAACCCGGCGGCGAAAGGAAACTTTGCGCGCCGGCGTCCCAGGCGTAGCGATCGGTGCGGCCACGCGCTCCGTCGAAGCGCAGGAAGTCGGCGCCGTCGGCTGTCAGGGTTTGCTCGTACCTGTGGGACCAGCCCCGGCCAAGGGTCGTGTCGTGGTCAGAGCCGCTGCGGTAGACCCGCTCGAACGAGAAGCCGAACCCGGCCTCGACCGGGATCGCGAGATCCGACGCGCGCAGGATCAGCTCGCCGCCCGTGGCGGACACGCTCTCGGACGCGCCCAGTCGGACGGCGTGAAGCTTCGGCTCTTCGCGGACGAGGTCGGCCGGATCGACGGAGGCCTCCTCCGCGCTCATGCTCTCGTGGCCGGCGGCGTCCACCGTCGAGGCCTTCAGGTAGATGCGCGCGCGCGGCCGGGCCGCCCAGAAGGTGCCGTCGTGCGGCAGGAGGTCCGGGGCGGCCGGAACGTAGGGGCCGCCCGACACGTAGCTCTTCCAGATGCGGACGCCGAGGAGATCCGGCGGGTTCGAGGCGAGCGACCAGTTGAGGCCGAAGCTGTCGGGCGTGTACCCGAGCACGAGCGCGTAGGGGGCCGGCGGGGGATCGTCGGTGACGGTCGCGGAGGCCTCGGTCGAGTAGGGGCTTTCGATCGGCGGCTCGCCGTCGATCGAGGTGACCACGTAGTAGTAGGTCCCCGCCGGGAGGCCCGCATCGCGGTAGGAAACGTTCGAGGTCGTGCCGATCTGCACGTAGCCCGAACCGCTCGTCGTGGAGCGGTAGACGCCGAAGGACCCGGGAATGGGGTCCCAGGCCAGATCCACGATCGTCTCCCCGCCCGTCGCCGTGAGCCCGGTCGGGATGGGGTCTTTGTCGTTCGGGTGGTGCGCGTGGAAGTCGCCCGGGGTGATCGACTTTTCAAGGGAGAGGGTTTCGTGCCCCGCGCGGTCGACGCTCCCCAGCCGCAGGTAGATCTTGCTTTTCGGGGGATTGCCGATGAAGCGCCGCGTGGTGACGGGCAGCAGCACGTTGTTCAGTCGCGCCCACGGCTCGCCGGGATTGCGCCGCTGGTAGAGGTTGAAGCCGGCGAGGTCCGGGGGGAGGGACGGCATGTCCCATTCGAGCGTCCACAGATTGATGCTGAAGCGAAGGGTGAGCGGGGCGGGGGCGGGTGGCGGCCCGTCGGTAGGCGTCGCGGAGACGGTCGCGGAGCGATAGTCGATGAGCGGCGTTCCCTCCGCTGCGACGACGACATAGTAGAAGGTGCGGGAGGGCAGGTTTTTGTCCACGTAACACATCTGGGTCGTCGTACCGAGCACGGAGAAGCCATACGTGGCGAACTCCGACCGCAGGATCTTGTAGGTCACCGGCTCCGGGTGGTTCCAGGTCAGCGAGACCTGCGTCTCGCCCGCCTGCGCGGTGACGCCCTCGGGCGTGCAGGCGGGTAGGGCGGCTGCGCGGGCAACGAAGGCGAGGACCACGAGCAGGTGTCCGGCGAGGCGCGGGCGATGCGACAGCGGAGCACGGACCATTCGAGACTCCCCCCCTTGGATGGTAGGCCCCGTCTATCCCCTTCGAGCGAAGGGGACGTCGAGAGCCGGAGACGGGGGGGCGGCATTGCAAAGGGTGTCCCCCGGCGTGCGGACTTCCTCCGATTTCTGCACGGCGCGGGCGCAGCGAGACTTGCGGCGGCGGGAGGGAAACCGGACGGATTTCCAGACCCGCGGATCATCAACCTGCGTTGACACCCTCAAGTTTTATTGAGAGGGAGGGGCAGGGCGCGAGCCGCGGTGGGTGGGGGGCTACGCACGGCCGAAGCGGGTGTGCGGAGAGGAGGGGGTCGACCGTCGAGACGTTCGCGGGTCGAGCGCCGCGCGCACTGAAACCGCACGGATCCTGGTCCACGACCGACCGGCACGCCCTGAAGAGCGAGCGGTTGGCGGCCGCACAGACATGACTTCGCGGACCCAGGTCGAGCGGCTGTGGGGGCGCGGCCCTCTCTCCTTCGCTCGCTCGGCGCGGGCTACGGAACGCAGGCTGGGCCCGCCGGTCCTTGAACTCCTCCATCTCCCGCGCCTTCTCCTTCTCCGATTCCTTGAGGCCGAGCTGGCAGGCGCGCTCGAGGGCCGAGAGCGCGCGGTCCGCGTCGTGGAAGCCCGCCGCGTAGATCTGCGCCATCCCGAGCTGCGGCTCCGCGTCCTCCGAACGCGTCGGCGCCGTCACCTGGATCGTGTCCTCGGCCTTCCGCACTTCGCCGAGCGTCGCGGACGTCTCCGCCACCCGCCCCTGCAGCGGCCCCGTCCCGAGCGGGAAGCCGAGCACCATGACGTGTCCCCCTCGCCAAAAGGCTGGACGCCAAGCTGCGCCAGGAGGTAGGGGCCACCGATCTTCCCAAGCTTCCGGCTTCTCGCGCACGGTTGCTTGAGACGCTCCCGATCGTCAGGACGACGCGCCGGGCACAGTGGCAGTACCTCGATTTTGGCGTAGAGCTCGAGGACATCGCGAGGCAGATCGGGGACCAACACCAAACCGTTCAGCGCCTGTATCGAGCCCTCCTGGTAATCGAGCAGGCCGAGCGCGTCAACGTCTTCAAACGGGAGAACCGGTACAAGAAGCAGTTTTCGTTCTCCCACCTCTACACGGGCTTGGACTACGAGGGGATTGCGGGCTTCGTTAGGCTGAAGGACGAATCCGCCGAATCGGAGAGTCCCGTTGCCGAAGGAAGAATGGAGGAGCTGGGCGATCTCTGCCGATGGCTTTACGGAGACAAGCGCGACGACGAGCCTCCGGTCGTTCAATCGCAGAATCCGGACCTCCGCAATTTAGACGCCGTCCTGAGGAGCCCGAAGGCTGTCGATGCCCTCCGAAGCGGGTTGCCGCTCTCGGTTGCGCTCGAAGTCAGCATGGGCGACGAGCGCGTGTTTCGCAATGCTCTCGCTCAGGCGAAGGAAGCGCTCCAGAAGGCGCGAGCCACCCTCTCTACGGGCTTCAGCGGAGAACACGACCTTCTGACGACCGCGCAATCAATCTTCACGCTCGCCCAGGATCTTCTCGACGAAATGCAGCGCAAATCAGCCAGGCCCAAGTCGCCGGCTTCCCGGAAATGACGGAGAGATCAATGGATAGGCTCCTGCGACCTCCCCACCCGCATCGGAACAATGTCGTGGCGATCGCGGACTTCGCGGAGTTGGAGTGCTTCAGGCGACGTGACCGTAGCGTATCTGCGCTCGACATTGCGCGACTCTTGCGACGCGGTGGCGCGAACGAGGAGGTCGGCCCCGAGTTGGACGGAGATGTACGGCAAATCGTCGACGAGGCCTTCGAGGAAATCGAGGAGCGTGAACGTGCAACCGGTCCAAATCGGCGAAACTATCCGTTCGCGGTGTCGTCAACGGGTACCCTCATCCTTTTGCGTCGGCGGGCCGCGTTTCGTTACGTGAGCGAACCGCCGAAAAGCGAGTGCTTGGTCCTGCACCGCGACATGCGCGAACTGCCCTGGCTTCGTGCGGAACTGCCCAAGCCGATCCGATGCGTGGTCACTTCTCCGCCGTACTTTGACGTGACGAACTTCGAAGAAGACCAGTGGCTACGGCTCTGGTTCCTCGGTGGGCCGCCGGCACCGACTCGGGGAAGGCTGTCAAGGGACGATCGACACGGGCTTCTCAAGAAGTACTGCGGCTTTCTGACGGACATGTGGCGGGCCTTGGGGGGTGTGGTTGCGACCCGGGGACACGTGGTGATCCGGATCGGCAGTACACGCTTGAGTCCCGAGAAGCTCGTGGGAATCGTTACAGGGGCTTCGCGGGTCATGCAGCGCAGCGTGCGGTTGGGCAGCACCGAAGTGAGCGCGCTCCGGAACCGTCAGACGGAGCGCTTCCGTCCAGGAAGCAAGGGGTGCATGGTGGAAGTGGACTGTCATTTTCAATTTGTCGACTAACCCAATTCGGTGGATGGGGGCAAGTTCCCAGCCCGTTCAAGGCGGTTGCCTCGTCCTGTCGCCCGCCACAAGGATGCTTGTCACTTGAGCATGCCACTTGAGTCTCGCTTGTGGTGCAGGGCTTCCGCACTGCACTCGTTCTCGCACGGAGCATCCGAAAGGTTCTGGCCGCTCCTGCACTCCACAGCCTCGGTGACTTCCACACGAGCCGTGCCGTGGGTGCAGGGCGGAAGCCCTGCACCACAAGGGCTCGCGGCCGGCGGAGGAGAGCACGGAGAAGTTCGCCCCTTCCCGCGGTGGGGCATTTGAGGTTCCGTCCTGCAAGGGTCAAAGCACTCACTCACCTTGAGAGGGCTGGACCAGGCGCCTCCTGCCGATTATCGAGGACGGAGGACGCGGGGCTCGTGGCGTCGCTCCGGGTCCGCTTCGCTCGCCCCAGGCCTGCCCTCATCGTACCCGGATGCACGCCCGCGCGATTTCGTCCGTCGGGTAGCCGAAGACGGAGACGATGCGGCCGCTCTTGCGCTCGGCGAAGACGAACAGGTCTCCATCGATCCGATAGTCGCACGTCCATTCGACTACGAGCTTCGCCTTCGTTTCGAGGATGCGCGCCGGAAGCCGCTCCCCGCCGCGGGCCAAGCACAGCGCGAACCCGTCCGCGGGGTCCAGCATCCACGCATCGCCCTTCTCGATGGAGAAGAAGACCAGCGGGCCGAAAGAGACTACGCTCGTCACCCCCGAAAGGGCCTTCTCCGCGATCAGGTTCGCTTCGCGACTGTACGAGACCTTGCTCGCGGGAATGCTCTGTTGCCGAACCCGTCGACTCATGGTGTCACTGCCTCCCGTTGGAGAGCTATTTGGAACGTCGTCCGGGATGGGGGCGGGCGGCGGCGTGGTCGTGTCCGCGACTCCCGTGTGCCGGCGTAGACCCGTTTCTCCCGCTTCGAGTCGGTCGTGTCCGCAAGAATCCCACGCCCGCGCGGGTCGAGTCGGATATTGAACTTCTGGATCAAATCGTGCCCGACGAGGATCTCCTCCTCCATGCCCCTCGTGGAGACCACGAAGGCTCCCCAGGTGCGAAAGACTCTTTCGATGCGGACAAGCAGCAGAACCATTCTCTGGGCCACGAACCTCCCGTTCCCGAGGCCGCGGAAGACTCCGGGGTGATGGAGCGTCAGCAGGTGGCCGAGGGCCTTCGCGAGGTCCTCCCGCACGAGGGTCGTGGAAGCGCCGCCGTCGACGTAGACGGCGAGAGTTCGCGCGCGGTCGCCATGCGCCGTTTTCACGGGCAACCGAAGAACGAGGTCCCCCACGACCCGTCTCCTACTTCCCCAGCGCCTGCTCGAACCTCGGGTCGGCGCGCAGCTCCTTGAACTCCTCCATCTCCCGCGCCTTCTCCTTCTCCGATTCCTTGAGGCCGAGCTGGCAGGCGCGCTCGAGGGCCGTGAGCGCCCGCTCCGCGTCGTGGAAGCCCGCCGCGTAGATCCGCGCCATCGCGAGCTGCGGCTCCGCGTCCTCCGCACGCGTCGCCGCCCAGGTCCGCGCGTCCTCCATCGCCCCTTCGTTCCGGCCCAGCTTCGCCCGCGCCAGCGTGCGCGCGTGCAGGGCGCTCGGGTCGTTCGGGTAGACGTCGAGCACCCGCGTCCCCCACCGCTCCGCGTCCTCCCAGCGCTTCTCGTCGAAGGCGCGGGTGGCCAGCAGCACGCACAGGTTGTGAAAGTCCGGCAGCTCCTTTGAGATCGACAGCGGGAACGCCGCCACCGCCTCCTCCAACAGCTTCCGCCCCTGGTCCGCCTCGTCCACGCTGATCCGCGCGATCCCCTCCAGGTACTCCGACAGGAAGGACCTCGGCAGTCGCCCCTTCACTTCCTCCAGATCGGCCAACGCCTCCCGGAACTTCCGCCGCTGGATCCGGCCGCGCGCACGTTCCAGGAGATCCATCGCGTCCAGATCCGGCACCGTTCCCTCCGCCCACGCATGCTTCGTCGCCAGTTTCCGCCCCAGCTCGACGAGCGCCTCCCGGAATTTCCGCACCTCGCCCGGCCGCACCGCCGCCGGCAGTTTCGCCGACCGCGCGCACGTCGCCTTCAGCTCCTTCCACGCGGCGGCCAGCTCCGGGGCGAGTTCCTTGACGTCCAGGTAGCGCTCCCCGAGCACCTCGGTGCGCGCGAGCACCCGCGGCTCCTCCAGCCCGCCCGCGACGTTCGCGGCGACGCACGCGAGGAAAAGGTAGCTCTCCTGGTCGTTCCGCGATTGGGCCGCCCGGATCCGCGCCTTGCGCTCTTCGACCGCCGGACTCGACGCCTCGCCGGGCGCCGCCTCCTGCGCGGCCGCCTCCAGCTCCCCCTCTGCGCGCCGCACGCGCCCCCGCTCCATGCACAAGTCGATGCGTGACAGGCGCGTCGCCGCATCGTCGCCGACCTCGAAAAGCTCGGGTACGATCTCCCGGACCCGATCGAAGCGCATGCACTCCACCAGCAAGTCCGCCTGCTCGTCGCCGCCCAGGCGCGTCGTGATGCCGATCACCTCGCCGTCCGCGTCGAAGAGCGGCCCGCCGCTGTTCCCGTGGCTCGTCGGCGCCGTCACCTGGATCGTGTCCTCGGCCTTCCGCACTTCGCCGAGCGTCGCGGACGTCTCCGCCACCCGCCCCTGCAGCGGCCCTGTCCCGAGCGGGAAGCCGAGCACCATGACGGGATCGAGCTTCTCCGGCTGCTTGCCGGTGTGCGGAATCCGCACGGGCGGCCGGGCCGGCTCCACCCCCCAGTCGATCTTGAGCACGGTCAGGTCGCGCGCGCCGCCCAACTCCGCGATCCGCGTCAGGCCTTCGACGAGCGCGCCCTTCTTCCGCAGCTGCACCTTTTCCGTCCGCCACGCGTTCGGCGGGCAGGCGTACACGGACAGGTTCTTGCGCGCCTTGTCGTTGAAGCTGGCCTGGAGGTTCAGCTCTTTCGCGCCCGTCAACATCGGCGAGCCCGCGAACCACAAATGTCGCTCGGACTCGATCACCGCCGAGATCTCGGTCATGTAGAGCGTCTGCGCCAGCGGATCGATGAACCACGGAAAGGCCACGTGCTTGTTCGTGACGACGTAACCGTCCGGATGCACCAGGAAGCCGGTGCCGGTCGCCGCGGCGCGGTGCTTGACCGCGCCGTCCACGGTGATCCGGTACTCCACGTAGATGAAGCAGATCGCGGGGTCCGACTCGCGCTGGATCTGGGAGAAGAGTTTGTTCCGGTCCCGCGAGGCCGCTGCCCGCGGAGCGCTCGGCTCGGTCGGCCGCTCCTCCGGGAGCGGAGCGAGGAGGAAGAAGGCGGCCGCGGCACCGCCGGCCACGAAGCCGCCGAGCGAAGTGATGGGGCTGCCCGAACGCGCGCGGCGCACGCGGAACGCCTCGAGGGAGCCCACGAGGGCCGAGAGCACGGCCATGGAGTAGCCGACGAAGTGCACCCAGGGCAGCCACTCGGGGATGGAGGCCCAGGACAGCATGTAGCCCCACACGCCCAGGCAGGCGAAGGCCACCATCGCGGCCAGGACCGAAGCCAGCGCAGCGGACGTGAAGGCGGGTCGGACCGCCGTCCGCCCGCCCGAGCGTCCAGCCCCGGCCCCGCCCCCGGCGCCGCCGGCACCCGCGCCCACGCCGCCGGCGCCGGCTCGCTCCGCGTCGTCGAATTGCACGCGCAGCTTGCGCAGGACCTCGTCCTGCCGCGCGAGCTGCGACTCGAGATGCTTCGCCAACCGCGCCAGCTCGTCCCGGGTCAGGTTCTCGCTCTTCAGCCCGGGCACTTCCTTCCCCCACTGGAACGCGAAATAGGCGAGCAGGGAGCGCGCGGACGGCTCCGAGGCGCCGGCGTCCGCGAGGATGACGCGCATCTGCGAAAGCGCCATGCCCTGCGCATCGGGGGAACGAAGCTCGCGCGCGATGGCTTCCGGAGGATAGGCGCGGATGTGGGCGGGGACCACCCCGACATGGAAGTGCCGTGCCCAGAGCTGCACGCGCAACCAGACGATGGACGTGATCTGCGGGGCCGCCGCGGCCATGCTCAGCAGCCCCTGGAGGAAGGCGATCTTCTCGTTTTTCCCCATGCGAGCGGCGAGCTCCTTCGCCCCGACCGGCAGGGCGACCGGCGGCGAGCCTGGGGGCGAAGGGAGAATCGCGGGCTCTTGTGCGGCGCCGACCCCCTCGAGCTGGCTCTGCCGTGCGAGGAGCGCGCGGAGCTTCTGCTCGTCGAGGATCCCCCGCTCCTTGAGGACTTCGCCCAGGCGCGGCGCCGGGCGGCCGAGCTTGTGCTCGGCCTTCTGGAACGCGAGGCACTCGTCCACCGCCTCCCGCGTCGCCAGCCCGTTCCGGATGGTCAGCTCCCCCAGCCGCTTGTCCTCGGAGCGCGCCTCCGTATAGCGTTGGTCGCGGAGGACCCCGTCCACGCCCTCCTGCGTCATGAACCCCTTCTCGACGCAGATCGCGCCCAGCGTCGGCACGGCGCCCGCGCCCGCGACGCGAGCCTTCTCCTGCTCGGAGACGGCGAGGTCGAGCTGATCTTCGGTGAGCTGGCCCCTTCGGATCGCGATTTGCCCGAAGAGGAGGTCGGACGGGGTCGTCATGGGTTCGTGTCCAGGAACGCGGGGAGGTGGCGCCCGGCGATGCCCGGCCAAGGGGCAATCACGCCTCTATGGTACAACGGGGCCGCGGCGAGGTCAACCGCTTGGCCGTTTCCCGCCGCAGTCCCCCTCTCCCCTGGTGGGGGCGAGGGCCGGGGTGAGGGGAGCGGCGCGCGCGGCGGTCCCGTTCGAAGCCGCCCGGAAAGTCCGCTTGCCGGAAGGCAAAAGGTGTTGCACGCCGCCCGCCGATTTGCTAGATTTCCTCCTCTTCGACGACCCCGGACGATCGGTCCGGGGTTGGCTTTTTTGGTAGTTGCCCGGGGCGGCATCCCGTGCCCGCGCCTCTGGCCTGCGCGGCGGGATCGTCGCCGGAAGGAGCCTCACCCACATGTCCGAGACGAAGTACGAGTTCGCGAAGATCGAGCCCAAGTGGCAGGACGCTTGGGAACGATCGGGCATCTTCCGCATGGAACCCGACTCCGACAAGCCCCGGCACTACTGCCTCACCATGTTCCCCTACCCGTCCGGCACGCTCCACGTCGGCCACGGGCGGAACTACATCCTCGGCGATGCCGTCGCCCGGTACAAGCTCATGAAGGGGTACAACCTCCTCGCCCCGATGGGGTGGGACGCCTTCGGCCTGCCCGCCGAGAACGCCGCCATCCGCGAGGACGTGCACCCGCGCACCTTCACCGAGACCAACATCTCGCACATGAAGAAGCAGTTCCAGAGCTGGGGCGTGCTGTACGACTGGAGCCGCGAGCTCGCGACCTGCAACCCGGAATACTACAAGTGGAACCAGTGGCTCTTCCTGCTCCTCTTCAAGAAGGGGCTCGCCTACCGCAAGCACGGGCCCGTCAACTGGTGCCCGAGCTGCGAGACCGTCCTCGCCAACGAGCAGGTCGTCGAAGGCAAGTGCGAGCGCTGCGAAGCCGAGATCGAGCAGAAGGACCTGGAGCAGTGGTACCTCAAGATCACCGACTACGCCGAGCGGCTCCTTGACGACCTCGACCAGCTCGAGGGCTGGTCCGAGCAGGCGAAGACGCTCCAGGAAAACTGGATCGGTCGGAGCGAGGGCTCCGAAATCCAGTTCGTCCTTGAGGGGACCGAGGACGTCGTGCCCGTTTTCACGACGCGACCGGACACGGTCTACGGCGTGACCTTCCTCGTCCTCGCCCCCGAGCACCCGCTCGTCGCGAAGATCGCGGGGGAGGGAGAGCACAAGGACGAGATCATGGAATTCGTCGAGCGCGTCCGCGCGGAGAGCCGCCTCGAGCGGACCTCGCCCGACTCTCAGAAGGAAGGGCTCTTCCTGCACGCGCACGTGATCAACCCGCTCACGAGCGAGCGCGTCCAACTCTGGACCGCGAACTACGCCGTGATGGACTACGGCACCGGCGCGGTCATGGGCGTCCCCGCGCACGACCAGCGCGACTACCTCTTCGCGCGGAAGTACAAGCTCCCGATCAAGGTCGTCATCCAGCCCGCCGGCCAGACGCTGGACCCGAAGACGATGATCCAGGCGTACGAAGGCCAGGGCATGCAGGTCAACTCGAACGAGTTCACCGGCCTGCCGAACGTCTTCGCGATGATGAAGATCACCCAGGCGCTCGAGGAAAACGAGGTGGGGAAGGCGACCGTGCACTACCGGCTCCGGGACTGGCTCATTTCGCGGCAGCGGTACTGGGGGACGCCGATCCCGATCGTCTACTGCGAGAAGTGCGGGGTCGTGCCGGTCCCCGAGCACCAGCTCCCGGTCCTGCTGCCGCCGAACGCCGATTTCAAGCAGCGCGGCGGCCAGAGCCCGCTCGCGGGCGTCGAGAGCTTCGTGAACACGAGCTGCCCGACGTGCGGGCACAAGGCCCGGCGCGAGACCGACACGATGGACACGTTCGTGGACTCGAGCTGGTACTTCCTCCGCTACCTCTCCCCGAAGGAAGACAAGAAGGCCTTCGACTCCGAGGAGGTCAACAAGTGGCTCCCCGTCGACATCTACATCGGCGGCGTGGAGCACGCGACGAAGCACCTGATCTATGCGCGGTTCATCACGAAGGTGCTCTACGATTTCATGCTCGTGGAGTTCGAGGAGCCCTTCAAGATCCTCTTCAACCAAGGGCTCATCGGCCGCTCCTCCAACTGGTGCGACACGTGCCGGTCTTACAAGTGGGACCGGGACGTAAAGGGGCTTGTGCAGGCGAAGGAGGAGGGGGGGGCCGCAACCGAGGGGAAAGGCGTGGCGGCGGTGGCGCAGGCCGAGGAGCCGGAGTGCGCGAGCTGCGGGAGCCCGGTGGAGATCCGGTTCGAGAAGATGTCGAAGTCGAAGCTGAACGTGGTGAGCCCGGACGAGCTCATCAAGCAATACGGAGCGGACACGGAGCGGCTGTACACGCTCTTCGTGGGCCCGCCGGACAAGGAGGCGGAGTGGAGCGACCGCGGGGTGATCGGCGCGCACCGGTTCCTGTACCGGGTATGGGAGACCGTGACCGAGCACCTGGAGCGGGTGAAGGACGCGGCCGAACGGCCGGCGGCCGGGGCCGACCTGCCGGACGCGATCGTGGACCTTCGCCGCAAGGTGCACCAGACGATCCAGAAGGTGACGGCGGACATGGAGGGGGACTACAAGTTCAACACCTCCATCTCGGCCGTCATGGAGTTGGTGAGCGAGATCAAGAAGATCGAGTCGTATGAGGCCGCGGGGCCGGCGGGTTTGGCCGCGCTGCGCGAGGCGCTGGAGGCGGTGATCCTGCTGCTTTCGCCCTTCACGCCGCACGTCACGGAGGAACTCTGGGAAATGCTCGGCCACAACGAGAGCGTCCTGGGGACCGCGTGGCCGGAGTTCGACAAGGAGGCCGTGAAGGAGCCGACCGTGGAGATCGCCGTGCAGGTGAACGGCAAGCTCCGCAGCCGGATCACGATCCAATCGACGCTGGAGGAGGACGAGCTGCGCAAGCTGGTCCTCGCCGACGAGAAGGTGGCGAAGGTCCTGGAGGGGAAGACGCCGAAGGACGTGATCGTGGTGCCGCGACGGCTGGTGAACGTGGTGGTGGAATAGCCGAGGGGGGGGCGTGGGGAGGGGGGCGGCGGCGGGTGAAGCCTGAGCGGCTACGGCGGCCGCGGCGCCGGCCCGCACGGAACCGCGAGCGTCAGCGAGCGGCCTCGCGGCATTCGCAAGTCACGCCCCTTGCACTCTCGCGCCCGGGGTTCGACCCCCCCGCGCGACAACCGGACCTTTCGACGGCCCGGGGTTGAACCCCCGGGCCGTCTTTCCTTTGCGAGGTCGCGATCCACCTAGCCGAATCCGGCATCGCCGATTTATGTGGAGCTTCACATAAATCGACGAGGTCGGCTACGTCGAGGTCGAGCCGGTCCAGGTGGGCCTGGTTTTTACGCTGCTGCACAAACGGAACCCGGCCCCCTACCAGGCGATCACCTGATAGGGGGCCGGTCTGTTTCTTCTCTCCCCGCGGCGGGGATCAGCGGACTTTCCGCCGCGCCGCGTCTGGCCCGTCCATCGCTCAATCGCCTTCGGATCGCCGGTCCGGAGCAGCAGGCCGCGCGGAGGAACCGTGGGGTTCAGTACCGCCCCACAGAATTGGGTGACCAATTTCCTCGGCGATTTCGGCCGCCTGCTTCGTTGCACTCGCTCGACGTAGTTCTCCGTTACTACGCCTCGCTCGCGCGCCTCGCGGGCGGCCGAACTTGCCTTCGGCTATGCCCCCGACCGGGATGTCGTCCCAGAAGTCGTTGTGGAAGTAGTTGACCGAGACGCGCGTGTTCGGGTTCAGCCACCAGTTCACGCCCGCGGTCCAGTTGTCGAGCCCCTCGGTGGAGTTCCCGGTGTTCGCGAAGCCACGGGCGAAGATGTCGTCATCCACCCAGAATTGCGAGTACCGAAGGGCCAACTCGATCTGTCCGGGGCCGCCGTCGGAGCCGAAGTTCTTCGCCGGTTTGCGCCGGTCGTACGCCGGGCTCTCCCCGGTGACGACCCAGAGTCCCTCGACGTAGTAGGAGGTGAAGTCGATTCCCTCGTCCGAAACCACGCCGTTGACGGCACGGTTCAGCTCGAGGTCCTGCCAGGTCGCCTCCCCCTGCAGCTTGAAGGGGCCGTAGGTCCAGGCCCCTTCGACGTTCCAGCGCGTCCTGTCGCCCCGGGCGCGCACGCCGGCGTTCATCGCGAGGAAGGTCGTGGCGGAATCGAGGGTGGTGAAGTTCCCCTGGTTCTGCTTCTGGTTGCCGTCGGTCACCGCGGCGCCGATTCGCAGGCCTTTGAGGAGGGCGTTGTCGTCCGGCAGGAAGGGGCGGAGGACGATACGGGCCGCAAGGTCCTTGTCGTCGTTCGCGTCCGCGGCGTTGTTCTTCCCGTTCCCGTTGAAGAAGCCTAGGGCGTACTCGATTCGGCCGTCCCAGCACTTGCCGGCAAGCTGGACGCCGAGGTCCCGGCCGGGGGTCAGAAGATCCATGGGCGACCGCTCGACGAAATCGATGAAGCGGGCGGAGGTGAGCTGCTGGAGCGAGAAGGGCTCCTTCAACTGCCCCACGCGGAGGCCGAGCCAGGGGAGCTTCTTCCACCCCACGAAGCCGTCCTGGAGCTGCGCGGCGCCCTTCCCGAAGTCCGCCTGGACCTTGAACTCGTAATCTTTGTAGACGGTCCCCTCCATCTCCAGGCGGGCCTCGCGCACGAAGAAGCTGTCGTTGTCGCGCGTATGGTCGATAAAGAACCGCGACTGCGTGAGGAGACGGCCGCCGATGTGGGCCTCGAAGTTGCCGTCCTCGGCCTTGACCTTGAGGCCCTCTTTGAAGGAGGCGTGGATGGCCACCCCATCCTTCTTCGCCTCTGCGGGAGGCGTCCCGATCTTCCCCGCGCCGGTGGCCGCCCCTGCGACGGGTGCCTTCTTCAGCTCGTTCACCTCGGCGCGCAGGGCCTGGTTCTCCAGGAGGAGCCCGCGCATCTGGGCCTCGAGCGTGAGGAGACGCTGCTCCGCGTCGCCCGCGGCGGGCGTCGCCTCCGGTCCCTGCCCGGCCTGGGCCCAGGCCGGCGGCGCGCACGCCAGCGCGAGAACGAGGATGACTCCCCATGGGGTCCGCATCAGACACCTCCTCTAGATGACGAGACTGCTCGGCTTTCTACTCTCTCCTCGTTCTTATCGGCGATCTCCCGTTCGTGCTTGAAGGTCGCCGGGCGGCGCCGCGGACGCCGGCGCATGGTGGCATCCCTTCTCCTCGCCACACCAGATGACGCTCACGCCCGGTAGATGCGCACGCAACACTGCTTGTGCATGGCCTGTCCGCCTATGGGGTCCGCCCGGGTGGGTCGCAGGCCGCTGTCCGACGATCCCCTTCCCTTGGCCTCCTCGCCGAGGGCCCAGTGGCCGAAGCCGTGCTGCGTCCCCACCACCTCGGGGTGGATCTCCTCCGTGAGGTGCACCGTCACCTTCATCTTCCCGAACTTCGACTCCACCCAGGCCTGATCGCCGTCCCTGAGGCCGAGGCGCGCCCCGGTCTTCGTGTTGACCTGGAGGGGGTTGCCAGGCTGCAGCTCCAGGAGCCAGCGGTTGTTCTGGGTGCGGCTGTGCGTATGGGTGGCCTCTTTCCAGTTGATCAGGTAGAGGGGGTACTGGGCGTCCGGTTGCCAGTCCCTGGGCTCGTAAACCGGGAGGTCTGCACAGGGCTTCCCCTCGGCATCCTTCTTGCCCGTCAGGCAGGTGAGCACGAACTCCACCTTGCCGGTGGGGGTCGCGAACCCCTTCACGGCCTTGCCGCCGATCCGGGTGCCGATCTTCTTGCCCCCCTGGTCTTTCGGCTTGTCCCAGAGCTGCTCGACCTCGATGCCGCCGACCTGGGTCTTCACGCACGTGGCCTTGGCGAGATCCTCGGTCGACATCTCCTTCCTGTATTTCTCGTACTTCGTCCCCCCCTTGTCCACCCAGGTGGCGCCGGGCAGGGCCTTGATCTCCTCCAGGGTCATCTTCGGCGCTCCGTTCTTGGACTCGGAGGAGAGGTACTCCTCGTACCAGGCGGAGAGGCTCTCGACCGGCCGGCCCGATAGCGCCCCGATCCGGAAGAACTCCTTGCCGTCCTGGTCCCTGAGGCCCAGCCGCCGCCCCAGCTCGCAGATGAACTCGTACTCGGCCGGCTGGCCGAAGATGGGCTTCACCACGGGCTGTCTCAACGCGAGCACCGGCCAGGTCACCCATTGGGTGTTCCAGTCGTAGCGCTCCAGGAAGAGTGTCCCTGGAACGACGATGTCCGCGAACTGGGCCGTCTCGGAGAGGAAGATGTCGTTGACGACGAGGAACTCGAGGTTGGAGAGGGCCTTCGCGACCGTCTCCGTCCCCGGCACGCTCATCATGGGGTTCTGGAAGACGATCATCCCCATCTTGGCCGGGTAGTTCCCGGTCCCCTCGGCCAGCTTCTTGAAGATCTCGCAGTAGACCCCTGAGCCGTGGAACATCGGGTAGAGCTTGTTGTCGTCGGCGAAGCGGGGGGCCTTGGGTTTGTCCGCGTGCAGGTGCCCGTGGGCATTCCCCTTCTTGTTTGGCAGATGCAGGGTCCCCGGCCGGTCGTAGCTCCCCGTAAGCGCGTTCAGGCAGGCGATCGCGGCGCCCCCGTGGACGGCGTTGGAGTGCTGGCCGGGGCCCGACCAGACGTCCGCCAGGGAGGGTTGCGTCGTGGCGAACTCGCGTGCGATCCGCTCGATGGTCCCCGCCGGCACGGTCGAGATCTTCTCGGCCCAGGCCGGCGTCTTGTCCTTCACGTAGTCGGAGAAGCGGTCGAAGCCGTGGGTCCACTCCTCCACGAACTTCTTGTCATAGAGGCCGTCGCGAATGATCACGTGGGCCATGGCGAGGGCCATCGCGCCGTCGGTCGACGGGCGGATCGGGATCCACTCCTGGGCCTTGCGCGCCGTCGCCGAGAAGTAGGGGTCCACGACCACGAGCTTTGCGCCGCGCTCCTGACCGCGGGTGAGGATGCGCGGCAGGAGGCTCCACTTGGTGGCCCCGAGGGGGTTCCATCCGAAGAGCAGGATGTAGCGGGACTGGATCGCGTCCATGAGCGGCCGCTCGTCCCCCGTCACGGCCTTGAACGAGGCCTTGCGCGCGGTATCGCAGAGGTTGGAGTGGTTGCTGTAGTTGGGGGTCCCGAAGAGCTGGCAGAAGTCCCCCTGGATATGCGTAAAGCTGTGGTCCTCGGACCACCAGAGCAGGGCCTCGGGGGTGCCGGCGTCCAGGAGCGCTTTCATCCGCCTCGCGATCTCCGAATACGCCTCCTCCCAGGAGATCTCCGTCCAGCCCGGATCCACTCCGATCCCCTTCTTCGGGTTGGTCCGCCGCACGGGCCTCGCCAGACGGTCCGGATCGTACAGCGTCATGATCCCGGCGTTCCCCTTGGGGCACATGGAGGCCCCCTCCGTCCGGCAGTTGGCGAAGAAGTCGTCGGAGATGTTGGAGAAACCGGCCGGGTTCGCATCGTTCGGCTTGATCCGGACGAGCCTGCCGTCCACGACCTGGCAAAGGATGCCGGTCTGCCCCCCGCACATGTTGCAGCAGGAGGGAATCCAGTCTCCCGACTTGATGTCGTAGCGGCGGTCCACCTCGGCCGCGAAGGCTTCGCTCGAGCGCGCGCCGAGGAGCGAAGAAAGGCCGAAGGCGGCGCCTCCCCCGAGGACGGATTTCGCGAGGAATCCCCTTCGTGTGGTTGCGCTCATGCCTCACCTCCGCCGCTACTTGCGGTAGCCGAATGTTCTTGCCCGTCCAGAGGCAGGCACTTCCTCACGAGTACGAACGCCAGCCAACCCAAGGCGCAAACACCGAGGCCGACCTGCCACTCCGTACTGTTCGGAAAATACCCGTAGGCGTACCGCATGTGGTGGTACGCCTCGGGAAGGGTTGGGAACATCGGGGTGATCTGAGCCGGGATGACGATATTGAGCCGTGCGCCGATGATCCCCAGCACGCCCAGCAATCCCGCGAACCCCAACCACTTCATGGACTGGCCGGTACGACGACCGCCCACGATCAGGATCGGGAGGAGTGTCCCGAGAGCCAACTGGAGTCCCCAGAATACCCACGAATACGGTCCGAAGAGGACCTGGCGCCAGCCGTCCGCGTGATGGGGAAGCCCGCCGTAGAAAACCACCAGGATCTCGGAGGCCAGGAGGAGAAGGTCGAAGCAGAGGATCCCAGTGGTCAGCCTTGCTAGAAGCCGGACGATCTTCCTCTTCTGCTCCTCGGGAACTTTCAAGGTGACCACGCTCAGGAACGTCAGCAGGGCGCCGCCTGAGGCAAGTGCGGAGATGAGAAAGATGATGGGAAACAGGCCCGAGTACCAGAGAGCCCGGGCCTTGGTCACGGCAAAGATCGCGCCGACCCCTCCATGCACCGCGATCGCCACGGGGATCCCGAGGATCCCAAGCGCCTTCAGCCATCCCTGGTCCCTCGCTAGGGCCGCCGCGCTCGTGTTGCTGCTACCGAGCGTGAGCAGGCAGTACCAACGGGACATCGCCCCGCCCGCCGAGGCAAGCTCGATCAACCGGGGGCGCATCGCGAGGTAGAGCTCGACCAGGACGACCAAAATGTAGAGGTTGTAGAAGATCCCCATCCACGCCATCGCCGACGTTGGGTTCATGTGGAGGATCACGTTCGCCAGGCGCGCCGGATGTCCCAGGTCCAGGATGATGAGAAGACCGCCGAGAAGCAGGCAACCGAGCGCCTGGAGGAGCGCCAGCGGGCCCACGGGCTTCAGGCTCTTCATGCCGAAGACGTAGATCAACGTGGACAGCAGGAAGGAGCCGGCCGAGAGCCCCAGAAAAAAGATGTAGAGGGCGACCCACAGCCCCCACGGCACATGCTGCGTCGTCGCCAGGGCGCCATGCCCGTCCGCAAGCGTGCCGATGATCGCCTTCAGGCCGACCAACGACAGCGCGGCCAGGACCAGATAGCCGAGCAGTCGGAGCCCCCCGGCGGGCGCGTGGGTATTGGATTCGCTCATGACATCCTCCTTAAACCGGCAGGTAGTACACCGCCGGCTCGTTGCCCAGTTCCTCCTTGAGGCGGTAGTTGCCCCTGTGCGCCAGAAGCGCCTGCATCTTCTCTCCATGCGCGACGCAGACGCCTTCGGGGTCCTTCAGGTCCCCGAAATGGATCGCCTTCCCCATGCAGGTCCGGACGCAGGCGGGGGGCTCTCGGTACTCTCCCTTTTCGTCCTGCAGGTGCAGACAGAACGTGCACTTCCGGACGTTACCCTCCGGTGAACCGCCTTTGTGGCGCAGTCCGTAGCTCGCGCCGTACTCGGAAGAAGGGATCTCGTTGTACGGGTTGCCGGCCTTCTCGATGTAGTCATGCCCGTAGTCGAACGAGCGCGCCCCGTAGGGGCAGGCCGCGATGCAGTACCGGCATCCGATGCACTTCTCGTAGTCCACGGCGACGATCCCGTCGGCGCGGTGGTAGGTCGCCCCCGTCGGGCAGACCTGGGCACAGGAGGATTTTGCGCACTGCATGCAGGGGCGGGTGAAGGCGACCCGGCGCACGTAGGGGAAGGTCCCCTGCTCCTCCTCGATGAAAACGTTGTAGGCCACTCCCGGGGGGGTCTTGTTCTCGCTCTTGCAGGAGGCGACGCACGCCTTGCAGGCCACGCAGCGGCGGAGGTCGATCACCATTCCCCAGCGTCGGGCCGCGCTTCCTTCCTGGGCCGGGGGCGACGCAGGGCCGCATCCCCCGAGCGAAGCGACCGCCAAGGCGCCGGCGACCGCCGTGGCGGCCCTCCCCGCGAGGAATTCCCGCCGGCTCTCTGCGGGGGGGCTCGGCGGGAACGGGGTGTCTTGTGGTGTTGCCATCTGCGCTCCTCCTTCGTCGAGAATTCCGACGAGGACACCGACGCGATCTTAGCTCCCCACCCAGGGGACTCTAGCCCGGATTATTCCTCAACGCGCCGCGGCGCGTTCCTGAGTCATCCGCCGGCGCCCATCCTCGTTGCGTCCTCGGCCGGGCGCTGGTCGGCCGCGAGCGCGACAGCGTGTCGCGCGAGCTGCCCAGGCTGTCCAGCAGAGGCCGCCCGCAGGGCGGATCATCCACGAAGGGCTGCAAGCCCTTCGTGGATGATCCGGGCTAGCTGCTTTCGTGCCGCGCTTTTCCCCCTGGAACATTGTCCAATCCCTCCCCTTGCCCCTCCGCCTGCCTACCGTCCGGTCCGCCAGGCCTGGAAGGCGGTGGTCGCCTCGTCCACCGCCGCGAGCAGGCGCCCTGACAGGTCGGCGACGGTCAAGAGTTGCTCCTCCTTGTCCGTGAAGTCGGTCATGAAATCCGCCTTCTTCCTCGAGAGCAGGGTCCGGGCTTGGCCCCGGCGCCGGGTACTTTCACGCCTGGCGGGGAGGGCGGCTGCGGAATCCTCCGTGGTCGCCGGCCTCGAAACGGCCCCGCCTCGCGGTCAATCCGTGACGAGCGCAAATGACAGCCCGCACCATCTCGCCGACACGCCGAAAACGGGCATGGTTCAAACCGGGGTAACAACCTTCGCCCGCCCCAGGGGAGCAAAACGGAGACATGACCTGAATTCCGGAAAGGGCCTAGTGTCCCGTCTACGCTAAGCGCCCGCGCAAAAATAACTGCGCAGATTCGGACCTCGAGGCTCCGGGGGGCGCGGCCCTCGGGGCCGCGCCCCCAGGCATCGGTCGATCCACGGAAATGTAAAGTAATTCTTGCGAGGGCGCTAATTCCAAGGGTCCGCCGCTGTAGCGGAGTACGCGTTCGGTGAACACGTCATCCCGGCATGTCATCCTGAGCGGAGCGCCGCAGCGCGAAGCGAAGGATCCAAGCAAGGACGGACACCCAACCTTCTCAACCGGCCCTCGGACCGTGTCGTGGGCGAGCCAATGCCCTGTCGAGAAAAGCGGTCGCTACGCTTGGTTTGGATCCTTCACTTCGCTCCGCGCTGCGGCGCTTCGCTTCGCTCAGAGCCTGCCCTGAGCCG
>JACPWG010000118.1 GCA_016197205.1 Planctomycetota bacterium
CCGCCTTTAGGCGGGGCTGCCAACCAAGTGTCGCAGTTCTCGCCGCACGCGCCGCCGGAAGGCGGAACTACGAACAGAGGCGGAGCTTGGCAGGGTCCGTCGCAGGTGGCGAAGCCTTGGCTGTAGCGTTTTAGTGTTAAGCGCCTTCGGCGGTATGCCGGGACCGCGCTCGTGGAGAGTGTAACCCAGATTTGACCCAAGCCGGAATCGACGCCCTGCGATGTCGCTCAGAGTCCGGGTGCCTGAACCGCCTAATACACCTGGCCGTGTCGCGCAAGCCAGGCGACATCCCCCCCCTCGGCGTGTTCCTGCACTTCTCGAAGGAGCTCCACGGTCTCGGCCTCGTAGCAGGGCTCGGAGGGGTCATCCTCCGGGATGACGGCCTCCACCTCCACGGCCACTACGAAACGGGCCGTCCGAACCAGTCGAGTTCGTCGCACCCGCTTACCCGGGATCCTCATCGTTCGGTCTCGTCGAAGAAATGGACCGTGACGAGTTTGGCCACACCGCTTCCCCGCAGATGCGATCAGACCGCCTTGAACTCCGTGCCGTCGGGAAGGGTCTCCTTCACCTCGATCGCAGGATTCGACTTGTCCGGCGGACGTTCTGCCAACAGGTCACCGTCCTCAAGACCGGCCACCGCCTGCCATTCGAGGATGCCTCGTTCCTCCAGTCGTTCCGCCGCATGCGCCCCAACGACATGTTTCTCCTCCGCCACCAGTCTTCGAAGCGTCTCGAACAACTTCCCCATGCCTGTTCGGCTCCCTCCGGGATGCTCGCCTGGCCGGCCTTCCGACGCCGCCGGACTGCGAGGCTCTTCGCCAAGGTAGCATTCCGACGGGCAGAGACCAAGGAAATCCTGGCCCGGTCCAAAACCGGCTTGCACTCGGGGATGATCCTGCACGCCGCGCCTTCGCGCCCGCGCAAAAATAACTGCGCAGATTCGCACCTCGAGGCTCCTGGGGGCGCGGCCCTCTGGGCCGCGCCCCCAGGCATCTGTCGATCCACGAAAATGTAAAGTAATTCTTGCGCGGGCGCTTCGCCCCCCGCCACGGCCTACCCGGCGGCGAGCGCGTCGACGTCGACGCGGACCCGCGCCTCGTCAAGCACGTGCTGGACCGATGCCGGGTCGTGTCCTGACACGCCCCCGTCCGGAATTTCGAGGTTCCGCGCAATCGGAAGTCGCGGTTCGTAAACGGGAATCGCGTCGCGGGGGAGACGGACGGGACCGTCCAGTCGATCGAAATCGAGAAAACCGGCTTGCCGCGTGGTGCTACAGATAGTATCATACTCGGCATGGAGAAGCGCGCCGCGGTCATCGACACGAACGTGCTCTACGCCGGTCTGTACTCGGCCACCGGCGCCTCACACAAAGTGCTGCGCCTGATCGAAAAGGGTGTCGTGACACCCCTCTTGTCGACGACGCTTCTGTTCGAATATGAGGAGGTCCTGCGGCGAAACCAGAAGCGGCTTCGGCTGTCCGATCGCGCGCTGAACGACGTGCTGGACGGCCTGTGCGCGCGAGCCGAGTGCCGTAGGGTTCACTTCCTCTGGCGCCCGCAGCTCTCGGACGCCAAGGACGATCACGTCTTGGAGTTGGCGGTGGCGGCGGGCGGCGCCGACATTGTGACACACAACGTGAAGGACTTTGTCGGGGCCGCGGCCTTTGGCGTGCGAATCATCACCCCAGCGAAATTGCTAGGAGAGTTGAAATGAGCGCGTTGAACCTGCGCCTGCCGCACTCCATTCACCGGCACCTCAAGGAGATCGCAAAACGGGACGGCGTCTCGATCAACCTGTTCATCTCCACCGCCGTGTCGGAGAAAATCTCCGCCCTCATGACGGAGGAGTGCATCGCCGCACGGGCAAAGAGCGCGCGCAAGGGAGCCTTCAAGAAGGTCCTTGATCGCGTTCCGAGGCGGAAAGCCCTCCCAGGAGATGAACGGTGAAGGGGAAGCCGGACACCTCGCCGCCCCCCGAGTTCCGAGAAACACGCGCCACCGACCTTCGGCCGGCATGGGAGAAGCCGACCGTTGAAGACATGGCTTGAGCTCTCTCCGCGGCGGGAGGGTCAGCGCCCGCGCAAAAATAACTGCGCAGATTCGGACCTCGAGGCTCCTGGGGGCGCGGCCCTCTGCGCCGCGCCCCCAGGAACCGGTCGATCCACGGAAATGTAAAGTAATTCTTGCGCGGGCGCCCAGCCTTCGCTCGCGACGGAGCCGCGCGGCGCCTGCGAGCCACCGCGACCGAAGGATGCGACGCTCGCGCGAGAGTGTGGGGTCGTCTCCCACTTCCACTCCCGCGATGTCGAGGAGCACCCGATCGGCGAACGCTGAGGAGGATTCGAAGAGTGCGCCGCGCGTAGTCCTTCGCCGGCAACTCGGTGAGCTCCGTGCGGTCGTCGGACGCGATGCCGCTCACGCCCGACGGATCTCGGTCCCCAGGCTACGACCTGGACCGTGCGGGTGTCGATGTCCGACTCATCCCCGCAGCCATCTGCGGTCGCGGTAACGGTGAGGCGCGCCTCGCCGGTCTCGGCCCCGGTCGGGACCGGAACGGCCCCTCCCACGCCGCGCCGTCCTGGGCGACTACGACGTAGAGCCGCACGCCGCCCCTCTGCATCTTAGCGCCCCCGAACATTGCCGACAGCCGTCCGCCCGCGTGCAGCCCTTCCGCGACCGAAACTCGGAGCTGTTCCGGGGGACCCGCGGTGATTTGAATCGCGGACTGGGCGGAACTCGCCACATGCGCACGATCAGCGCTTCGCCTCACACCCCACACCTTTGGCGCGGCCGCTGGACATGACGCCGCGCTTGCAACGAGGGCAAGTCTCCTGGCCATTCTCGAGTATCTTCACGCGCTCAAGCAGCCAGGGGCTCGGCTTCTCGTTCTCCTCTGCTTGCTCAACGCCAAAGGCCCAGCGGAGTCGTCGATGAATTCCGAGCGTCAAATCATCGAACTCATCTTCCAACCTGTTCGCCGTGACCACCAAGTCGATCCGGATGGACGTATCACCCTTGCATCCACCCATTGGTTCGCGCTTGAAAGCTGAGTCCTCGTCGCATGCGAGCGTCGCATCTGCGCATCCGTCGAGGCAGACTTGAAGGCAGGCCGGGCCCCAGTATCCCTTGGTTCCATACCAGTGGCGCGCAACTTGGAGGAATCGCCGAGTCTCCGCAAGCAACCACAGGTTACCTACTATCCGCTTCGGAGGCTCCGTTTCCCGCGGTCTGAGGGAGTAATGGATCAATCCCCAGATGTCCACAGCGGCGAATTCCCATCGACCCCACTCAAGGGGTACCTGACCGATCGCGCTCTCGTGTGCGGGGTATGATGCGCGGGATGCGAATTCGAGCCCCGTGGCGCGATTCCTCCCGCGTACGATCGACAGGACTTCGGAGTGCAGGAAAACGGGCTGGCTCGGGTAGAGCGGCGCAATACTCATCCTCAGAGTCGGCCCAGCGGGCCTCCCCATGAGTGCCTCGCATCGCCGCTCGGCACGCTCGAACAGGCGTTCTCGGTGTTCGACCGCCTTCAGCCGGCGGTTTTGCAGCCATTCGATCTCTTCCATGGTCGCGGCCCGCGGAGCGCACTGGGCATTGCCGCGCACATAAAACTCGGTTCGGCCTTGTATGGTGTGGGGCGTCTGATCGCTTTCGGCAACACGAACGACCGCAAGCACTTGGCCGGCAGGGTGTGCCAGGGGCAGCACAGCAACTTCGGGGACAATCGGCGGGTAGATCGAGACGAGGCAGATCTTCGTGATTCTGTCGTCGGGTTCTGGGGCGGGATCGATCCCCGTGAGAGGGAGTTTGGGTTTGCGCTTCTCGTCCTCCTCCACACCGAACAGGATGGTGCCCCCTTGGGTGTTGGCGAAGGCCGCCACTTCCTTCGCGACTTGCTTGATATCGTCCCTGCTCGAAAACTCGCGCTTGTACTCGACGCGTACGTTTTCTGCGACCCCCTCGGAGCAGAACCTCTCGACATCCTGCGTGGTGATCTGGTCGATCGGTTTGTTGAAGATGCTCACGATGCGCCGTCCTCTCGCAAATGCGGGATGAACTTCGATGTTCAAGTTGAACCGGCCTTAGGAGCTGTGGTTCGACGAATGGTGGTTGTTGAACAAGCGTATAGGGCCCTCGGTCCGGGAGTCAATTAAACGTGACAGTTCACGGCCACGGTAGCTTCACCACGGAGACACGGAGACACGGAGGGTGCACGGAGAGGAGAATCGGCCTGACAAAGGTTGTCCGTGAAGTCTCCGTGACTCTGTGGTGAACGCATACGGGAGGAGCTGTGACGCGGTTGGTGGGCATGGCTCAAGACCGGGTTACGTGCGGGGATGATCCTGCGCGTCGCGCTGCCGCCCCCCGGCGCGGCCTATCCGGCGGCGAGCGCCTCGAGGAGGAGCTGCAGCTCGACGGCGTCGTCGTAGGCGAGGTCCGGGTCCGCGGCCAGGGCCGGGTCGCGGTCGCCGGCCAGGATCGCCTGGAGCTTGGCCACCAGCGCCTGGAGCCAGGGCGGGGCGTCGGGACGCGATGCAAGCTGCGCGAGCTGCGCTCGGGCATCCGCGGTATCCTTGGCGCGAGTGGCCTGCGCGACCAGTGCGACCAACTGCGCGCTGGGCTGCTGCGAGACGCCGCCCGCACGCCGGTACGCGCCGTAGGTCTCGATCGCGAGTTGCCGGGCCTCGGCAGCGGCCTCCATGTGGCCGGTCGCGCGTTCGACGTCGGCCAGCAATGCCCAGGTCTTCCACGGCTCCGCGGCCATGCCCAACCCCGCCTCGCACTCCAGGGCGCGGCGCAACTCCTGGCGGGCGTCGTCGTAACGCCTCTGACGGATGAGCATGCTGCCCAGGTTGTTCCTGGCCTTGTCCTCGCCGGCCGGATCACCGAGCCGCACGTAGAGGTCGCACGCCTTTCGGGCAAAGGTGATCGCCTCCTCGACGCGATCCATCGCGTCATAGAGGGAGGAGAGTTGGTTCAGCGTCGACGCCTCGCCGGCGAGATTCTTCTCCCGCACCTCGATCGCGAGGGACTCCCGATAGGCGTCCTCCGCCCGGTCGAACTGCCGAACATCGTGGTATGCCACTCCGACCTGATGCCAAGCCGTGGCCACGCTCAGCGGCTCCCCGAGGGCCGCGAACGTGTCGCGCGCCGCCGCATAGACCCCGATCGCCTCGGCGTGCCGCCCCTGCCCCTTCCGCACCGTCCCGAGCTGGAAGTTCCCTACCGCGACATCCCTACGGTCGCCGCGGGCGGCGGCGCGTCGGATCGCCTCCTCGTACCCGGACCCGGCCTCATCCATCCGGCCCAGGTCGAGCATGCAGTCCGCCCTCCTCGTGATGCAGACCACTGCCATCCGTTGCGCTTCGGCACCCCCTGCGTCGGCAAGGCGCTGGAAGCGCTCCTGCGCCTCGCCGATGGGCGTCAGGGCCTCCTCCGCCGCGCCCCCCGTCTCTAGCGCCCTGCCGAGACCGAGGTGCGCCATCGCCGAGTCGTAGGCCGCCTCCGGATAGGCGCGGTCACCGGCCGCCAGGCACCGCTGCACGAGGGCGCGTGCGGCAGAGGTGGCCGCGCGAGGATCTCCACGCCCGAGCAGACGTTTGATGCTGGCGGACTCCGTGAGGTACCGCGCATGCCCCCACTCGCCGAGGGACTGAGCGGCCTTCTCGCGTACGCGCGTGGCGCGTCCGAGGGCGAGGGGAAGCCCCAGCATCTCGACGAGCGTCTCGACGGAGCCGGCGAGATCTACCAGGGCCTCTGCGGGCCGCCTCGATTCCAGCCAATCGAGCATCCCGAGGAGATTCGCGAGCTCCAGTCGAGTGAGCTGGGCGGAGAACTTCGCATCCTTGAATTGCTGCTGATAGAGCGCTCCGGTGAGCTGCGCCATCGCCTCGGCCCACTGCTCGCGCGCCGCGTCGGTCTCCTCCGGGCCCAATCGGCCCAGCAGGTACGGCGGCAGGCCCGGGTCCAGGCGCAGGTGGCCGGACCCCATGTCCTCCCCAAGCCCCACGCCGATCAGCTCGGCGGCCAACGCGCGGGCCTCCCCGATCTCCAGGCCGGTCAACGTCGCCAGGACGCCCAAGTGCACGCCGCCCTGGCAGACCGCCAACGCCTTCACCCGCTCCCGCGACTCCGGCCGCAGCTTGCGCAGGGACAGCTCCACGCTCGCGTAGAGGGAGTTCTCGCGGTCGCCGGGGTGGCGGCGCTCCAGGTCCGCCATCACGACGCGGAGGTCCGCGGTCGTCGCCTTCACCCCGCGGCGCGCGACCTCCGGCGCGAGCAGGACCAGGGCGCGGGCGTGGCCGTTGACCGCCTCCACGAGGTCCGTGATCTCCTGCGGCGTACACCCCGAGTCCGCCGCTGGGGGGGCGAGCCCCGCACGCGCCAGGACCCGGCCCACCAGCTCGACTGCGTCCTCCCGCCCCAGCGCGCCCAGCTCGGACTCGGCCGCGCCCGCGTCGAACGGCGCGGGGAGAGCCTCCCGACTCGTGAAGACCAGCCGGGTGGCCCGGTCGGCGTCCAGGAGCCGTCGACACAGGGCGAGGATCTCCCGCGCAGGGCCGGCGTCCGCGGGGACGGGCGCGGCGGCGTCAGCCCCCGCGGCCGGGCCCGGCAGAATGCCCTCGCAGTTGTCCATAACGACGAGCGTCGCATGCTCGCGCAGCACACGCTCGACGGGCTGAAGGGCGGCCTTCTGATCGGCGAACTGCGCGACCGAGTAGTTATCCCCCTTGGGCAGGAGCTGCCGTCCGATGGAGTCCAGGACCCCGCGCACGTCCTGGTAGGCCTCGAGGCTCACGAAGGCCACGCGCTCGCAGCGGCCGGTGCGCGCCAGCCACCGCGCCAGCTCGACGGCGAGCGTGGTCTTGCCGGCGCCGCCCGTCCCGCGCACGACGGCCCAGGCGCCGGCGTGCAGCCTGCGTTCGAGGGCGAGTAGCTCGCGGCTGCGACCCGCGAACTCATGCGGGGGCGGGTCCTTCAACTCCCCCAGGTTGAGGCGGCGCTTTTCGGCCGACAGCCGCTGGACCTCCTCTGCGGGAATCCGGGTGATGAGCTGCGGGTCCGCTTCCTCCTGGAACAGGACGGGCACGAACCAGTCCTGGAGGCGCAGCTCCCCCACGCCCATGACCTTGCCGCGCTTGGGGTCGTTGAAGAGCGCCCGCTGGCCGGCCAACATGGCCTGCCCGACGCGCGCGCCATGAGCGAGGTCGCTGTAGAAGGCGTCCACGAAGCGGCGCGCCGTCTCGACCAGCACGCTCCGGCTCATGGCCACGACGGAGGCCACGCCCTCGTTCAGCAGGCTCGCCGCCACGGAGGCGGTCGGGTCCCGCTCGGCCACGGCCGTCTGGCAGGCCTCCAGGAAGACCAGGGGGATCCGATGTGCGCGGAAGAGGCCGGCCAGCCTTGCCGCGTCCACGAAGTCCATCGTGCGCCCCGCGGGCCGCGACGCATCGGGCGGTTCCTCGAAGCACAACCCGCCGAGGCCGAGGCGTCGATCGTAGACGCCATGGCCGTCGAAGTGGACCACGTCGAAGGGCTCGCCGCGCCGGCCGGCCGCGCGCAGGGCCTCGTCCAGAGCCCAGTAGGTGGGCGGGGTCAGGACAGTGAGCCGCGCGAGGTCGCCGAGCCCTTCCAGCGCCGCGACCAGGGGGCGGGCGCTGACGCGGTGGTCGATGTAGGTGATCGCCCGGCCCTTCTCGTCCCGCTCCGGGCGCGGGCTCAGGAGGAGGATGCGGATGGGGAGGGCGGTGGGTCGCGTGGGCTGGGGGGCGCGGTTCGGGAGGCGGCGCCTCACGCGGACGCCGGCCGCGCCCTGGAAGAGCCAGCCGCGGCCGTCATGGAGCAGCTCCCACGGCAGGGCGAGGAGGTCGGTCCCGGCCTCGCACGCGGCGGACTTCGCGTCGTCCGCGGCGCCCGCGGGGAGGTCGCTGTCCACCAGGACGGAGAACCGGCGCTCGTGTTGGCCGTTCGCGTGCTGCCAGGCGGCGAGGGCCTCGCGCGCGCCGTCCGCCTCCGCGGCACCGAGGCCCGCCTTGAAGAGCTCCTGTCCCCATCGGGGCAGCCTGTCCTCGATCTGCCTGGCCCTCGTCTGGAAGACGCCGATGGGCCACAGGAAGTACGATTCCAGGTACCAGCGGAGGTCTTCGGTCTCGATCGGGCCCAGGGGAGCGGTGAACGGGAACCGCACGCTCTCCACGCGGCGACCGCCGCGGTCCGCCGGCTGGTAGGAGAGCACGGCGGTCGCGGTGGCGCGGCGCGCGCCATCCTGCGTCTGGATCCGCGGGTCCGCGAGGGCCAGGACGAGGTCTTCGACGGGCGCGGCCTCGGTCTCCGCGGGTGCGGCAGACCCCGACGAGTCCGCGGGCAGGCGTTCGCCGAGCGCGACGAGCAGGGCGGGCATGGCCGCGTCCAGGCCGCCGGGCCCGATCGGGATCGGCACGGCCAGAGGCTCTTCGTCGAACCACGTCCCGAGCGCGCCCGGGGTGATGCCCGGAAGCAGTAGGGGGATCACCCGATACCCGTCCTCCCGGCGATGCCGCTCGGTCGCGAGGGCCTCGCGGATCTCCCAGCGCACCCAGGGCGAGTTCACCGTGCTTGTGCTGAGGACGACGAGGACCTGCCGCGCCTCGGCAATCGCAAGGGCGATCTCCGGACCGAGCTTGTCCCCGCCGCGCAGCCTGCTGGAGTCCGTCCAGACCGCGAGTCGGTGCGCGTCCAGCTCCTTGCGGAGGTCGGCGACGAAGTCGTGGTCCGCGGAGGCGTGGGAGATGAAGATCGGGCCGTCCCCTCGTTGGGGGGCCGCGGCGTTTCCCGCTGTCGATGTGCTCATGCGCTTGCCCTGGCGTTACGCGGATCGGCACAGGCCGGCAATTGACACTACAACGCTAAAGAAGTGGAGCCTTCGAGCCCAACTGGTTCGTAGTTCCGCCTTTAGGCGGGGCTGCCAACCAAGTGTCGCAGTTCTCGCCGCACGCGCCGCCGGAAGGCGGAACTACGAACAGAGGCGGAGCTTGGCAGGGTCCGTCGCAGGTGGCGAAGCCTTGGCTGTAGCGTTTTAGTGTTAAG
>JACPWG010000119.1 GCA_016197205.1 Planctomycetota bacterium
GTACCGCCCCACGGAAGTCGGTGACCAATAGCCGAAGGTAAGTTCGGCCGCCCGCGAGGCGCGCGAGCGAGGCGTAGTAACGGAGAACTACGTCGAGCGAGCGCAACGAAGCAGGCGGCCGAAATCGCCGAGGAAATTGGTCACCCAATTCTGTGGGGCGGTACTGAGGCGTACTGAGGAGCGCGCGACCGCCGTCGACCAAGTGCGGTCATCGTCCTGGAATGGCGACGCCCCCGTTTGTAGTTCCGCCTTCCGGCGGCGCGATGGGCAGCATGGCTGTCGACCAACCCCTCGTGGCCCGTTGACGAGCTTCCGCCACCGTCGTCGACTGCGTTACGGCAAGTCGCAGCTTGTGGGGTCCTTCGCGCGGGCCGGCCTGCGCTCCGTAGCTCGCCGAGGGCGAGCGAAGGAGGGAGGCCCGCGCCCCCAGGAGCCGCGAGGTCCGAGTCTGCGCAGTTATCTTTGCGCGGGCGCTTACGCCCGCAGGCCTCGTGTCCGGACTTCGCTAGGGCTGCGCAGGGGCGGCGACCGCGGACGCGGGCGTCGGCGAACCGGCGGCGGCGGGGGCGTCGGAGACCCAGACCGGGATGTTGTCGAACGAGTACCGCTTCTGGAACTTCTTGAAGAGGACGTCGTTCACGGCCTCCAGCATCAGCGGGATGACCTTCTCGTAGGGGTAGACCCCCACCTCGGCTCCCTGCCGGAGAAGCCGCACGCTCTGGGAGCCGCACCAGACGCCGACGTCCGCGTCCTCGGACTCGCCCGGGCCGTTGACGCTGCAGCCCATGACCGCGATGGTGATCGGCTCCTCGACGCTCCGCGTGATCGCGTCCACCAGCTTCGCCATGTCCTGGAACCGGCGGCTCTCGACGCGCGAACAGCTCGGGCAGGAGACGAAGTAGCGCGCCTGGCGGCTGACGCCCATGCCTTGCAAGAGCGCGTGCCCGGCCCGCACCTCCTCGGTCTTGTCGTAGGTCGTGAGCGAGATCCGCAGCGTGTCGCCGATCCCGGCGCGGATCAGCTCGGACATCCCCAGCGTGGACTTCACCACGCCCTCGGCGGTCGGTCCCGCCTCCGTGATCCCGAGGTGCAGGGGATACTGCGACCGCCGGCCGAAGAGCTTGTACGCCTCGACCGCCGCCTCGAGGTGGGAGTCCTTGAGCGAGATGATCAGGTCCTGGAAGCCCCGCTTCTCGAACATGTCGATGTACTGAAGGGCCGACTCGACCATGCCGCGCGGGGTGTTGCCGTACTTGAACTTGATCTCCTCGTCGAGCGAACCGGTGTTGATCCCGATCCGGATGGAGTTGCCGTTGGCCTTCGCCGCGGCCACGATCTCATCGACCTTCGAGGAGAGCGGCTTCGACTTCTCCATGTGGTTGAGGTGGCCGGGGTTCACCCGGAACTTGTCGACGAAGGGCGCGGACTCGATGGCCATCTTGTAGTTGAACTGGATGTCGGCGATGAGCGGGATCGAGATCTGGCGACGGATCTCCTTGAGGGCCTCGACCTCTTTTTTGTTGTCGACGGCTACGCGGATGACGTCGCAGCCGGAACGGGTCAGGTCGTGGATCTGCTTCACCGTCGCGTCGACGTCCGCCGTGTGCGTATCGCACATCGACTGCACCACGATCGGCGCGTAGTCCCCGACCTTCACCTTGCCGATCATCACGCCGCGCGTCTTCGTGCGCTGGATCATCGCGAACACCCCTATGGGATTGATGATTGACGATTGCTGATTGCTGATTAACGAACCCTGTCGCCAGGTGAAGCCCCGCCCGGGGGGGAGAGGGCTCGCTACGGCCTGAGGACGAGATGCCGAGTCACTTTCCGACTGCCTGCTCCGCGGTCGTCCGCCATGCCGCCCGACGCCCCGCCTGAAGGCGGAACTACGAACGGCGGCGTCGGCGCTCCAGCACGGGGAGCGCAGAGTCTAGCGGCAACCGGCGGAAACCCTTAAGTCTACCGGGAGTCGGCGGCCGTCGTCAATCAGAAATCAGCAATCCGAAATCAGCAATTCAAAAGATCTTGCCCGGGTTGAGGATCCCGTTCGGATCGAAGGCTGCCTTGATCCGACGGAGCAGGGCCAACTCGGCCTCGGACTTCGCGATGGGCACGTACGCGCGCTGCACGAAACCCACGCCGTGCTCGCCCGAAATCGTCCCGCCGAGGGCCACGACGCCGCGAAAGATCTCCGAGATCGCGACCGGGAGGTCCTTCTCCCACCGCTCGTCCGACATGTTCATCTTCAGGATGTTGCAGTGGAGGTTGCCGTCTCCGGCATGGCCGTAGCTGATCGCGGTGATCCCGTACTTCTTCGTGACCTCGGCGATGAGCCGTACCAGCTCCGGCAGGCGGCTCCGCGGGACGACCGTGTCCTCCTCCTTGTAGATGGAAATGGACTTCACCGCCTCCCCGGTCGCGCGCCGCAGCGACCAGATCTCCCGCTGCTTCTCGGCGGTGTCCGCGAGGAAGACGTCCGCCGCCCCGCCGGCGAGGCACAGCTCGCCGACCCGCTCCAGGTCGCGGTCGAGCTGCCCGGCGTTGTTCCCGTCCAGGGCGACGAGAAGGAGCGCCGCGCACGCCGGGACGGGGTACTTCCGCCCCAGCCGCCGCTCGGCCGCCTCCACGGCCGCGCGCTCCAGGTACTCGAGCGCGGTCGGGATGATCTTCTGCTCGAAGAAGGACGTGATGGTCTTCGCGCACGCCTCCGGGCTGTCGAAGGGGGCGAGGACGAGGCGAGTGAAACGCGGGAGCGGCAGGAGCTTGACCACGATGCGCGTGACGACGGCGAGCGTGCCCTCGGAGCCGACCAGGAGCTGCGAGAGGTTGTACCCCGTGACGTTCTTGATGAGTTTGCCGCCCGTGGAGAGGATCTCGCCCGTCGGGAGGACAAGCTGCAGGCCGTAGACGTAGTCCTTGGTGACCCCGTACTTCACCGCCCGCGGCCCGCCGGCGCCGTGCGCGACGTTTCCGCCCAGCATGCAGCTTCCGCGGCTTGCGGGGTCGGGCGGGTAGAAGAGGCCGAGTTTCTCCACCTCGTTCTGGAACACCTCCGTGATGACGCCCGGCTCCACCACCGCCATCAAGTTCTCGGCGTCGATTTCCAGGATGCGGTTCATGCGTTCGAGGGTGAGGCAGACGCCGCCATGCACGGCGAGCGCGCCGCCCGAGAGCCCCGTCCCCGCGCCGCGCGGGGTCACCGGCACGCCCCGTTCGTTGCAGAACCGCAGGATCGCGGAGACCTGCTCGGCGGTCGTCGGGCGGAGCACCAGCTCGGGCCAGTAGACGAGGTCCTCCGTCTCGTCCGAGGCGTATTTCTCCATGTCCTCGCGCGAGACGAAGCTCCCCTTCTCGTCGACGAACGAGCGCAGCTCCGCGATCCATGCGGGGCGGAGAGGGTTAAAGGGCATTGGAGGCGATCCTCAATGCTCAACGCTCCATTTGTAAACACCGATCGACGATGGAGGCTCGAGCTGCAAGGCCGAACACGCGAGGCTCCTGCGAAGGCTGAACCTTGGACACTCGGGAAGGCTCGGCCCTGCGAGGCGGCTAGTGGCCCGTCGACGAACTTCGGACACAGTCGTCAATTCGGTCACGGTGGGTCGTAACCCATGCGGCCGTTCGCGCGGGCCGGAGCCCCGCGCCCCCAGGCATCGTGCCTGGACTTCGTCAACGGGCCACTAGTAGTACCCGGTCGGCACGTCCTCGACCCGCTCGATCTCCCGCAGGCGCTCGAGCTCGGTCGAGGAGAGGCGGGCCTGTTTCAGGCGCTCCGCGAGCTCTTTCGGGGCCGCCTCCGTACCCCAGGCGACGCCGTGGAACATCGACGAAGCCAGCTTGCGGAGGCCGAGCAGGTAGTAGCCGCCGCTCTTCGCGGGGCCGAGCACGACGTCGGTGGAGGCGAGCGCTTCGAAGGCCCGCTTGAGGCCGTGGGGCGTGACCTCGATGCAGTCGGTCCCGAGGAGAAGGACGGACTTCGCGCCGTCCATGAACGCGCGCGAGAAAGCCCGCTCCATGCGCGCACCCTCGTCCGCGCCTTCCTGGGGAAGGTAGGTGTCCGCGGTGCGGAGCCAGTCCTTCAATTCCGGCAGGCGCTCGGCCGGGGTCCCGTGGAGGCGGACCTCCACGCCGATCTTCCGGAGGGGCTGGACCACCGACAACACGGTCTGCGCCATGCGCCGATAGATCGCGGCGGCGCGCTCCGGTCCGACCTCCTTGGCGAGTCGGGTCTTTACCTTGCCGGGTTCCGGATAGCGGACGAAAACCAGGAGCTTGAGGGGAGAGGTCATCTCGGGGGCCTTCAACATCGATCTGGGGGGTGCGTCCTGAGTCAAAGGTTCAAGGCTCAATGATCAAGGTTCAATCAAGCCTCAATGCTCAATGCTCACGCAGACCGAAGACGTGCACGCGAATCTCCACTGACCTGCTTCGTCAGCGGGTTTCCGAGGATTCGGGCACGCTCGAGCTCGAGGCGTTAAACCTTGAGTCTTGAGCCTTGATTGAACCTTGCTCATTGAGCATTGAACCTTCGTTCCCTCTCGCGGGCTCGTGGCCCTTCAACCTCCAGCTAGGGGATCTCCCCCTTTTCGACCAGGGCCAGGAATTTCCCGACCAGCTCGGCGTCCCACTGCGTGCCGGCCCCCTCGCGGAGAATCCGGACCGCGACCTCGACCGCCATCCCTTTCCGGTAGGGCCGGTCCGACGTCATGGCGTCGAACGCATCCGCGATCGCGACGATGCGCGCCTCGAGCGGGATCCCTTCCCCCTTGAGGCCGTCCGGATAGCCGCGGCCGTCGAAGCGTTCGTGGTGGTGGCGCACGCTCGAGATCGCCGGGAGCAGGGTGGCGAGCGGCCGGCAGATCTCGGCGCCGATAACCGGGTGCGTCATGATCGACTTGAACTCCGCCTCGTCCAGCTTCCCCGGCTTGTTCAGCACCGACTCCCCGACGCCGATTTTCCCGATGTCGTGAATCATCGCCCCCATCTCGAGGTTGTGGAGGTCCGCTCCGGTGAAGCCGGACGCCTTGCCCAGCTTCACGGAGAACTGGGCCACGCGCTCCGTGTGCTTTTCCGTGTACGCATCCTTCGCTTCGACCGCCCGCGCCAGCGCGCGGATCACGTTCTCGGCGCCATCCAACTGGCGGACGAGCTGGCGAATGCGCAGCAGCGAACGGATGCGGGCCTTGAGCTCGAGGGGGTTGACCGGCTTGGTGAGGAAGTCGTCGGCGCCCGCGTCGATGCCCTTCAACCGGTCGTCCATGGAATCGAGGGCCGTCACGAGAACCACGGGGAGGAGCGCGGTCTGCGGGTCCGCTTTCACCGCGGAGCAGACCTGGAAGCCGTCGAGAATCGGCATCATCACGTCGAGCAGCACGATGTCCGGCGCTTCCCCTCGGATCTTCGCCAACGCCTCCTCGCCGTTCGCCGCGGTCAGAAGGTTGTACGGTTCGTCCTCCAGGAAGCTCTCGAGCACCCGCAAGTTTTCCGGGTAGTCATCGACCAGCAGGATCTTCCAAGGGCCGCGCTTGCCCACGGCCATCAGCTCATCTGCCACGTGCCTTGCCCCGATTCGAACGACGGATCCTGCCCGGGAAGGGCGGGTGTAGCGCCGCGACGGCGGCGCGCAGGGTCAACCTTGCGCACAACTCCTCAGTACCGCCCCACAGAATTGGGTGACCAATTTCCTCGGCGATTTCGGCCGCCTGCTTCGTTGCGCTCGCTCGACGTAGTTCTCCGTTACTACGCCTCGCTCGCGCGCCTCGCGGGCGGCCGAACTTGCCTTCGGCTAGGCAGCGCTCCCGCGCGGGCGGCCTCGAGGCGCGGCCATCCGCAGAGGTCGGGTAGCCCGCTCTCCGCGCGCGTGCGTCGCCGAGCGATGGCCGCCGCCTGCGGCCGGGAGCAGCCCCCTGCGCGGACCAGGAACTCGGTCGCCTCGTCAAGGGACCAGCCCTGCGCGTGCAGCCGCACCTCCGCGAGGTCGGCCGCGAGCCCACGCAGCGCGCCGCCGAGCGCGGCAAGACGGAGCCGCGGCTCGCCGCCGCCGAACCCGGCCGCGAGGGCGGCCTCTTCGGCGTAGCGTGCCCAGGCCCCGGAGAAGCCGCGCGAGCGGAAAGCCCTGCGCACCGGCGAGGCGCACCCGCGCAGCCGCAAATGGAGCGCGTACAGCCCCGGGTAGCCGACGCGGAGGAGGGCCAGGGGCAGCGCCTGCGCGCCGAAGGCCGACAACTCTTCCTCCCGGCGCTCGGCCGGCGCCTCGGGCGCGGGCAGGGCGACCAGCAGCGCGGCGCCGTGCGACCGCGGCTCAAACGGCCCGGGGAGGTCGAGCACGAGCGACCCCTCGCCGCGTCGCCAGGCGGGACAAGCGCGGACTTCGCACGGGACGTCCAGCGGGAGCGTCACCAGCCCCTTCTCGAGCGTGAAGCGGCGGGCGGTCTCGAGCGCGGCGACGACCTTCGCGAGCACCGTGTCGGCAGGGGGCCGATCCGCGAGGACCTCCGCCAGGGCCTTCGCCGAGGGCTGATCCGGCGCAGCCTCGGCCGCGGCGGCTTCGAGCGCGCCGCGCAGCCGGCCCAGAGCGGACTCCCCGCGTTCGAGCAGCCGGTCGATGGGCTCTTCGAGCTGCTCCTCGCAGAGGAGTCGCAGCCGATAGTTTTCCTCGCCCAGGGCGAAGGCGCCGTCCGCGCGCGGGAGGACTTCCCGTTCCAGCCGGTCCCGCCAGGCTTCGAGCGCCTTCAGCGTGGCGGTGTTCGAGCGCGCGAAGGACTCCGCGAGCCTGGGGTTGATGCCCGAGGCGAAGGCGGCGGGGAGGTCGTCCCGGAAGAGCGCGAGCGCGCCCGGGAGCCGCTCCAGGGCCTCCTCCACCCATGGCCGCGGGCAGCGGCCGAGATTCGCCAGGGCCTGGTCGAGCAGTCGCGGCAGCGCCTCTTCGCGTCGGATGACGCACGCCGCGCGCAACTCCGGCGGGGCCGTGGCGCGACAGAGGGAGGCCACGGCGCGGCAGGCGAGCTCGAGGTAGAGGCAGGGATCGCGTTCCCAGGAGCGGACGCGTTCGAGGTCGAGCAGCTCGGAGCGCAGCCGCCCCGCGAGCGTCTCGGCATCGCCTGCCTGCTCGGGCGCGAGCGGGTCCCGATCCAGGGCCGCGAGTTGCGAGAGCCGGGCACGCAGAGTTCGCGCCCGCTCGGCGAGCGCCTCGGCGGAACGGTTCTCCAGGGCCTCGTCCCGCAGGTGAAGGCCGTCCTCCGTCGAGCGCGTCGGATGGAAGGCGTAGTATTCCTCGAGGCAAGTGCGCGCGAGCGCGTCGAAGGCCCGCCGGCGCTCGTGTCGCGAGGGGGTGGTCGTGACGTGGCAGGACGCGAGGAGGCAGATCGACGCGCCGGCGAGGAGGCACGCGAGGGGAGGGCGACGAGAGAAGGTCATTCGCGACTCCGAAGGGTGGAGACTCCAGAGCGAGGGGCGGTGCGAGGCACCGTCGTGCGGAGACGGTCAGGGCGAGGGGGGCTACGCTTTCAATATTCAAAGTGTAAAGGGCGAATCTCAAATTGCGATTCCAGCGCCTAGTCCGCCGCAGGCTCCCACCCCAGGAGTTCGATCCAGTTGTCGGCGGACCCATCGAAGGTCCCTTCGCGCCAGAGGTCGAGGTGGAAGGCGTCCACCCCGGCCGACTGGCCGTAGGTCGGGTCGAGCTGGACCCAGCCGGAGCGGGGACCGCCGTAGAACTCCATCCAGTGGTGCTGGCCGAAACGCCGGCCGGCGCCGAGAGCGAGGCCGCCGATGACCCGCGCAGGGACCCCGCGCGCACGCAGGAGGGCGACGGTCAGCCGCGCCATGGTGAGGCAGTCGCCGACCTTTCCCTGGTGCGCGGCCAGGGCCGAAACGAGCTGGGTCTCGTAGCGCACCGTGCCATGGACCCAGTCCGCGGCGAGGCGACCGGCCTCCGCCGGCGCGGTGCCCTCCGGGATGAGCGCCGCCGCCCGGTCGCGCAGCTCCGGCGCGTCCGACTCGATCGCGGGCTCCGGCGCGAGAAACGGGGCCAAATCGGGCGCGGCGGCGGGGGCTGCGAGGGCGGCGCCGCCGACGGTCAGGGTTCCCTCCATCCAGCCCGCCTCCGCGGGCAGCGCCGCGGGCTCGAAGCGCTGGTGCGCGTTCGTGAGGACGTCGGAGTCGATTTTATTTTCGCCGACGCGAACGTGCACGTGGAAGCGCGCCTCGCGAACCGTCCGCGGGTCGCGCGCCCGTTCCCCCGGCGCCGTCACGCCGTCGCCGAGGCGGAGCGGCACGGAAAAGCTGCGGACCAGGTCGGCCGCCTGGAGGTCCAGCTCGCGAAGCGAGCGTGTCGTGCGGAGAGCGACAAAGGACTGGCTCGGCACCTCGAACCGGACGAGGCGTCCGGCGTCGTCCAGCCACCCCCGGAAGAGCATGCCCAGGGCCAGCAGCTCCACCCGTCGGACGCGCGCGACGCCGTCCTCGGTTTTCAGCTCCTCGCCGCCGAACACGCGGCCGGAAACCGGAAGGACGGCCAGCATGTCGGGGATGATGGCCCCGACCGCGAACGGCCGACCGGACTCCAACCGCCCCCGCAGGAACCCTTCCAGGTGCTCGGGCGCGTTGTAGTCCACAAGGCCGATCGCCGACTTGAGCGGGAAGACCTGCCGCGTCGGCGTGCCGCGGACCCGCGCCTCCTCGACCATCGACTCCCCTTCGCGGCGACAGACGTACTCGGAGGTCTCGCCGCCGCGGGAAAGCGTAGTCCGGTACTCCCGCGGGAGCCGCTCGCCGGGTCCGAGGACCGTGAGTCGCTTCGAGCGGACCACGACCTCGCGCCCGCTGATGAGGAGCTTGAGCAGCGATTCGCCCTCGATCCGGGTCTCGCCGTCCTTGCCGAGCGAAACCTGGTAGTAACCGTAGCCCGCCTCCACGCCGCGGACCTGGATTACGAACCGGCGCTCCTCGGTCACCGCGGTCGCTGCGTCCGCGGGAGGCGCGCCCGGCGCGGGGGCATCCTGGGCGGCCGCCCGGTGAAGCGAGAGCGTCAGCGTCGTCAGCGCGGCCAGCAGCGCGACCGAGGCCCAAAGGGCAGGTAACGGCGCCGGCAGGCGGGGCTTGGTCATGAGGGGGCGGTCTCCATGGCTTCAGGCGTAGGTTGGAGGCGGCGGATTATCGCGGCAGGGGGACCGGGAGTCAAGGTGAAACCTCTTGACGCCGCGGCCCGCCGAGCGGTAAGGGAGAGGGCATGGGACGCGCATGGGTGGTCGGCCACCGAGGGGTTGGTCGGGCCGAACCGGAAAACACGCTCCGCAGCTTCGAGCGGGCGGCCGCGTTGGGCTGCGACGCCGTCGAGCTGGACGTGCATCTCTCCGCCGACCGCCGGCTCGTGGTCATTCATGACGAGACCGTGAATCGCACCACCAACGGCAAGGGCGCGGTGAAGGAGCTTCCGCTCTCGCGCTTGCAGCGGCTCGACGCGGGCAAGGGGGAGCGCATCCCGACGCTTGACGAGGTGCTGGACCTCGTGGCCGGGCGGATGGTCGTCCACGTGGAGCTGAAGGCGCCGGGGACGGGCGCGGCCGCCGCACGGCTCCTGTCGCGCCGGAAGGCCGAGGACTGGACCGAGGTGAGCAGCTTTCTGCATCCTGAGCTGGTGCGCGCGAAGGGCGAGGACGCGAAGCTCCGTACCGGCGTCCTCTACTTTTGCGTGCCCGTAGACCCCGTCGGCCTCGCCGCCGCGGCCGGCGCCGACGCGCTGCATCCCTGGCACGAGTTCGCCACGCCGGACCTGGTCCGCCGCGCGCACCGGGCGGGGCTGACCGTCCTCGCCTGGACCGCCGACCGCGAGGAGGAGATCCGCCGTCTCGTGCGTGCGCGCGTGGACTCGATCTGCAGCAACCGGCCGGAGGTCGTGCTCCGGGCACTCGGGCGCGGGACGTGGAAAAAATCCCAAATCGCAAATCCCAAATCCCAACGCGGCGCCGTCGCCGTCGAAGAATAGACATCGGGGCGCGTGGGCACGGAGGCTGTTCAATCCACTCACAATCCTCTGCGCCTCTGCTCCGCTAATCGTTCGAAGTTCGTTTTCTTGCGACAATTCGACTTTGGTCGAACGCCACGAAAACCACAGATTTCACAGAGTCAACGAGATTACGCAGCTTGCGAATCTGTGAAATCGTCGTTCATCTGTGACACAAGCTCGCAACAGCTTGTTTTTCTGGCAACAAATTCTCCGCAGAAAATTCGCGAAATCGGCGAAATGCGCGGTTCGTCTTTCGGTGTCTTCGGCGTCTTCGGTGGCTCGTCCCTTTGGTTGCGGCCAGCGGCTGCCCTGGGAAATCTGTGGTTCCGTCGTCGCTTGGCTGCGGCAC
>JACPWG010000120.1 GCA_016197205.1 Planctomycetota bacterium
CGGGAAAGAGCCCGTGCGTGGCCACGGCCGAGATCTCGCGCGCCCCGGCATCCAGGTACGCCCGCGCCGCGGAGAGGAGCGAGCCGCCGGTGCGGATCATGTCGTCGTAGACCACAACCGGCTTGCCCGCCACCTGCGCGCTCACCGCCGTGACTTCGGTCGACTCCGCGTCGCGGCGCCGCTTGAACACGAATGCCGCGGGCACGCCCAGGTCGTTCGCCAGCGACTCGACCCACTTCGCGCGCCCCGCGTCCGTGCAGCCGAGGACGAACTCCCGCCCGCCCAGCCGGTGCGCGGCCGCGAGCACGATCGGCTTCGCGTACAGGTGCACGGGCCGGAGCGCCCCCTCGAAATACTGCGGAATGCCTTCGGAGTGGAGGTCGAGCAGGACCACCCGGTTCCCGGAGGCCGCGGCCGGGATCGAGGACAGGAGGCGAGCGCGTGCCTTCGCGGTGATGACCTCCCCCGCGCGCGTCGCCCGCTCCATGGTGGAATAGCCGAAATAGGGAATGAAGAGCGAGAGCGTGTGCGCGCCGTGCTTCACGAGGGCGCAGGCGAGGTCGAAAATCTCGAGCGTGTCCTCGTCCGCGATGGTGCCGCCGAGGAGGACCACGTCCCGTCCGATGACCGAGGTGAGGAGCCGTTGATAGCGCTCCCCGTCCGGGAAGGTCTTCGTCTCGATCTCCCCCGCCTCGAAGCTCCCGAGGCGGCAGACGTCCTTCCCCATTTCGGAGTAGGAGCGGGTCGAGAAGACCACGAGCGGCGTTGGGTTCATGAGGTCACCTCCCCGCAGCTAACTCCGGCCTGAGTACCGCCCCACGGAATCGGGCGACTCGTTCGGTCGGCGATTGTGGCCGCCCGCCTCCCCCCTGCGCGCTGCGGCGCTTCGGGGCGCAAGCGTTGCGCTCGCTCGCCGTGGCGCTCCGTTGCTACGCCTCGCGCGCGCGCCTCGCGGGCCGACAAACTTGCCTTCGCCTACCGGCCACCGACTGCCGTGGAGCGGTACGGAGCGTTCCCGGTCCGACACCGCCGGGCGGGCTTTGCCGGCCGCAAGCAGATACGAACGCGGAGGCCAGGTCCGCGGCAGCCCTCACCCCGGCCCTCCCCCTCCGAGGGGAGTGGGTGGCGCTTGCCCGTCGGGGCGAGGGCGGGTGCTTGCGCGGCGTCGTCACCGCCGGATGATACGCCCCAGCCACGACCGGGCCAAGCAGAATTCACTCGGGCGCGCGACCGGCCGACTTTTCGTTGACAAGGGACCGGCCCGCCCTGTACTGTGCGCTGCCCATTCTCCCCGTCTTCGACCCCGGAAGCGCCGGTCGGACCTGAGGCGCCGGGGGAAATCGGGAACGCCACACGGGGTCGCGACATCGTGCTTCGCGCCACCGGACTTTTGCCCCTGTCGAGTCGCCTCCCCAGGAGGGTGCAATGAGGACCTATTCTTCGTCGCGCGGGCCCGCGGTAACCGCGGCGCTCCTCGCCCTCCAACTTGTCCTGGTACCCGCTCGCCCGGCCGCGGCCTCGAATTTCGCGGCCACGACCCGCACACGCAACCAGACGACGATCGCAACCATTTTCGACCGCGCCAGCAACAACGCCCCCGCGGGCGACCTCCTGGTGGTCCTGAACGAGCTCGCGACGCTCACGGACACCGATCGCGACCGCGCCTTCGATCGCATCGCCCCCGAAGAGCTGGGGACGGTGGCGACTTCCTCGGTCGCGACCGCCGAGATCTTCACCCGCAACGTGCTCGCGCATCTGCGCTGCGGCCTCGGCCTGAACGGTCGCCCCGCGCTCGCTTACGCGGAGGGCTCGCAGGACCGGCTGTTGACACTTCCCGCTCCGCCCCCGCCGCAGCAGACCGGTGGCGGCCGGACAGGTGGCGCGCCCGGCGAGGGCGCTGGGGCCGTCGCCGGCGGCGCCGACGCCGGGCCGGCGCCGAAGCTGAGCGTTTGGGTGAGCGGCTTCGGCCAGTTCGAGGACTTTGATGACCGCCCCGAGGCCGAGGGGGGAGCGAAGGCCAGCACCGAGGGCCTCACCGGCGGGGTCGACTATCGCGTCACCGACGACGCCCTCATCGGCCTCACGGTCGGCGGCGCCTTCACCGACATCAACGGCGGGGGCGCGGCCGGCAACGCGGACTACGACACGTGGTCGATCGGGCTCTACGGCGGCCACACCTTCGGGCCGGCGTTCGTCCAGGCGTTGCTCGCCTACTCGCACCACGACATCGACACCGACCGGCCTGTCCGGTTCGGGACCATTTTCCGCTCCACAGAAGGCAACCATGGCGCGGACGAGTTCGACGGCCACACGGAGGTGGGGTACGACTTCGACTTCGAAGGCGCGCGGTTGCAGCCGTCGGTCGGCCTCGCCTTCGTGAACCTCGACGAGGAGTCGTTCACGGAAACGGGCGCGGACGTCCTGAATCTCGACATCGACGCCAAGAACACGCAGTCGCTGCGCAGCGGTCTGGGGCTGCGACTGGCGATCCCGCTTGACTACGAAACGGCGCACATCATCCCCGAGCTGCTGCTGCGCTGGGAGCACGAATTCCTGGGGGACGACCGGACCACGTCGGGCTCTTTCCCCGGGATCGCGGACTCCGGCTTCCGAGTTCAGGGGATCCATGTGGAGTCGGACGCGGCGGTCCTGGGCTTCGGCATCGCCGCCGAACTGAGCCGCACGATCCACATCGCGGCGACGTACGAGGGGCGGTTCGGCGAAGTGGAGGTCAGCCACCTCGGGCGGGGGGACGTCGAGGTCCGGTGGTGAGGGCCGGGGGCGGGCGGGGCGGGGGGGGGGGATCGGCGGGACGGGGGAAGGCGAAGACGGTGGGGCCGCGGGTGTGTGCGCGGGTCCGCGCCTGAATGCTCCGAGTTTCCTGGCCGCCGAAGTGCCGGAGCGCGACTTCCAGGAGTGGATGGACGCCTAGCGCCCGCGCAAGAATAACTGCGCAGATTCGGACCTCGAGGCTCCTGGGGGCGCGGCCCTCTGGGCCGCGCTGCGCGGGCCGGAGGCCCGCGCCCCCAGGCATCGGTCGATCCACGGAAATGTAAAGTAATTCTTGCGCGGGCGCCTACTGGGCCAAGGACATTCAGGAGCTGTTTCGCCTGGAGCGCCGCGCTTCGTCCGTTCAGCACGCACCGCCCGACCGAGATCGTCTCCGCTCCCAAGGTGTACGGCTTCGTGTGCTACCCTCGGGGTTGGGCCGAGCTCCGCACGCAGGACTTGGGGCTGCTGTGGGAGCACTACGTGCTGAACGAACTCATGGCGCACTCCCAGAGCCGACAAGTGGGCTACTGGCGGGACAAGCGGCAACACGAAGTGGACTTCGTCTGGGCACCGCGGGGCGTCAAGCCGCTCGCCATCGAGTGCAAGTGGTCGGCGGGCGAATTCTATGCGGGTGGTTTGGCCGCGTTTCGGCAGCACTACCCGCTGGGGGAGAACGTCGTGGTGGCGCGGGACGTCGATGCGCCGTTCACGAAAACGTACGGCAACCTGAGCGTGCGCTTCGAGGGCCCGGCCTCGCTGATCGCGCGGATCGCTCGGCGGCGACCCGCCTGAGCCGGAGAGCCGGGCCGCGACCTCCCGCCTGTTCAGGGCTTCGTCCCGAGCGTCTGCCTCACCCAGGACCGGAACGAGCGCACGAGGGTCGTCTCGTCCGTCGTCTTGCGCAGGCCCACGAAACGCTCAACCTCGGCCGGGGGCAGCATCGGCAGGCAAACGCTTCGTTCGGCAAGCTGGTACACTCCCGCCGGCCCGAGCTGGTACACGCGCAGGCGTTCGCCGTCGAAACGCCAGAGTTCCGGCACGCCCAGCGCCGCGTAAATCCCCTCTCGATCCAACAGGCGGCGGCTGATTTCGATTTCCACCACCAAGTCCGGGGGAGGGTCCCGGGTCAGGTCGATCTCCTCGACGGCCCGAACTTTGAGCTCGTTTTGGATGTAGCAACACTCGTCCGGCTCCAACCCACGATCCAGATCCTCGCGCCGGAAGGTCGTGGACCCTACGCTGTAGAGCGGAATGTCGAGCTCCAGCGTGAGGGTCTCGATCAGCCGACCGACAAGCCGGCCGAAGGACTCGTGCTCTTCGGAGGGGGACATGAGCTCAAGTCTCCCGCGGTCATAGGTCAAAAAAAGGGGCCGGTCTCCGAGCCGCGAGAGCAGCGACTCGTAAAACTCCCAGTCGACGTCCTGGAGGACGAAGTGCTGTTCGCAGGGCAGAAGGGTGGTGGTCATGGAGGTCTCCGGTCCAAACAGAAGCGAGGCTGACCGGAATCATAACTGGGCGCCGCGATGCGTGTCAACCCCGGGCGCGCACGGAGTGCGAGCCGCACTTCCCCGATTTTCCATCGAGCCCTGTCCGCCCTCTACGGGCAGGGAAATTCCCACCCGAGCTCTCCCGTCGGTGCAGGGCGGAAGCCCTGCACCACAAGGGCGCGTGGCCGGCGGGGGCGAGGGCTCGGAAGTTCGCCCTTTCCCGCACTCGGGCCTTCGAGGCTCTGTGCCGCAAGAGTCGACTCGTTCACGCACCTTCAAAGAGCTTCCCGTCCGGCCTGTGTCCGCAGCTCGGAAAGCAGAACGCCCGAGGCAGCTTCCCCGCCCTTCACGCCTCGAACCCGCGCGCCGCGAGCACGAGCTTCGTCTTGAGGTCGTGGAGGCGTCGCTCGAGGCCGACCGGGTAGCGGTGGGGATTCACAAAGCGCCTCGTCCCCGCGTGGAGGGCCGCGACCTGCTCCCGCGCGCGCTCCCGCGTGCGGTCGAGCGGCGGCGGCTCGTAGACCGCGCGCCCGCCCCGCAGCACCGGCACGAGCAGGTCGGAGAAGCGCGCGTCGTCGGCGAGCACGCGGCGGCGGGTCGGGTCGAGCGGGTCCACGATCGTGCAGCCCGCGGCCGGCCGCCGTTCCTCGTCGAAGATCGCGTCGGCGACGAACGCCCCGTCCGGCCCGAGGTAACGGCGGACCTGAAGGATGCCGGGGTTCGAGACCTTCACGGCCTGCTCCGAGAGCTTCACGCGGTACTTCCACGGCCGGCCCGGTTGCCGCACCGCGCCGAGCTTGTACACGCCGCCCAGCGCGGGCTGGTCGTAGGCGGTGGCGAGCTTGGTACCGACCCCCCAGACCGTGATCCGCGCGCCCTGCTCGCGCAGACTCTCGATGATGCGCTCGTCGAGGTCGTTCGAGGCGATGATCGCGGCCTTCGGGAAGCCGCCGGCGTCGAGGATCTTCCGCGCCTCGATCGAGAGGTACGCGAGGTCGCCGGAGTCGAGCCGGACGCCGACCAGCTCGTGGCCTTCCGCTCGGAGCGTCTTTCCCACTTCGACGGCGCGCCGCACGCCCTCGAGGGTGTCGTACGTGTCGACGAGAAAGACGCAGTTATTCGGCATCGCGCGGGCGTAGGCGCGGAAGGACTCCAGCTCGTCGTCGAAGGACATGACCCAACTGTGCGCGTGCGTGCCGCGGACCGGGATGCCGAAGAGCTTGCCGGCGAGGACGTTCGAAGTCGAGGCGCACCCGCCGACGTAGGCAGCGCGGCTGGCGGCGAGCCCGCCGTCGATCCCCTGGGCGCGGCGCAGGCCGAACTCCAGCACCGGCTCGCCGGCGGCCGCGAGGCAGACGCGAGCGGCCTTGGTGGCGATGAGCGTCTGGAAGTTCACGATGTTGAGCAGCGGGGTCTCGAAGATCTGGCACTGGAGGATCGGCCCCTGGACGCGGACGAGCGGCTCGTAGGGGAAGACCGCGGTCCCCTCCGGGATCGCGTCCACGTCGCAGGCGAGCCGCATCGCACCGAGGTGGTCGAGGAAGGCGCGTTCGAAAAGCGGCTTGTCGTCGTTCCCGCGCAGCTCCGCGAGGTAGGCCAGGTCGTCGGCTTCGAAGCGGAAGTTCTCCAGGTAGTCGAGGACGTAGTCGAGGCCGCAGGCGAGGCTGAAGCCCCCTTCGAAGGGGTTCTTTCGAAAAAAAAGATGGAATACGCCCTCGGTCTCGGCCATGCCGGATTTCCAGTAGGCGTAGGCCATGGTGAGCTGGTAGAGGTCGGTGAGGAGGGAGAGCGAGTGCCGGTAGAGCTGGGACGGGATCCGCATGGGAAAACCCCCTTTGGATTGCTGATGGATGATTGCTGAATGCTGATTTCGAAGGGCGGCATTCGGACGGAGAAGGATGGATAGGGTACCGCGGAGAGAAAACCACCGAAAGGGGGCGCGGGTCAAGAAGAACTCGGATGGCGAGGTCGATTGAAAATCCGCCGCAATCAGGGTATTCTGAGCAGCCTGCAAGCCACCCACCCGAGGAGAGGGTCGAACCCATGGACAAGCCGCGCGAACTCCCCGTACCCGGCCATTTCGATCGGGCGAAGGTCGGCGAGGTCTGGCGAGTGCCCTACGGCGAGCGAGCGGGGCAGGCGGTCGCTTGGGCGCGGCAGCACGGCGTCGGGCCGGCGTCCGGCGACGCGCGGCGCACCTGCCTCCTCGTGATCGACGCCCAAAACACCTTCTGCATCCCCGGCTTCGAGCTCTTCGTCGGCGGGCGCTCCGGACGCGGCGCGGTGGACGACAATACGCGCCTCTGCGAGTTCATCTACCGGAACCTCGGCGCGCTCACCGAGATCATCCCGACGATGGACACGCACTCGGCGATGCAGATTTTTCACCCGGCCTTTCTCGTGGACGCGCGCGGAGAAAACCCGCCGCCGATGACGGCCGTGTCGGTCGAGGACGTGGAGAAGGGGCGGTGGCGCGTGCATCCCGAGCTCGCGGGGAGCCTGGCCGCCGGGGACGCCGCCGCCCTTGCGCGACACCTCCTCCACTATAGCAAGCGGCTGGCCGAGGGGGGCAAGTACTCGCTCATGATCTGGCCCTACCATGCCATGCTCGGCGGCATCGGGCACGCGCTCGTCTCGTCGGTCGAGGAGGCCGTGTTCTTCCACGCCCAGGCCCGGCGCGCCCCAACGCGGTTCGAGTTGAAGGGGGACAACCCCCTTACCGAGAACTACTCCGTCCTGCGCCCCGAGGTTACGGACGGGCCCGACGGCCGACCCCTTGCAAATAAAAACACGCAGCTCATCGACCGCCTGCTGTCCTTCGACGCGGTGTTCATCGCCGGCCAGGCGAAGAGCCACTGCGTGGCCTGGACGGTGGAGGACCTGCTCGCTGAAATCCGCGCCCGCGACGAGAAGCTCGCCCGCAAGGTCCACCTGCTCGAAGACTGCACCTCGCCTGTGGTCGTACCGGGAGTTGTCGACTTCACGGACTCGGCCGACGCGGCCTACCGGCGCTTCGCCGCGGCCGGGATGAATATCGTGCGGGCCACGAGGGGGATTTGAGACTTGAGATTTGACAATTGAGATTTGTGACCGAATGCGAACGTGACGGTGAGAGTCGACCACCACGGCAACCACAGATTTCCCTGAGCAGCCGATGGCCGCAACCAAAGGGACGAGCCACCGAAGGACGAACCGCGAATTACGCCAATTTCGCGAATTTTCTGCTCGGAATTCGTTGCCCCCAAAAAAGCCAGCTCTTACACGGTTGTGACACAGTTTGCGATGCCGGGTGATCGACTTCACCCTGTCATCCTGAGTGGAGCCTCCCAGGGCGACGACGCCGTCATACAATTTGAAATTTGACTTTTTGAAATTTGAATTTTGAAATCGGAGTGCGCTCCACGGTTCACTCCCGCAACGTTCCTCGCTTCCCGTTCCACTCTCGATCACCGCGGACTTCGCCTCCGCCGACCTCCAATAGGGATAGCACCCCATGGGTAGACTGGGCCTGGCCTTCGGCACCTTCTTCCGCATCCTGCGCGACGCGCCGTTCGCGCAGGAGGTCGACCGCATCGCGCGCGGCGCACCGGCGCCTGCGCCGGCGCCGGTCCCCGCGCCACCGCTCCCCGCGCCGGCAATCGTCCCTTCCCCCGCACCGGCGCCGACTCACATGCCCGCGCCCCGCACGCCCGGCCGCAGCGAGGCGCTGACGCTCCTCGCCCTCCTGCAGCGCGAGGCCCGCTTCCTCGACTTCATCCAGGAGCCGATCGCCGCCTACTCCGACGCCCAGGTCGGGGCCGCGGTCCGCGACGTCCATCGCGATTGCGGCGCGGCGCTCGAACGCCTCTTCGCCATCCACCCGCTCGCGTCCCAGCCTGAAGGCTCCGAGCTGGAGCTGCCCGCGGGCTTCGATGCCGCACGCTTCCGTGTGAGCGGCAACGTCTCCGGTCCGCCGCCGTATCGTGGCAAGCTCCGCCACGCCGGCTGGGAGGCGGCCCGATGCCAGGTGCCCGAATGGAACGGCGGCGAGGAGGCCGCGCGCGTCCTCGCCGCGTCCGAGCTCGAAATCACGTAGGGGAGATACCCGATCATGCCAGCCCCAGCCCCCGCCCCCACGTCCGCCCCAGCGCCCGCCAAGTACGCCATCGGGATCGACCTGGGGACCACGAACACCGTCCTCGCCTACGCCTCGCTCGCCGACGAGCAGCCGAAGGTCGAGGTGATGCCCTTGCCGCAGCTCACGGCCGCGTCGACGGTCGAGGCGCGCCCGCTCCTGCCTTCCTTCCTGTACCTCAGCACCGAGGCGGAGACGAAGGCCGGCAACCTCGATCTCCCCTGGCGCAAGCGCCCCGACCACGCGGTCGGCGCGTACGCGGCGCGTCAGGCCGCCGATGTCCCGACGCGCACCGTCGCCTCGGCGAAAAGCTGGCTCTGCGTGAGCCGCGTCGACCGCCGCCAGCCCATCCTCCCCTGGAACGCGCCGCCGGAGGTCCCTAAGGTCTCTCCCCTCGACGCGTCCCGGCGCTACCTGGAGCACGTCGTCGCCGCCTGGAACGCGGCCTTCCCCGACGCGCCGTTCGTCCGCCAGCAGGTGGTCCTCACCGTGCCGGCGTCCTTCGATGCGAGCGCGCGCGACCTGACGCGCGAGGCCGCGCTCGCGGCCGGGCTGCCGGAGGGCTTCCTCCTCCTCGAAGAGCCCCAGGCGGCGCTCTACGCCTGGCTCGCGGACGCGGGCGAGAAGTGGCGCCGTCACCTGAAAATCGGTGACCGCATCCTGGTCTGCGACGTCGGCGGCGGCACGACGGACTTCACGCTCATCGAGGCCGGCGAGGAGGGCGGCGAGCTGTCGCTCCGCCGCATCGCGGTCGGCAACCACACGCTCGTGGGCGGCGACAACATGGACCTCGCCCTGGCGCACCACCTGCGCGCCGCCTTTTCGAAAAAAGGCGTGGAGCTGGACCCCTGGCAGTCGGTCGCGCTCTGGCACTCGTGTCGCGCCGCGAAGGAGGCCCTGCTCGGCGACGGAGGACCGGCCAAGCACCCCGTGGCGATCCTCGGCCGCGGCAGCAAGCTGGTCGGCGGCACCGTCTCCGTCGACCTCGCGCGCGCCGAGGCGTCGTCGCTCTTGCTCGAGGGTTTCTTCCCGGCCTGCGCCCTCTCCGACGCGCCGGCGCGCCCGCGCGTGTCGGGCTTCCGGGAGATCGGGCTGCCCTACGAGGCCGACACGGCCGTGACGCGCCACCTCGCGGCCTTCCTCAGCATGCACGGCGCGGCGCAGGGCGGCTCGCGACCGACGCACATCCTCTGGAGCGGCGGCGCGTTCAAAGCTACGGCCTTTCGGGAGCGGCTGCTCGAAGTGCTCGCAAGCTGGTTTGGCGGCGGGGAGAGGGGCGGGGAGAGGAGCGGCGGCAAGGACGCGGGCAAGGGGGACGCGGTGCGCCCGCTCGAGGGCCTGCACGACCTTGACTTCGCCGTCGCGCGCGGCGCGGCCTATTATGGCGTGGCGAAGGGCGGGCGCGGCATGCGCATCCGCGGCGGCACCGCGCGCTCCTACTACGTGGGAATCGAGACCGCAGGACCCGCGATCCCTGGCGCGCCGCGTCCGCTGCGCGCGCTCTGCGTCGTGCCCATCGGCATGGAGGAAGGGACGGAGGCGGACGTGCCCGGCGACGAGATCGGCCTCGTCGTCGGCGAGCCCGCGCATTTCCGCTTCTTCAGCTCCGCCGTCCGCAAGCAGGACCGGCCCGGGGCCGTACTCTCCTCGTTCAAGGAGCCGGAGCTCGCCGAGACCGACTCGATGGAGTCACAGCTCAAGGCGGCGGCGAAGGGCAAGGGCCCGGCCGCGGAAGAGGTCGTCCCGGTGCGCTTCCATTCGCGGATCACGGAGCTGGGCGTCCTCGAGCTGTGGTGCGTGAGCACGACGTCGGAGCAGCGTTGGAAGCTGGAGTTCAGCGTGCGTGCGGATGCGACGACGTAGCGCCTCACACGGGTAGCCGCAACCAGAGACGAACACGGGTGCTACGCTTGTGGCACCCCTCACCCCGACCCTCTCCCCTACGAGTGGAGAGGGTGGCTATTCCTCCGCCGGACTTGCGCTGATCGCGCAAATCCGGCGGAGGAATAGCAGACGGTCGAGCCCGAAGTCCGAGCGCGCCGCGCGCGTCAGCGGCCCGCCTCACCCCGCACGAAGCACCTGCAACGGAGGAAGCATGAGCAGGCTTTGGCCTTGGATCGCCATCCTCTTCTCCGTGGCGATCGGCGGCGCCAGCGTTTTTTGCACCGGGGTTCTCAACCAGGAAGCGGCCAAGTTCAACCGGCTCAGTTCGGAAGCCGGGAACCGCCTGAGCGCACTTCAAGACCAATTGAACAAGGCCCGCGAGTACGAGCTCCTGGTCCGGGAGCTGAAGCGCCGGCGCGCCTTCCTCCAGAATGCGGTTCCCCCTTCGGTCCGCTTTTGCGGGGTACTGGTCGATCTCGCGAATGTCCTGCAGGACCCCAGCCTCGGCGGAAAAGTGTTCCTGCGCAGCCTCGCCTACCACGACACGGTCCAGAGCGGCAACCTCTCCGGCAGCCGGGATCTCGTGGAACTCCACGCCGGCGTGGCCGCCGACACGGCGGAGGAACTCTTCGCCCTCCGAAGCGCCCTGCTCAAGCGCTTGGTCCACTCCCCTTTTTTCGTCGAGGCCGACCCGGAAAGGGCCGAGGAAGCGCCGGCGCCGGGTCAGCCCTATTCGCTGAAAGTGACTTGCAGGCTGAGACGGGCAAAGAGCTAGGGCCGGGTTGACGAATTTCGGACACGGTCGTCCCCGCGGTTGTGGCGCAGTGGAGGCCGTGTGCCGGCTCGCGCGGGCCGGAGGCCCGCGCCCCCAGGAATCGTGTGTGGACTTCGTCAACGCGAGGCCAGTGGCTCCGGGAGCCGTCGCGTGGGGGCGCGTGTGAACTTCAGGAGGTGTGAGACATGCTGCGTCTCTTTGCGGTCTGCATGATGGCCTGCGCGTTCGCGCTGGCTTTCGGCCTGTGCCTGCCGGCGATGCGAACGCGGGAACTCGCGAAGCTCGAATGGGCCAAGATCCACGACGAGCTCGTCAAGTGCGAGGAACAGGTCGTGCGCATCGTCCCTGGGCTCGAAGCGAAGCGACAATGGGTTCGGGTTGAACTCGAACGCACCGCGCTTCTCCTGCCCGGTGAGGACCGGATCGACGACATGGGCGTGGAGGTCGCCAAGGCGGTCGAGCGGTCGGGTGTCCAGGTGGAGCGTCGCGATCGGTGGCTCACCAATCGGGACGCGGCCAAGGGGCCACCCCGACTCTTCCGTGAGATGACCGTCTCGGGCACCTATTCGGCCATTGCCGGCATGCTCCGGAACCTGGTGGAGCTGCCCTACAGTCTCTCGGTGGACGACTTGGAGATCGCGTGCAGGCCGGCCAACCCTGAGACGCGGGAGAAGGAGCGAGTCGTGGCCACGCTGATGATCAGCCTCTATTTCCGGGCAGCGGGACGGGCGGACACATCGGAGCAGCTCGCGGCCCCGACGGGGACCGCGCGGGGCGCGGCCGTCGAGAAGCCGCCCGCCCATTCGGAGCGCGGGTCGTCGGCCTCCGCCCGCGGGCCGACCGGCGGCGGCGCCAGAGGGAGCGAAGTCTCCGCGGACGAAGACCTAGGCTTGGCGGGTGCGTCGGAGGACCCCATCGGGGCGGAGCAGGACCGGCTGGAGCGGCTGGGCACCAAGACGAACCCCTTCGCGCCAGTGAGCATGCCCAGGCCTGAGAAGGTGCCGGACCCAGGCACGCCGGCTTCGGCCCATGGCGCTTCGTCGGGCGTCGCTACCGACCCCGACCCCGTCGCAGCGGCGCTGAGGCTCGCCGGGCAAAAGCTTGCGCAAGTCTCGGCGGACATGGGTTCGAGCGGGCGAGGGTGGAGCTATCTGGTGGCATCGAACTATCCGCCGGAGCCCGAGGCGCCGGCCACCGGCATTCCGGACTTTCCAGGCTTCGAACGCGAAACGAGCGTCCTGGAGGTGAGTCCGACCGACGGCAGGAGCCCCCAGCCCAACTCGGGCTGGAAGCGGGTGACGATCACCGTGTACTGGAACGCGCGGGCAGAGAAGCTCGAAGCAGCGAGGGTTTTCCGAGAGCACCGCTAGCCTGCGCGAGCTTGGCTGCGCTTTCGTTGGTTCGCACTCTCCGGGGCAAAGCACGAAGTCTACGCACTGCCCGGCAGCGAGACCTGCATGGCCAACGCGCAGGAGGGCGAGCTTCTTCCGACCCCGAGTCGCTTCACACGCCGGTCAGAAGTTGCATGGCCGCTCGCGAGTGAACGCCAGTCGCGTCACGGGCCGCCTGAAGGCGGAACTACAAGCAGCTCCGCGGCCTGTGCGCGCCGGACCTGGAAAGCGGCCATGACGGGGCAACACGCTCGAAATACTGCGACCCCGTTCGTAGTTCCGCCTTCAGGCAGCGTGTCTGGCCGCCGGATGGACCGAGTTCGCCGTCGCGTCCCCGTCGGCGGCGCCTGCTCCTGCGGGGGCGCGGTCTGACTTGCCTCCTTCACCCCCCGGATTGGCGTTTAAGGCCCACCAGGTCCGGCCGCAGAGCGGGGCGTTCCAAGCCCCAGTCGCCCGTTCCTCATGACGCACTGCGTCATTTTTCTTGACTCGCCCCCCTCCCCCGCCTACAATCCCGCCCCTTCGCGGCCGGCGCGGACGGCCCCGTGCGGGGCGCGCGCCGGTGAAGAGGCCGGGGATGGGCCCGGCCGGTCCGCGCGACCGACCTCCACCCGAGGGGGAGCTTCCATGACTCGACGCAGCACGCGCCGCGACCCGGCGCCGGCGCTCACGCCCGCCGTCCTTGCCGCCGCCGCGGCGGCCTTCGCCGCCGTCCTCGCGTGCGGCGCGGCCTCCGCCCACGCGGGCGACCTCGCCGACAAGGCCGCCGCCTACGACATCCTCCTCGCGGCCCGCCACCTCCCCCACGACACGGTCCTCGACGCACGCATGGACTCGCCGACCGGCGACCACGTCCTCCATTACGCGCACTTCGAGGACTCCGCCATCTGGACCGGGCACTACCTCGCCTCGCAGGCGTACCGCTTCGCCGCGACCGGCAGCGCCGACGCCCTCGCCAACGCCCGCCGCGCGCTTGCCGGCATCACGCGCCTCCTCGACGTCGCCGGCGGCCAGGGCTATCTCGCGCGCGCCGCGGTCCCTGTCGCCTCCCCGTGGGCGGCCGACCTCGTCGGCGCGCATCCGGTGATCACCCTGCCCGCGCCCGCGAATCCCCGCGTCCACCCGCCCGAGGCCGGCCATACGTTCTACAAGAGCGTCCTCCACGGCGTCGAGTGGTACTGGGAAGGCACCATTTCCCGCGACCAGTATTCGGGCGTCATGTTCGGCCTCGCCCTCGCCTGGGACCTCATTCCGCAGGAAGACGTCCGAACGGCCATCCGCCACGACGTGACCCGGATCGCGACCTTTCTCGAGGCCCGTGGCTGGACCCCTGTCGCCCCGGACGGCGAAATCCCGACCACGTTCCTCCATCGGCCCGAGCAGATCCTCGCCTTCCTCCAGATCGCCCGCCACGTCAACCCCTCGGCCTTCGCCTCCGTCTACGAGCGACGCGCCCGGCAGTTCGCCCCGGTGGTCTGGACCGCGATCTTCGCGGAGACGCTCGACGTCTACGAGTCGTACTTCAAGTTCAACCTCGACCACATCAATCTCTTCAACTTGATCCGCCTGGAAACCGGGCCGAACCGACGCGCCCGCTACGCCCGCGCCCTGTCGCAGTGGCTGCGCCCGCCCCTGGCCCAGCACAAAAACGTCTTCTTCGACTACGTCTACGAGGCCGCGCTCGGCCGGCACGACGCGGCGATCCTGGACTTCGACCGTGCCGCGCTCGAACTCTTCCCCGCCGCGCCCCGCCGCAACCACGCCGTCACCAACAGCTCGGACCCGAGCATCGCGCACGACCCCCAACACCCGGACCACGCCGCGCACCCGCTCCCGGTCGACCGCCGCCCCCCCAACCCCTTCCTCTGGCAAAAGCACCCGGGCGTCCTCGACGGCGGCGGCGACGGCACGCGCGAGCTGCCGGGGATCGACTTCCTCTTGCCCTACTGGATGGGGCGGTATCACGGCTTCCTGCCGGCGTCCGCTTGAGGTACGGCGCCCGCCCCGCCGACGCGCGGGTCCGCTCGCCCGCCCATTGATCCGCGGGCGGCGTTCTGGTAGGCTGCCGCACTGGCCGCGCCGCCATCCACGCGGAGCGGCCTTCGTTTCCTCCATCCATGCGCGGAGACCAACCCGATGACCAACCGACGGACCTCGAGCGCCCGCCCCTTCGACCCTCGCCTCCTCGCCCGCACGCTCGCGGCGTGCCTCGTCGCAGGCGGCCTTCTCGTCGCCATCCCGTCGCGCGCGACCGCCGAGCCGGCCGCCCCCACGCCGGCCCCTGTCGAAATCCGGCCTGGCTCCGGACCCGGGGCCGCCGTCGAGGTCCTCGGCGTCGAGGGAAAAGGCTGGCTCGAACGCCGCGGCGGCAACCTCGTCCTGCACGTCGCCGGCACGGCCTACGACATGGGCTACCAGCACGGCGTCCTCCTCCGCACCCAGGTGCGCGGCCTCGTCGCCCGCGTCCAGTCCATCGCGCAGGCGCAGGCCCTCCTCGACTCCAAAAACCACGCCCTCGACAAGCTCAAAGAGGCCTACGACCGCTGCCTGCCCCACATCTCCCCGGAGATCCTCGAAGAGATGCACGGGCTCGCGGACGGCGCGCAGCTCCCGTACGAAATGGTCCGCACGGCCAACATGATCCCCGAGCTTTTCCACTGCAGCGGGTTCGCGCTCTGGGGGCGCGCCACGCAGGACGGGGTCCTCTATCACGGCCGCATTCTCGACTATGCGATGGAAATCGGCTACCACGAATTCGCGGTGCTGATCGTCGCCCGGCCGGAGGGGCGCCACGCCTTCGTCAATGTCGGCTACGCGGGCTTCGTCGGGTCCGTGACCGGCACGAACGAACGGCAGGTGACGTTCGGCGAAATGGGCGGCGGCGGGGAAGGGGACTGGGACGGCATGCCCATGGCCTTCCTGATGCGCAAGGGCCTGGAGGAGGCCGGCACGCTCGACGAGGCGCTCGCGATCTTCCGCGACACGCCGCGCACGTGCGAGTACTACTACGTGATCTCCGACGCGAAGCTCCCGGCCGCGCGCGGGCTCGCCTGCAAGCCGGGGAAGTTCGTCGTGCTCAGCCCGGGGGAAGCGCATCCCGAGCTGCCCGTCCCGCTGGGTCTGCTCGACTCGGTGCTGATGTCGGGCGGCGACCGCTACCGGCTGCTCGCATCGCGGGTCATCACGGACTACGGCAAGCTCAACGGCCCCGCGGGGCTCGCGCTCATGCGCCGGCCGGTCGCGATGAAGTCGGCCATCCACACGGCCCTTTTCGCCCCGTCGCTCGGCAAGCTATGGGTGTCGAACGCGGTCGGCTCCACGCCCTCGAGCGAGCTGCCGTATACCGAGTACGACCTGCGCGAACTGTTCGGCTCGCGTGCGCCGAACGGCCGGCTCCCCGGCACGGCCCCGACGCCTGAACCCGCCCCGGCTCCCGCCCCCGCGCCGGCGGCCGCGGCAAGTCGATAAGGTCTCGCCGGGCCGCCCGCGTCCGGCCTTCCGAAAGGCGAAGCCACTTCGTTCGCCCGCCGGCCGGGGTGAATGGGCCGCGCGACACTCGAAGGGCTGAGGTTCAGTCATGGCCGGACAGAGCGAATCGCCTGATCCGCCCCCTCCGCCCCCTCCGCCTGCTCCCCCTCCCGCCGCACAAGACCACGCGCCCCTTCCGCTCGCGCCCGGCGGCCGGGACGGCCCTCCCCCGTCGTCCGCAATGAAGACGCTGCCGCTCCGCGACGACCCAGCGAAGCGAGAACCGGCGCTGCCAGGCCCCGCGGCCGCGCCCCTCGCGACTTGCGCTTCCACGGCCACCGCCGCGGGTCCGGAAACGGCGACGCTCGTGGACCGGACCGTGTTCGCCGTCGCCGCGGCCGCGGAGGCCGTCGCCGCCGCCCGCAGGCAGTCCGCCGCGCTCCCTCGCCGCGGCCCCTTCGGCCGCTACATCCTGCTCGAAGAGCTGGGACGCGGCGGGATGGGCGTGGTGTACAAAGCGACGCGCAAAGACCTGAACGCGACCTTTGCCGTGAAGGTGCTCCTGGCCGGAGACCAGGCCTCCCCGGAAGTCCTGAGGCGCGGCGAGCTCGAAGCGCCGGTCGCGGCGCGTCTCCGCCACCCCGGCATCGTCCCCGTCGTCGACCTGGGCGTGGAGGAGGGGCAGGCGTACTATGCGATGGAGTTCGTCGACGGCGTCGGCCTGGAGCGCCTCCTGGACGACCCGACGCGAGCCGGCCTTCAGCCGCTCGAGGGAGGCGCGGACGAGGTCCAAGCCACGGCCGGCCGGTCCCTCCCCGCGACCACGCGGCGTCGCCGTGGGCTGCGCGTCCGCGACGCCGTCCGGATCTCCGCGGAGGTCGCGGAGGCCGTCGACTACGCCCACCGCCAGGGCGTGGTCCACCGCGACCTCAAGCCGGCCAACGTCCTTCTCGACCGCGAGGGCCGGGCCCGCGTCCTCGATTTCGGCCTGGCAAAACTCCTGCGGCCGCAAAATGCCGGCGCGGTGAACGCGACCTCGCTCACGCGGACCGGCGCGGTCATCGGCACCCTGGCGTACATGCCGCCCGAACAGGCCGGCGGCGCGACCGGGGACATCGATGCGCGCAGCGACGTCTACTCCCTCGGCGCGCTGCTCTATGAGCTGGCGACGGGCCGGCGGCCGTTCTGCGGAGAAAACGAAGCCGAGGTGCTCGCGCGCGTCCTGCTTCAGGAGCCCGACGCGCCGTGCCGCGTCAACCCCGCCCTGCCGCGCGACGTGGAGACCATCATCCAGAAGGCGATGGAGAAGGCCCAGGAGCGGCGGTACGCGACCGCGCGCGCCCTCGCGGAGGACCTCCGCCGCTATCTCGACGGCGATCCCATCCAGGCCCAGCCGCCCAGCGCGCTGCGCATCGCGCGCAGGTGGGCGCGGCGCCACCCGGCCACCGCCGCCGGCGCCGCCGTGGCGGCTACGGTATTCACCCTCGTCGCGCTCCGCGAGGCCACGCGCCCGGGGGAGCTGTCGGTGAAGGTCGACGTCCCCGGGGCGTGGGTGAAGATCGACGGCCTGGCCTGCGAAAAGGCGGTCCGCGTCCGCGCCGGGCGGCACGACGTACGGGCAGGCGCCGACGGGTACGAGGAAGAGGCCCGGGAGCTGGACGTGGCCCGCGGCGAGCGCCGCACGGCGGAGTTCAACCTCCGGCGGTCGACCGGGACCGTCAGCCTGCTTTGCGAGAACGAGGGGGCCGTCGTGGAGATCCTTGGGGAGGCGCACGGCACGCCCGTGCGCCGGCACGCGCTCCCCGTGGGCGGCTACCGTCTGCGAGTGCGGAAACGCGGACACGAGAGCCGGGAGGTCGCGCTGGCGGTCCGGCGCGGCGAGGAATCGGCGGCGTGGGTGTCGCTGCCCCCGAGCCGGGCCTGGTATCGGCCGATCGCGGACGCGGGGGCCGCCTACATCTGGCTTCGCGACGCCAACGGAGACGGGATCCGCGACGTCACGATGGGCTACTACGACCAGCTTCTCACCTTCGACGGACGGACCGGCGCCGACCTCGCTCGACTGGAGCTCGGCGCATCCGCGCACGGCCCGGGTCTCCGCGTCCTCGACGTTGACGGCGACGGCACGGAGGACCAAGTGCTCACCCGCAACGGCCGGCGACCGGGACGGGTGGAAGGCGTGCTCGTGGTGCAGGCGATCGGGGGCATGCCGACCGGGACCGGCCCGCAGGCCCCGGGCCAGAAGGCGCCCGGCATCCGCCTGCTCTGGGAGCGGTCTCTCCCGGCGGAGAACCCCGACGCGGCCCCGCCCGAGGCCTTGCCGGTGGGTGCGGAGCTGTGGGTGCGCGTGCCCGGCGGCGTGGAGCGGCTTGAGGCGGGGACGGGGCGCTCGCTGGGGACCCTCCGGATCGAGGGGCGCTCGCCACGCTCGAGCGAATCACGGAATCGGAGGACGTTCTTGCGGCCGCCGTCGACGGCGCGTTGGTCCGGTTCGGGCCCGACGGTAGCGAGCGGTGGCGGTCCGTGGGCGTGGAGGGCGGCGCCACCCTCGCGCTCGTCTCACCGCCGGCGGGCGTGGCGGTCCTGCTCGGCACGAGCGCGGCCTTCGCCTTGCGCCTGAGTGACGGGGCACGCGCGTGGGAGACGGAGTTTCCGATCGGCACCACCGGACATTTCGTGTCGCCGCCGACGGAGTCGGACCCTGGCGCCATCGGCCTCGGGACGAAGGAGGCCTTCGTCTGCCTGGACCCGACAACCGGTCGCGAGCGGTTTCGACTGCCGGCCGCGGTGGCTGGCGCGGACGCAGGCGCAGCTCCCGAAGAACCGGCCTTCGAACCCGCGCTTTCCGCGCCCGGGCTGTTCCTCGGCGCGAGCAACCGCCGCCTGCTCGCCCGATCAACCCGCACCGGCGAGCGGCTCTGGACGCGCGAGCTCTCCGACGCCCCGGCCTGTCCCCCGGTTTGGCGCTCTGGTCCGCTGGGACTGGAGCTGTACGTCGCCACGAACGACGCCCGACTCGTGCAGTTCGACTCTGCCGGGCGGGAGGTCCGCGAGGTGCTGCTCCACGCCGCGCCGTTTGCGATCCATGCCGACGACCTGGACGCGGACGGGCGCACCGATCTCATCCTGAGCGGAAACGGGATCCAGTGCATCCCGTCCACGCGCGTGCTGTGGCGGAGGTCGCTGACGAATGCCGTGCGCCCGCGCCCGCGCGTCCTCGACCTCGGCGGGCGGAAGGGGGTGATCCTCCCGGGCAAGTGGGACCGGGACCGTTCGGACCTGCGCTGCCTGGACGGCGCGACCGGCGCGGAGCTGTGGCGCTCGGGCGGCGGCTTCGACACGATCTTCGAACCGGAGTTACGGGACATGGACGGGGATGGCGTGCTGGACGTGGTGCTGCACACGCAAGCCGCGCCATCCGGGATCGTGTGCGTAAGCGGTCGGGACGGGCGCGAGCTGTCCCGCTTTGCGCGCTGCCCGATTTGTTACGCCGCGCCGCTGTTCCAAGACGTCGACGGCGACGGCAAGGCGGAGGCGCTGGTCTGCGTCTGGGGCGGCGGGCTGCAGGCCTGGCTGCCGGGCGCGGCCGAGCCCCTCTGGTCCGTGCCGGCCGCCGCGGTGATGACGCGGCCGGCGCTGGGGGATCTGGACGGCGACGGCCGGCCGGAGGTGCTGCTCGCTTTTCCTGGGTCGGGGGACAAGACAGGTCGAGCGATTGCGGTCGACCTTGCAGGCCGGGTACGGTGGTCCTTCGACGCCCCTGAGTACATGCGGACCACGCCCGCTGCGCTCGACCTGGACGGCGACGGCGCGCCCGAGGTGCTGGTGGCGGGGGCGCGGGATCTCTTCGTCCTGGGGCGCGACGGCCGCGAGCGCGCGCGCTGGCCGGGCATGGGCGGCTCGCTCTACGCGCCGACCGTCGTGGATGCGGACGGCGACGGGCGGCCGGAACTGCTCCTCGGCACCACGCGCGGCGTGGCGCTGCTGCGGCGTGATGGCTCGGCGGTCTGGACCTACGCGGCCGCGTGCGTCGGGGGCGCGCTCGAGGTCGCGAAGCTGCCCTGCGCGTCCGGACCCGCGGTCGTGGGCATCGACGGGCGGGGGCGCTTCTTCGTCCTCGAGCTGCGCACCGGCCGCGAGGTCTGGCGCTGGGAGAGCGGGGCCGCGTGCGAAGGGGGCGTCACGCTCGGCGACGTGGACGGCGACGGCGTGCCGGAGGCGTTCTTCGGGTCGCACGACCAGGGGCTTTATGCGATCGATCTCAGGTGAACACCGTAGGATGGGCGAGCGAGCGCGACAAGAGGAGTTGAACGCATGAGGCTGAAGGAACGCTTGACCTGTCGCATCTGCAACTGCGAGCGGGCGGCACTTGGCAAGCACGTCCGCGTGCACGGGCTCACGAGCGAGGAGTACAAGCGACGCTTCCAGGTCGCTCACATGAGCAGCGAGGCCACGCGGTATCGCCTCGGTCGGAACGCGGTGCGGCGGGGCTGGGGGAAAATCGCCTGGACGGAAGAGCGGATACTACGCACCATTCGCCGGCTCGCCCGCCAGGGACGCAGCCTTGCGATGCTGCACGTCGCCAAGGACTTTCGGAACCTGCTCGCGGTGGCGCAAGAGCGCTTCGGCAGTTGGCGCGCGGCACTCGCCGCCGCGGGGGTTGCATATGTCCCCCTGCGGGTTTCAAAGAGGGAGTTCCACTGGTCGCGCGAGAAGGTCCTCTCGGCGATCCGGGATCGCCGGAAGCGCGGGCTGGGGCTCAACTGTTCCACCGTGCGCAAGGAGAATTCCCAACTTGAGGCAGCGGCGGGTTGCTACTTCGGCAACTGGGGGAAGGCGATCCAGGCGGCCGGCCTCGACTACGCTTCGATCCGACGCAAGGCCCCAGAACATCGCTGGTCCAAGAAGACGATCCTCGCGGAGATCAAGCGACTCGCCGCCGCCGGCGCGAGCCTGCAGCCGAAGGACATGCAAAAGGAGCGCGACACGCATCTGCTCTACCGGGCCGCACGGATCTACTTCCCGGACTGGAAGCGGGCGCTTGCGCTGGCCGGCGTGGACTTCCGCGCGCACTACGCTCGGCCGACGCCCTGGACTCGACAGCGGATCCTGGAAGCGATCCGCGCGGAACAGGCCTCAGGGCAATCCCTGCAGCGGAAAGACGTGCGGGCCCGCAATCCGAAGCTCGACAAGGCCGTCTACTACTTGTTCGGGGCATGGAAAAACGCATTTCGGGAGCTGGGCCTCGACCCGCAGGGAATTCGGCTGCCCCATGTCTGGCCGCGGGAACGCGTCGTCGCCCTGCTGCAAGAGCGCGCACGGCGAGGCCGGCCCCTTGCCTCGCGCGTGACCGACGCGGAAGAGCGCGGCCTCGTGTCCGCGGCGCGGGAGCGGTTCGGGAGCTACGCCGCCGCCCTCCGAGCCGCGGGCCTCGACCCGGCGGTGCTCAAGCGGAAGCGGTACTGGACGCGCGAACGGGTCATTGCCAGGCTGCAGGAGCGGGCGCGCCAGGGCAAGCAGTCGGGCCACGGAGAGCTGGCGGCGGACGACCGGTCGCTCCTGGCGGGGGTGCAGTTGTGTTTTGGCAGCCTGGTCGTTGCCCGGAAGGCGGCGGGCGTGCCGGCGCCGGTTCGGAAGCCCACGCCGCCGAAGATTTGGACCCGGGAACGCGTCCTCGAAGAGCTCCGCGCTCGGGCAAAGCTTGGGAAGGCGCTGAGCACGCGGCGCCTGAGGGCGGAGAACAGCAGCCTCATGGGCGGGGCCGTGGGCCGCTTCGGCACGTACCGGTGCGCCCTCGAGGCCGCGGGTCTGGACCCCGAGCGGATCCGGCTTCGTCCGAGGTGGACCCGCGAACGCGTCGTCGACGCCCTCCTGGAGCGCGCCCGCGCGGGAAAGAGTCTTCGCCCCCGGCATGTCGGCTTGGAGCATATGGGGCTGCTTCTGGCGACGCGCCGGCAGTTCGGCAGTTTTTGGGCTGCCCTGAAGGCCGCGGGGCTGGCCGTGCCGGCCCGGTGAGTGCGGGGGACGCGGGGGACGGGCTGCAGGCGTGGAGACCGGCCCTTTCAAGGTGGGCGCCCGACTTCGATGTTTTACGAAGCGGAGCATCGAATGCGGGAGCGCGGGAGTGGGCAACCTTCCCAGTCCTCGCTGCCGCCGGCCAAGAGCCCTTGTGGTGCAGGGCTTCCGCCCTGCACCGACGGGACGACCCGGGTGGAAATCACGGCGCCCGTAGGGTGCGGGAGCGGCGCCGCGGAAAGCGGGGAGGTGCTTCAGACGCTTCGTGGGAGCGCGCGTGCAGGGCGGACCCGTCCACCGAAGCGCCGCGCGCGAAGGACTGCGACCCTGTTCGTAGTTCCGCCTTCCGGCGGAGTGGGTGGCCGACGGATGGATCGAGTTCGCCGTCGCGTCCCCGTCCACATCGCCTGCTCCTGCAGGGGCGCGGTCTGAGCTGCCTCCTTCACACCCCGGATCGAGCTTGAAGGCCCAGTGGGTGATCGCGACCGTCTCGTGCCCATGCAGCAGGCGCCGCAGGGGTTCATCGTAGATGGTCTATTTTTTTTGCAATGCCTGAGTACCGCCCCACAGAATTGGGTGACCAATTTGCTCGGCGATTTTGGCCGCCCGCGTCGTTGCGCTCGCTCGCCGTAGTTCTCCGCTACTACGGCTCGCTCGCGCGCCTCGCGGGCAGCCAAACTTGCCTTCGCCTATTGGCCACCGACTTCCGTGGAGCGGTACTGAGTTCGAGGACACGGAAGAGCATGCGGGCCTCGCGGGCATGGACCAGGGCCGCGCTACCCGGCCGTGCCGGGAGGTCTTCGCGACCCATGCCCCGGCCCGCCCTGCACCCGCCCTCGCACGGAAGGTCCGAAGCACCTCCTCGCCTCCCGTCGAGCCGCCCCGGCCTCCAACGGGCTGCGTGCTTTCCACCCGGGTTGTCTCGTCGGTGTAGGGCGGGGACGAGGGCTTGCTCGCATGTCCGTGCACCGGAGTCCCGACTGGACTTGGTCCGGCGGCGGCGGTACAATCCATGCTGAGTCCTTCACCCACGGATGAGGAGGCGCCCCTTGGAGCCGGTTGCCCATCACTTGATCGGGTTCGCGGCCGCGCGCGAGTGGGACATCGAGCAGGAGTTGAGCCTGACGCTGGAGGAGCGGCTGGCGATCGCCGAGGAACTCAAGCGCCGCGCCTTCGGCGAAAGCCCTCCTGACGTCAGCGAGGCGGAGCGGGCGAGGTGAAGGCGAGTCCTTTCGCGCGCGACGTGCAGGACTTCCTCCGGCTCCTGTCGGATCCGCAGGCAGGCGTGAGCAAGAGAGGCGCACAGCATGACCGAGAAAGCTGCATCAGTTGGGCAGCCCCACCCGCCGGCCGTGCCGGCGCGGCTCCCTCCGTCGCCGTCAGCCGGTTCCGAGCAGCGGTTCGTACTTCGAGCCGTGGATTGGCGCTCGTACGGAGAAATCCTGCGAATCCTGGGCGACCGGCACGTATTCGTGACCTATGATCGGGGGAGTCTGGAGCTGATGTCGCCGTCACCCGAACACGAGAGTTACAAGTCCATTCTCCGCTGCCTGCTCGATGTCCTCGTGCTGGAGCTGGACATCGACGTCCGTCGGGGCGCCTCCACGACCTTTCGTCGCGAGGACGTTGAGCGCGGGCTGGAGCCGGACGAGTGCTACTGGATCGGCAACGAGCAATGGGTCCGCGGGAGGCCCAGCCTGGATTTGACGCGGGATCCCCCGCCGGACCTGGCGGTCGAAATCGACGTCACCTCCAGCTCCCTTGATCGGCAGGGGATCTACGCGGCGCTGCGCGTCCCGGAAATCTGGCGCTTCGACGGACAGGCCCTCCGCGTGTACATCCTTCAGCCGGACGGGTCCTACCTGCGGTCCGAGATGAGCCGGAGCTTCCCCTCCCTGCCCCTGGCGGAATTCGAGGGCTTCCTGCGACTGCCGGCCGGCATGCGCGAGAACGAGTGGATTCGGCGGTTCCAGGCATGGGTGCGACAGAACCTTAAGCGCGGCTGACGGAGGGGCCTGACAGCGGGGGCATGTCGCGGTGGGGGTGGGGCGAGGTCCGGTGTTTTACGCAGGCTCGGGCCCGGAGTCCCCGTCCCGAACGCGCCTCAAGCGCCCCTCGAAGTCTTCGAGGGATTGCCCACCCCGCCTTCTCGATGGCCGCCACCCTCCGCCTCACCCCAGGAACCTGCGCTCCCGTGCGGCCTGCGTGATCAGGTCGGACACCGGGCCGTGGTCGCCGCGCTCCAGGCAGCGCCGGATTGCCCGCGTCAGCGCCTGATGGATCGGCTCCGGCTCGACCCGCGCCCGC
>JACPWG010000121.1 GCA_016197205.1 Planctomycetota bacterium
GATCGAGTCGCCGGTGTGGATGCCCATCGGGTCGACGTTTTCGATCGAGCAGACGATGACCGTGTTGTCCTTGCAGTCGCGCATGACCTCCAGCTCGAACTCCTTCCACCCGTACACGGACTCCTCGATGAGGACTTCGTGGACCATGGAAAGGGAGAGACCGAGGCCGACGATCCGTTCGAACTCGTCGAGGTTGTAGGCGATGCCGCCGCCCATGCCGCCGAGGGTGAAGCTGGGCCGGATCACGAGGGGGAGGCCGAGCTGCTCGCGGATGGCGTGCGCCTCGGCGAGGGAGTGGGCGTCGCCGCTTCGCGGGACGTCGAGGCCGATCCGGAGCATCGCGTCCTTGAACAGGCGCCGGTCCTCCGCCTTGCGGATCGCCTCTTCGGTCGCGCCGATCATGACGCAGTTGTGGCGGGCGAGGGCGCCGGACGCGGACAGCTCGACCGCGACGTTGAGCGCGGTCTGGCCGCCGAGGGTGGGCAGGATCGCGTCGGGCCGCTCGGCGGCGAGGATCTTCTCGATCACGGGCGCCGTGATCGGCTCGATGTACGTCCGGTCGGCGGTCTCCGGGTCGGTCATGATCGTCGCGGGGTTGGAGTTGACGAGAATGACCCGGTAGCCCTCCTCGCGCAGGGCCTTGCAGCCTTGCGTCCCGGAGTAGTCGAACTCGCACGCCTGGCCGATCACGATGGGGCCGGACCCGACGACGAGGATCGAGCGGAGATCGGTGCGCTTGGGCATCGAGGAGAACCCCGGCTGGCGGTGGATGGAAACGCGGGGCCGATCGAAGGCGGATCGGGGCCGGCACGGGCGCGCGAACCGCAGTGTCCGAGCGCGTGCGCGGCGCGTACCATATCGGGGCGACCGCCGCTCGTCAAGAGGAAGCGGTCGTTTTCGAACGGGGCTCCCGCGTGCGGCAGGCCCTCAGCCGTCGGACACGGGAACGAACCACAGAGACGCCGAGACGCGAAGGATCTTCGGTCCTGCGAAAATCCTCCGCGTCTCCGCGTCTCTGTGTTAAAAGAGGCTGACGACTACAGCCGCGTCCGCCGCTCTTGCGCAGGCGGGAACGATCTCACTTCCAGCAGGGTGCTGGACGAGCAAGCACTCGATCGTTGGAGGACAGCATGGGGATGATCGGCGTCTTCCGGCAGCTCCCGCCGGACGTGCTCGACGCGCTCCGGAAGGACCCGGACCTGATCGAAGTCCTCGACTCGCGCGAGGCCCTCGACTCGCTGCTCGACCTCCATCGGCAGTTCGGGAGCGAGGCCGATTTCCGCCGCAAAATGGATCGCCGTCCCGCGTCCTTCGACCGCGTCCCCAAGTCGTGCGACGTGGACAAGGCCTGGCAGGCGATCCACTATCTCCTGACGAAGAAGGCGTGGAGCGCGCCGCCGCCGCTCGGCAACGTCGTGCTCGGCGGCACCCCCATCGGCAAGGACAGCGGCTACGGGCGCGCGCGCTACCTCACCCCGGAGGAGGTCTCCGAGGTCGCCCTGACGCTCGCGACGATCTCTCCCGAAGAGCTGGGGCGGCGCTTCGACGCCGACGCCCTCGTGGACGCGGACATCTACCCCGGCGCGTGGGGGATGGGAAACGACGACCTTCACTTCATCCGCGTGAACTACGAGGGTCTGCGCGCCTACTACGCCGACGCACAGCGCCAAGGGTACGGGATGCTCCTCGCGATCCGATGAACGGCGCCGGCCCCGGCGTCGCTTCCGCGCGGATCCTGGTTCGCTTCCTTCTCGCCGAGGCCGCATGTATTGGCCGTGGTGGCTCGCCCAGTTCCCGCTGCCGATCCTGGCCTTCGTCGGCTTCCGCCGGCTCGCCGCGCGCCGCCCCGGCCTCGCCCTCGCGTTCGCCTGCCCGCTCCTTCCCCTGGCCCTCGCGTGCGCCTTCCGTTACGTGCCGGAGGAAGTCGAAGGGGCGCTCTTTCCCGCGTGGCCATACATTTTTTTTCAACAGGCGTGGCTGCCCCTCGGCCTCCTCGCCTGCGTCGGCGCGGTCTGGGGGCGCCTCCCGTCGCGTTTCTCGCGCGGCCTCGCGGGTCTCCTCGCCGTCTTCGCACTCGGCCTCCATCTCTGGGATACGAAATGGATGCTCGAAGGGTCGAAGGACGACGTGCTCAAGACGGCGTGGGACAAGAGGGGCGTCTGCGTGCAGAGCAGCGAGTTCTCGTGCGGGGCCGCGGCCGCCGTGATGGTCGCGCGCCGGCACGGCGTGGAGGCGAGCGAGGCGGAAATGGCGGCGCTCGGGTGGACGAATGAGCACAAGGGGACGCGGATGCTCGGCATCGCGCATGCGCTGGCCGCGAAGCTCCCCGGCCGCCGCGTGCGCTTCCGCCGCCTCACGCTCGACGAGCTGGCCGCGGGTCCGCTGCCCGCGATCGTCGAGCTGCGACTGAAACTCTTCCAAACGCACAAGGTCGTGGTTACGCGGATCGCGGACGGCTACGTCGAGAGCGACGACCCCGCCTCGGGCAAGGACCGGCAGTCGGTGGAGTGGTTCGTCACGAAGTGGCAGGGGTACGCGATCACGGTCGAATAGGCGTGCGGGGAAGGGCCGGGGGAGGGACGGCGAGGAAGCTTTCATCGACGCCGTTTCGCGACCGCGAATCCCGAGGACCGCTTGCGCGTTACATACGGTGCGCCTCTTCGCCCCTCCGCAACTCCCGTCGGCCGCTCGCGCGCTGCGCCGGCATCACCCTCCTCAAGGGTTACTGCAGCGGCGGTGAAAGACTCCCCTGCCGCAGCGCTCAGCCGAGCACGCGCCATTTCCGCATAGTGTCGATCCACTTCGAAGCCGATGCCGTTTCTTCCCCATCGCGACGCGGCGAGGCAAGTGGTACCCGTCCCCAAAAACGGATCCAGAACGGTGTCCCCTACGAACGAAAACATGCGGATGAGCCGCTCCGCGAGAGCTAATGGGTAGGGCGCCGGGTGGTCCCGCGTGGACGCACCCGGGAGATCCCAAACCTGCTGAAACCACTCCTTGTGTTCCACCTCCGGGATGATACTGAGCAGGCGCATCCCAAGCGACGGCTGTCGGTAGCCTCCTCCCTTGCGCTGCATGAGAAGAAACTCGATGTCGTTCTTGATGATTGCGTTGGGTTCATACGGCTTCCCCAAGAAGCCTCCAGGGCCCCGATCTACCTCGAATTTTGCGTTCGAAATTTTCTGCCAGATAATGCAAGCCAGATTGTCAAACCCAATGCGTCGGCAGCCTTCTTGAATCGCCGCGTGGAGCGGCACGACGACATGACGACCATTGGCCTTTCGAGAGAGACAAACGTCGCCAACCACGATGACCAGGCGACCCCCAGGAACCAAAACGCGGTAGCATTCTTCCCACGCTCGTTGAAGCTCCTGCAGGAAGACCTGGTAATCGACGATGTGTCCAAGCTGCCCTTCACCGGAACGATAGGTCTTGAGCGTCCAATACGGAGGAGAGGTCAGGACCAAATGGACCGAGCGATCCACAACCCCGGCGAGTCGTCGCGCGTCCCCACGGACGATCCGCTGTCGAGTCGGCAGCGTCCGAACCACCTCCGTGAGCCGCGCGAGGGCCTTGGGGTCTCGAGCCAAGAGGGGAATAACGGTCTGCGCGCCGGGCAGCCTTGGGGCGAACTCGCCTAGGGCCCTCAGCGCGAGTTCCAGCAGCGGGTCATCAGGGGGAGGACGTCTCACGGCAAGCTACCTCCGGGGGCGAACGAGATCGGGGTGCCGCTGGTAAACTTGGTCGGTGAGTGTGTCGAACATCGCGGCGACCTCGTTCTCCCCTGAAACGACGCGTGGACCTTGCGCGAAATCGACCTCTACCATGGCCACAGCCTCCACGGTTCCGATCGTCCAATGTGGCGCGCGACGTCCCGAAATGGACAGCAGACGCGTGCGGAAGAGCTGCCCCCAGGTGCAACCGTGTTTTTTGCTCTCTTCGTCTTCCTCGATGTTGAACAGCACGAGGTAGCCGACCACGATCTCGGGCGAGTACATCTGGAGACTGGCCACTTCACCGATGAGATCGTCGATGCGGTTCGGTACCGTCCCTCCGAGATTCGTGAGCAGCGACTTCAGGGAGATGGCGAGGCGCGCTTTCCCGTGGTGCAACCAAGCAACATCCCAGTCCTTGTCTCGCGCGAAACCGTGAAGTACCGGCTCCGGCACCGCACCCGCCAGACCTCGAAGTTCAAGTTGTTGCACGGAAAATTCTGCGAGCATTTTCAGGCGAGTGGTGGATGTTTTGCCACCCTCCAAGCGAGCCTTCCGATAGAGAGCCGAGACCGCATCTTGCAGGGAAATCGGAGGCATGCTGTCTGGACTCTCCACTCGGGCCACGGGGATGACCACCGGTCCAGCGGTGAGAATAGCGAAAAGAGAGGGCGGAAGCAAGGGAACGACATGAGGAGCGGTCGTGCGAAAGCAGGCTCAGGATCGCAGCGCGGCGGTGCCCCAGCCGAACCCGGAGTGGCCTGCAACACCCGTCGCCCCGACGACCGGACGGGAACACGAATTTCACGAAGCCGTTGAATTTCACGAAGAGAGGACGATACCGCGGTTGTATCTAACCGCTGCGTGAAATTCGCGTAGTTCGTGGAATTCGTGTTCTTGACGTCGCGCCTCGCTGAAGTTTTGCGCAGGAAAACAAGCTTTCAGGGGGTAGCAGCATAGAGCCTGGAGTGCGCAGGGCAAACGCGGCGGATTGACCGCCGGCAACCTCTGCTTTGGGCAGGTCGAGAGTCAAGCCGGCATGCCATGGGACAGGAGCGAGGTCAAAGGTCGGACCCCACCGCCGCGCGGGCTGCGGCAAGGAGCCGGGGATCGGACTCCACCCCCACGATGCGAGGCGGTGCGACCCGTCGCTTCTCGCACCAGCGGAGGACGCCTTCGATGAAGGCACCTGTGCCGCAGCCCGGGTCGAGGAGGCCGGCGTCGGGGCGCGGCGGCCGGCCGCGGAAGAGCTTGCCGACCATGAGGTCGACCATCTCCGGCGGCGTGGGGACGAACCCTTTCATCCGGTGCGGCTCCGCTCTGCGGGGGCGCGGGCAAGGAGGTCTCGCCGGGGATCCGGGGCACGGATTCTACGGGCGGCCCGGGAGGTTCGCAAGCAGGAAGTTGCCGCCCGCGGCTGCGTCCCGTTTTCTGCTTCCCGGCGGCCGCCCCGCGGGATAGAATGCGCCGCCCTGGGCCGCGACTCCGCGGCAACCGGGAAGCGCGGCGTCCGGTCCACGCTTCATCGTTCCCGGCTCCGTACCCGCCGCACCCACGACGCTGCGGTGGCGGCCATGCACGCAGGCCGGGCGGTCCCAACGCGCAGGAGGAATCCGACCTTGCAAGCGACTGAGAAGGAACTGGTCGACGCCCTTCGCGAGGGGCGTTCCGTCGTGCTCGCGGGCGCATCCGCGGAGGTGCGCCTGGCGGCCATCCAGCAAGCGGCGACCGAGGCCGGCTTGGAGGTGCAGCCGCTCCAGGCCGACGCCTCGACCTATCTGGACGTGGACGCGTACCGGCGCGAGGGGCGGGGCGTGCTGTACGTGGAGGGGTTCGCGCGCGCGGCCGGCCAGGCGCGAAACGCGCTCTGGGCGATGGCCACCACTGCGGACGCGCGCTTCCGGGCGACGAAGGACTGGACGGTCGTCCTCGGGTGTTCACCTGAGGAGGCCGAAGAGCTGCCCGGGTCGTGGAAGGCGCTGGCGGTCCGGGTGGAGGTGGAGGCGTAGGCGCGCCGCGAGACGCCCGTCGCACAAGGGCGCGGGGCATGGAGCGCTTGCCCTCTTCGCTCGATCCCCCTTCGCGCTCCGCGCTTCGGGCCGCAGGCGCCAGCCCTTTCAAGGTGGTGTTGCAACGCTTTCGCTCGCCGCAAGCCGGCTATTCACTTGAGCCTGCGGCTTGAGAGCGCTTTGTGGTGCAGGGCTTCCGCCCTGCACCCGCACTCGCAGGAAACGTCCGAAGTGCCTCCTCATTTCCCGTCGAGCCGCCGCCGCACCCGACGGGCTGCGCGATTTCCACCCAAGTTGTCCCGCCGGTGCAGGGCGGAAGCCCTGCACCACAAGGGCTCGAGGCCGGCGGAGGCAAGCATCCAGAAATTCGCCCCGTTCCGCGGTCGAACCGTTCATGGGCTGTTCCGCAAGGGTCGACTCGTTCGCCCACCTTGGAAGGGCTGGCCGCAGGCGCCTGAAGTTCGTGGCGCTGCCGGTGGGCCAAAGCCCGACCTGCTGAGAGGTTTGCGGATACTCTATTCGCCCGGTTCCGCGTCCCCTTTTCCCTTTCGGGCCCTCCGCGGACTGACCTTCGCGAACAATCCTGACACCTTGATCTCGAGCCCAGGTAGGAGCAGGGTTCGAAGCACACCTGCTTCAGCGGCTCGATCCTCCCTCCACGCGTCCCCGCGCCGACGAAGGAGCAGCACGGCCCGAGGCCCGGGATCCACAATCCAATAGGCCCGAACGCCTGCCGCGAGATACTCCTGCCGCTTTTCGTCGTAATCCCTGGACTCCTGGCCTTTGGACGTGACCTCGACCACAAGGTCGGGGATCCACTCCTCCCACGGAGACTCGAGCTCCGGCGGAGGCGTCAGGTACAGGGAGAGGTCGGGGTGCCGTTCCGACTGCATGCCAGGCAGTCGCAGTGCGCAGTCCGATCCCGCGGCGAGCAGGACGATGCGCCCGGGATGCGCGAGGTCGTAGCGTCGGAATTCCCTGTCAAGATTCTGAACCACGAGTCCGTGGGGCAGCCCAGGCACGTCAACCACGACGACCTCCCCTTTGCCGAGCTCATAGCGATGCCCGGGTTCACCCTCCGCTCGAGCGAAGTCGTCCAAGGACATCTTCTTGCGGTGATCGGCGGGCCCGATCCGCACCTGGGTTAGAAGCACGGTGGCTCAGTCCTCAAGGTCGAAGCGTCACGGGGACCCACGGCCCATTCTCAATTCTACGCCGCGTGGACGGCCGGGGACAAGGAGAACTTGGTGAACGAAAGCACATGGGGTGGGCCGACAACGGTGGTGTCTCACCATCGGCGGACCGTTCTGGAGTATCCCCTCCCTGCGGAGGCTCTGCTCTATCGATCCAGCGGCATCACCAGTCTCGGCTTCGACGGCCCCGCCCCGCGCCGCGGATCGTTCGTCGCCAGCGGAGCGACAGCGGTCCCCAGCGCCGTGAACTCCACGATCGGCGGGCCGGACGCGGCCTGGCCGTCGTAGGTCGACTCGCTCACGGTCATGCCGACGATCCCCGTCGGCGCGTCGGGCTTCCCCTGCGGCCACTCCCGAAAAAGGTCCTGCCGCAGGCGCTCCATCGCAAGCTCGCGCGCGTCGAAAAACGCCTGCGTGTAGGACTCCAGCTCGAGGTCCCGGCCGCGCGCCTTCCGCAGCTCCCGCGGGTCCAGGCCGTGGACGCAGTTGCCCATCGCGACCGTGATCGGACGGTAGCCGGCGCAGGGGTGCGGCCGGTTCGACGTAGAGGAACTTCTCGGGCGTGATGAAGACGAACCTGCCGCCGGGCTTCAGGCTCTGGAGGGCGCGTTCAAAAAAAAGCATGTAGAGGTCGAACCGTCCGCGCGAGGCTGCGTAGCGCGTCCGGTACCAGGACTTCTCGTCCTCGGAAAGGCCGACGATCGACACGTAGGGCGGATTCCCGAGCACGTACTCGTAAGAGCTCGGAGCCGCGCGCAGGAAATCCTCGCGTCTCAACTCGACGCAGGGATGGGACCCCACCGCCGCGCGGGCTGCGGCGAGGAGCCGGGGATCGGACTCCACCCCCACGATGCGAGGCGGGGCGACCCGTCGCTTCTCGCACCAGCGGAGGACACCTTCGATGAAGGCACCTGTGCCGCAGCCCGGGTCGAGGAGGCCGGCGTCGGGGTGCGGCGGCCGGCCGCGGAAGAGCTTGCCGACCATGAGGTCGACCATCTCCGGCGGCGTGGGGACGAACCCTTTCATCCGGTGCGGCTCCGCTCTGCGGGGAGGGGCGGGCCAGGAGGCCTCGCCAGGGATCCGGGACCGGATTCTACGGGCGGTCCGGGAGGTTCGCAAGCAGGAAGTTGCCGGGCTGTGAAGCGTCCCGTTTTCTGCTTCCCGGCGGTCGCTCCGCGGGATAGAACGCGCCGCCCTGGGCCGCGACTCCGCCGCAACCGGGAACCGCGGCGTCCGGTCCACGCTTCATCGTTTCCGGCTCCGTACCCGCCGCACCCAGGACGCCTCGGTGGCGGCCATGCACGCAGGCCGGGCGGTCCCAACGCACAGGAGGAACCCGACCTTGCAACCGACTGAGAAGCAACTTGTCGACGCCCTCCGCGAGGGGCGCTCCGTCGTGCTCGCGGGCGCATCCGCGGAAGCGCGCCTTGCGGCCATCCAGCAAGCGGCGACCGAGGCCGGGCTGGAAGTGCAGCCGCTCCAGGCCGACGCCTCGACCTACCTGGACGTGGACGCGTACCGGCGCGAGGGGCGAGGCGTGCTGTACGTGGAGGGGTTCCCGCGCGCGGCCGGCCAGGCGCGGAACGCCCTCTGGGCGATGGCGACCACCGCGGACGCTCAGTTCCGAGCAACGAAGGACTGGATGGTCGTCCTCGGGTGTTCACATGAGGAGGCCGAGGCGCTGCCCGGGTCGTGGAAGGCGCGGGCGGTCCGGGTGGAGGTGGAGGCGTAGCGCCACCCCACGCTCCGTAGTGGCCGCGTAGAAATCACCACGCACGATCGGTCCTCACCGCGCCCCCAGGCATCGTGTCTGGATTTCGTCAACGGGCCGCTAGGTCCCGCGGAGTCGATCCTCCGGCCGTCTCGCCGACGCGAGAGGATCGCCGGTCGCGTCCATCTCCTCGGAGAGCTGAAGTAGGATCCGGCCCTCGTGCTTCTCCACGATCACGCGCACGCCATCGACCCCGGCCACCAAGTCATCGAAAACCGCCAGGATTCGGAAGGTGTCGAGCGCGAAGCCGCTGCCATGTTCGTGGACGACAGGCTTGACACCTGGCGCGGAATGCGTCTGAAGAGGACTCCCGACCGCGAGCAACTCGGACGCCAGCGCCTTGCTCAGGCTCGGAACGCGGGCTTGCGCCTCGCTGTTCCACGGCCACCATACTTGAAAGGAGGCTACCAGCCGAGCGTGGGCATGATCCAGGATCACGTCCACAGCCCCTCCACGCGCGTAAAAGAGGCGCCCAAAGAAGCGCGGGAGGCTCACCGTATAGTCGTGATGAATGAGCACTTGGTTCCCGATGCGCAGGATCTCCGGCGACTCTTTCCCTCCATACTCGGGCCAATCCCCATCCTCTGCATCCCACTCCAGGGAGTCCTGGATCGCCAGCCGCTCCAAGGGCGAGGGCCGGGCGCTCTGAGGGTTCGCGAACCAGCGGGTCTGCTCCAAGATCAGCGGCGTCAGCAAACCGACGATCTCGTCTGCCTGTGCCGCATCACGAAAGCGCCCCACGATGGTGTAGCTTCCGCTGTTGTTCCCTGCAAAGGCGTTCCACACTCGAATCCGCATCGCACCAACCTTCAAGCGCCGTGCACGAAACCGTAATCGCTCTTTCGCGCGCAACCGATGATTCGGGCAGGACTGGCAAGGTCGGCGCGCTTCGCTCGCCAATGCGCAAGCACGTCGGAAGCGCTCTCGATCGGAAAACCGAGCTGGTGAAAACTGCAGGGCTGGAGTTTTCGCTCGCTCGTCAGGACGACGAAGTCCATCCCCGCCCCGCAGTCCCGGCCCGGCAGGAGTCGCGGCGCCGAGTCCAGCCGATCCCCCCAGCAGACCGACAGCTTGAGCTGCAGGCGCCCTTCCAATGCCCGTGCAACGACCGCCACTCGACGACCCAGCTCCGCACTCTGCGCCGCGCTCAAGTGAAGCGCTTGATCCGCGCCGTTGTAGGACAGGAGCAGGACGTCTCGACACCCAAGCGCCGCAAGCCGCAACAGCATCGCCTCAAGCTCCGGCAGACGCGCCGGGGTCACAAGCCAGTTCACCCCGAACCGCGCCCCGGCGCGCGCGAGCATCGCGACCCTCTCCGGCCAGCCATTCTCGTCGTACAGCGAAAGCCGGATCTGACCGTACGAGCCCTCGATCGCCCTCAGCCGCGCCGGCGTGAGCCCCATGCCGTTGGTCGTGAGATTAACCGCGAGGCGCGTCTCGTCGTGAAGGCGACGCACAAGCACCTCAAACCCGGGAAACACCCACGGCTCGCCGCCGCCGAAAGCAACCTCCAGGACTCCCGCGGCCGACAGCTCGGAGAGAAGCTCGAAAGCGCTGTCCACGGTCCACCCACTCTGCGCTTTCAGCGGCCGGTAGCAAAAGGAGCACGCAAGGTTGCATTGGTTCGTGATCGAGAATTGGACAACGCGGGGCGCGCTCTGTCGCAAGGCAGCGGTTTCGGGGCCGTCACAGAGCGCGCACAGGCCGCTCTCGCGATCGAAGAGCAGCAGCGCACCATCCATCGGAAAGCGCCGGCAGTGCCTGAGAGCCTCGGGCAGGTCTACGGCCTGCACCGCAGGCGACGCCCGGAGCTCGGACGGCGTAGATGGGGACGGTGAGGGAGAAGTTGGGGGTGAGTGCATGCCCTGCAGTCTAGCAGCTATGCCCTGAGGCGGGCAAGGGTGGCGCAGCGGTCAACGGCAGAACCCTAGTGGGGTTTCAACATCGATCCTGTGGGTGCGTCGCGGATTCAAATGTTCAAGGCTCAGGGAGGCCGCAGTCCCCAATGCCGATCTTCCCAGACCTGGTTCCTCAGCGGATTTCCGAAGATTCGGTCACGCACGCGAATAAGGCGTTGAGAATTAAGTCTTGAGCATTGCTTGAACCTTGAGCCTTGAGAATTGAGCCTTCGTTCTCCCCCCCAGGCTTTCGAGGCGGGTCGGGGCCGCGAGAGCCACCAAGAACCTACAGAACCTAGATTGAAGCCCCACTTGGTGTGGACGCCTTCCCTTCGGAGGAGCGTCTGGAGCAACCCCCTTTTCGCCCCCCCCCGCGCGCGACGGCCTCCACGCTTTCTGCGCGGGGGATCCCGCCGGTGCAGGGCCAAAACCCCGCACCACAAAGGTTCGTGGCCGGTCGAAATGCGGGCGGGGGAGAACGAACGTGGCCCGCGAAGGAACGAAGTCTTGTTTTCGGCGAAGGTCCGTCCGGAGTCCGCGGGCCCGCGTTCGGCGGGCGGACGCGAGTGGGCCGCGCCCGGCGCGGGCCGCTACCGCAGCCGGCGGCGTCTGCTCGGACGGGAGGGGAGGCGGGTGGGTCGCGAGGTCATGCGCGGGCGGGCCGCCGGGGACGCGGCGGGGGACGGGGCATCCGCGGCCGGGCCGCCGGCGGCCATCGGGGTCGAGCCCATCGACAGGAGCGTCAGGTCCTTGATCAGCTCGGTGGCGTTCGCATACCGCTCCCCGGCGTCCTTCGACATCATCTTCAGGATGACCGCGGACATCTTCGGCGAGACGCTCGGGTTCCGCTTGTCCGGGGGAACCGGCTGCTCGTTCAGATGCTTCTTGACGATGTCGGACCGCGTCAGCCCCGTGAAGGGGACCGCGCCGACGACCATGTGGTAGAAGGTGCCCCCGAGGCAGTAGATGTCCGCGCGGTGATCCACGGTCGGCTCCCCGCGCGCCTGCTCCGGCGACAGGTAGTTCGGCGTCCCGCCCGTGATCTGCCCCGGCGCGGTCGGGTCCTCTTCCGCCAGCTTCACCATGCCCAGGTCGCAGAGTTTCGCCTGCCCGTCCTTCGTCAACATCAGGTTGTCCGGTTTCACGTCCCGGTGGATGATCCCGTTCTTGTGCGCGTGCTCCAGCGAGCGGGCGACCTGGATCACGATGTTGAGCGCGCGGGCCGGGTCCATCGCCCCGCCCCGGCGCAGGATGTCCCCGATCCGCTGGCCGTCCACGTACTCCATGATGAAGCAGTACTTCCCCTGCGCCTCCCGCACGTCGATCCCCTGGATGATGTTCGGGTGCGAGAGCCGGGCGCTGGCGCGCGCCTCCTTGAGGAAGCGGCCGACGAAGGTCTGGTTGCTCGCGTACTTGCCGGCCAGGACCTTGATGGCGACGGGCCGGTCCATCGCGACCTGCGTCGCGCGATAGACCACCCCCATCCCGCCCTTGCCGAGGACCGCGTCGATGGTGTAGCCGTCGATCTGGGGATACTCGTCGCGCGGCACCAGGATCTTCGCGGAGTGCACGACCATCGTCTCTGCCTCCGTGGCGCCGCCGTTCTCCTCCGACCCCCTGCGCGGGAGCTCGCCGTCCAGCTCGATCTGGCCGGCGCGCGTCGTTTCGCTCCGGAAGGGGAGCCCCTCCCGGGGGCCCTTCGCGGCCGCAACCCCGAAGAGGACCGCGATCGGCCGGACGTTTTTCGCCAGTTCCCAGTCCTTCATCCCCTCTTTCCAGATCAGGCAGTCCGGCGTCAACTCGCGCCGCGCGATGTGCTCCTTCACCTGGTCGAGCGGCATTGGCCCGCGGATGTTCGTGCCGATGGCGATGTACCACGGGCCGTCCACGAGCGTCTTCGGGGAGGGGAGGGTCTCGAGGTCGGGA
>JACPWG010000157.1 GCA_016197205.1 Planctomycetota bacterium
ATGATGATGATGATGATGATGATGATGATGATGATGATGATGATGATGATGATGATGATGATGATGATGATGATGATGATGATGATGATGATGAGGTCGCTCGCGCCGACGATCCCGGCGAGCGACGCCTCCGTGCGGGCCGCGCCGCGCGCGACGGCGTTGGCCGCCACGGCAGCCGCCGGCGCGGGCGCCGTCGCCGCGGTCGTCGGCTGCGCGGAAGCGGTCCGCCGCAGCGCGCGCTCCGTCGTCGGGGCCGCCGGCGGCTGCACCCGGCGCGCGGCCGGCGTGCGCAGGGGCAGTGACGCGTGGACGGAGCGCCGCTCCGTGCGCATCGTCGTGCGCGCCGGAGCCGGCGCCTCGGGGGCGGCAACCCCGGCGATCTCCCCGCGGAGCAGAGCGGTGCACGCGGCCACGATCACGGCCACCAAACTCAGGCTCAGCTCCATCCGCTTCCGCATCGTCATCTGTCTCTCCCGGCCTCTCGGTTCCATGCTCATGCGTCGCATCGAATCGCTTCGCTCGTGCCCCTACCTTGGGCATTCGCGCCCTACTTGCCGCGGTTTTCCGAGAAATTCGGCGCGCAAGCCTTGACCTCGTCGCCCGCCAGAGTTACAAGATGGGCGGTCTGTGGGGAGGAAGTCGGCCGGCTTGGGAGGGGGGGACTCGGACGGGGGAGCTTCGCCCAGGATGCGCTCGCAACCTTTTTTGCTTCATGAGGTTGCAATCGGTTCGAGAAATCGGAAAATACCTGTGGCACTTGTGCGCGCCGCTCCCGAGGTAGAGCGGAGCTGCGCGCGCACCACGCCCGCGCAGGGTCCAGCCGGCACTAGCTGAAGGAGAAGTGGATCATGTGGCCCGACACTCTCGCGCGCGGACTCCGGCTCTTGTGGGTCCATAGCCTCCTGCTGGCGGCCGCGGCCGCCGGGGCGTCCGCTCAACCGGCGCAGGACCCGCTCGGAACCAAGGACGTGATCGTCGCGGTCGGTCGCTACCCGGGCACCAACCCGCCTCAAGTCTCTGCCCGAGACTGGCAGCGCATCCTCGATCACCATGTGAACCTCTACTATCGCGACGCGTCCGGCCACCGCGGAAACGCCGGGCTGGTCAACCAGACCACCTGGCGCTTCCGCTCCCCCGACGAATTCGGCCTGCCCCAGGTGTTCGACCTCCAGACGGCATACGACGACCCGCCGCAGTTTCTCCAGGACTTCGGCGCGACGCGCGAAAACGACCCCCGCACGCTCTTCCGCGAGGGCTGGGAGGCGCTGCGCATCCTCGACACGGCGAATCCGGCGGTCCTGGAGGAACCCGGCCTGCGGCGCCTGATCCTGATCGTGAACCAATGGAAGCGCGGCATCGCGTTCACCGCCCTCCCCTATGTCACGGTCAAGAATCAGGTGATTACCGTATCCGTCACGGTGCTCCCGGAACCGCCCGGCGTGGTGGTCGACGGCCTGACCTTGCGGGTCGCCTCCTCCTCGGGCGAGATCGGCGTCTCCGCGGACGTGGTCTCGACGGTGTGCCACGAACTGGGGCACATCCTCGGCCTGCCCGATCTCTACCGGGAACCCGTCGGCAGCGGGCTGGCGACGCCAGGTCCGGAATTCAATGACAACTGGTGCGAAATGGCGGCGGACAACCGCCAGAACTTCGCGGGGTTCTGCCGCCAGATGACCGGATGGATCGGTCCGGAGCGGATGGAAGTGGTCGCCCCGCCCGCCACCGGCGGCCGGGTCGAGATCGAACGCGTGGTGCGCCTGCCGATGACCGGCGTGGGCAACCAACGGGAATTGTTCTTCCTGCCGACCACCGAGGACCTGCGCAATTTCTCCCCGAGCGCCACGGGCCTCTTGCGCGGGCTCTCCGAGACCTTCACGATCTCCGCGCCCCCGTTCGTCGGCTACTTGATCGAGGCCCGACGCAAGAGCGGGCGCGACCGCGTCCTCGCCTTCGAGCCGGAATCTTCCCTGCCCTTCATGAAGTTCTTCATCAGCCAGGATGCGACGGGTGCGGAAATCCGGTCCCACGAACGCTCCCCGCTCGGATTGCCGGGCAGCTACGAGGAGGGGGTGCTGATCAGCTTCACGAAGCCCTGGCTGCCGGGGCTGCGGCTGCCGCCCTTTCACCCGGTCGAAGTCGTGCCGCGCCGGAGCCGGACCGACGAGCCGATCCTGCGCAGCGCGCCCTTCGGCGTGGGCGACGCCTATGAGGACGTCGGACGCGGACTCACCGTCCGCGTTCTGGAGCGGGTGGGCGACACCGGCTACCGCTTTCGCGTGACCTGGGAGCCGCCCCCGCTGCCCGACGTGGCGGCGGCCGACATCTGGCTCGACAACCCGGCGAACGGCTTCGGGACGTACTTCACCGACTTCCTCGGACGCGACGCCGGCGCCCCGAAGTTTTTCGGCGATCCGGTCTTCCGCCCGGCTTCCCTCCGCTGGTCGGGCCTGGTGCCGATCGTCGAGCTGGGCACCGCGGACCATCGCCTCCACGTGCGCATCCGCAACCAGGGCGCCGCGAGTCTGGCCGCGCCCACGGCCCGGGTCGTAGTTCTCGAACCGCAGGTCGTGCCCCTGGGGATGCTCATGCCCGGTCCGGACTTCTTCGACCGGTTGCGCGCGGCGCTCACGCTGCTCAATCCGGTGCAGGTGTTCGAGCTGGGGCAGGGAGCATCCGCCTGGACCACGCCCGGGGGCGGCGCCGATCCCTTCCCGCTCGCTCCGGGCGCGGTCGCGGAGGCGCGCGTGACGTGGCGGCCGAGCGCGCCCTTCGTCGCCGTCCTCGTGGTCGAGCCGGCGCGGGCGGCGGACGCGGCCAAAACCCCCGAGCCCGTGGAATACTGGACCAGCAACCTTTACTCCGAGGCCTTCCTCGTCCCGCAGGTCGCTCCCGGCAGTCCCTACCCGGCCTTCGACGTCGCGCTCGGCCTGGCCAACGTCGACAAGACGAGTCGGGTGCTCACCGTAACCCCGACCGGCGTCCCGCGCACGCCCCCGACGCGGCCCGGCAACCGCCGCTGGAACGGGGAGTTCACGCCCGGCTTCGCCGCGCTCGCGAGCGGTAAGAAGGACACGTTCACGCTCAAGCTCAAGCCCCCCGACCCCGCGGAGGCGAAGCCTCCTCAGCTCCAGACGATCCGGATGATCGGCTGGATGAACTACCTCGACACGATGGTCCCGGTGGGCGAGGCGCCGGTGCACGTCGCCCTCAGCTTCGGCACGCGGGTCACCGCGAGCGTCGACGCCAAGGGCCGGCTGACGGGCAAGCTCGAGGTCCGTGGGATCGACGGGAAGCACACGTCCGCGCCGGCCGGTCTGCCGCTCCTCCTCGTCGGCAGCGGCAGCGACGGGACCTCCTTCGGCTTCGCGCCCGGGGACCCGAACCACACGGCGATCACCGACGCCAAGGGCAACTTCAGTCAGGACCTGACCAAGGGATCCAACCTCAAGAAGGACGCGAAGTGCGCCGTGGTGGCGCAGTTCGGTGGCTCGGCCGACTACCAGGCGTCGCAGACGACGGCGCTTCCGTTCACCGGTCCGAAGTAGCCGGCGTCGCGGGCGGAAGATGCCGGGCGGGCCGGGGGGGGGGCGGGCGGCGAACGCACCGTCGCGCCCCGTCGTCCCCCGCGCGGCCGACTCCGTTTGCTTGTACTCTTGCGAGGAAACGACCATGAAGCGACACCGCCCGGCCGCGCGCGGGAGCACGGCCCTGGTCCTGAGCCTGCTGCTGTTCGCCGTGCGTTCAGCGGCCGGTCAATCGCCCGGGCCCACCGGCGATCCGCCCGCGGCGGCGGATGCGGACTCCGCCCGCCTCGCGTGCGGCCAGGCCTGGCTGGAGCGCCTCGGTCGAACCTGGGCGGGCGGGCCGCCGCCGGAGCGCCTGTTCGGACTTTACCGCGGACGGCGGTGGATCGGACACGTTCGCTGTGCCGTGCGAGCCGCTCCAGCCGACAGCGCGGCGCGCTTCGAAATCACGGTCGAGCACGTGATGCGCGAGGCCGACGCTGAAAGCACGCGCCGCTCCCGCGGCCGCTTAAGCGCGGCGCTGATGCCGATCGACTGGGAGTGCGAGTCCACGATCCTGGGGAAGACCACGAAGGAAGCGTTGCACGCGCGCGAAGGCCGCGTGCACTGGGAGAGCGACGGCGGGGACGGGAAGCCGTTCACGCTCGACGCGTCGGTCCTGCCTGGCCTGGCGGTTGAGATTGAGCGTCTTCCCGGTTTCGGCCTGCCGGCCGACGCCGACCTGGCGCTCTTCCGCCCCGGCGAGCTGGGGGTCTCGCGTCTCACGCGCCTCTCCCGCGCGCCCGACGGGCTCCCGGGGCCTCCCCCGCTCGCGGGGCTTGCCTGCTGGGAGTTCGTACCCGGCGGACTCCCTTTCCGCTACATCATTCTCGCCTCGCCGGAGGGGGAATTCGTCGAGATGCGCAGCCTCGACTCCGCGCTTCGTCTGCTGCCGATTGCGCAGGAGGCCTTCGGCAAGGACCGCGACGATGCGCCCGCGCTGGCCGACCCGGTCGGCGCGCTGCTGCGCGTGCTGCGCGCGGCGAAACGCGGCGAACGCGCCGCCGTCGCGGCGGGATGGGACCTGCCCGCGTCCGTGCGCGCGATGTTTCCCGACTTTGCCGGTCAGGATCAAGCCACCCCCGCTGCGGCGCTGGAGTATCAGCGCACGAGGTACCTTGACGACTGGATCGCGGTCCACACCCAGCGCCTCAGCGCGCCGGAGCCTCTCTTCGAAGACCACTACGGTCCCTTGCTCGGCTGCACGATCGACGGTGCGGAGGCCGTGGTCCGGTTGTACCTGCCGCGGGTCTTCGAGGCGGTATACAAGCTGCACCGCATATCCGATCCCGGCGGCGCAGGGCGCTGGCTGGTGTACGACACTCGCTACGATGCACGTTGAGCCTCCCGGACCGGGCGTACTTCGCGCCCGTAATAGAATAACTCCTGGATCGGCACTTTCAGCGGAGGGAAGAGGCCCTTGTGGTGCAGGCCTTCCGGCCTGCACAGACTGGCGTGAGTGCCTGACTTGTTCCTTTTCCTTCACGGGTGCTTCGGAGCCGAAATCGGAGGGAGCCATCCATGTCCACTCGGACCGTTCGCAGCGCTGGAGCGGGACTCGCCGTCCTGTTCGTGGCGCTGTTCGCACCTGCGGCGGCCGCCGCGGAGGGCCAACCGCGGAACGCCGCGGCGGAGTACCGCAAGGGCATCGCGCTCCTCAAACTCCCCGCTGCGGAGCGCACCCAACTCCGGGCGTGGCTGACCGCCGACGTGCCGCCACCTCCGGAGGCGTCGGGCTTCGTCGATCGCAACGCCGAGGCGCTCGCGTGCTTCCGCCGCGCCGCGGCGACGGCGGAGTGCGATTTCCAGCTCGACTACGTGCTCGGCCTGGCGCTCCCCTCGGAGCACGTGCTCCCGGGCGGCGACCTGGCGAATCTTGCCTGCCTGCGGGCCCGCCTCGCGCTGGCCGCGCGCGGCTGGGACGATGCGGCCGACGACCTGGAGTCGGCCCTGCGCTTCGTCCGACACCTGGGCCGCGATCGCACCGAAGTCGCGACGACGGGCCAGATCGACGTCGCCGTCAAATGCGCGCTCGCCGTCACCCTCGCCTTCGCGCGGGAATTGCCGCCCGTCGTTTTTTGCGAACGTCTGGAGGCGGCCCTGCGGGAATTGCGCATCGATGCGGCGGCCTGTCTGCCCTACGAAATCTGGTGCGCGCGGCGTACGGTGAAACTGGTAGAGCGGAACTTCGGGGAGCGGCTGGCCTCCGCAGGATTCAAGAGTCTCGCCCCCGTCGTCGGCCCGCTCGGCACGGTGCGCAAGCTCCCCCCCGAGCAAGCGAGGGAGGTCGCGCAGGCCACAGGCCTGCCGGAGACGCGGGTCGCGAGGGTGGAGTCCTGGCGCGACCTCAAGGAATGCATCCTGGAAGGCGCGGCGGAGCACGAGGCCTGGTTGGCCGCGCTGCCGGCGGCCTGGAAGTTGCCGCGCCCCCAGGCCTGGGCGGAAATCCGGCGCCTGGCCCAAGCCAAGCAGGCCGCCTCCCTGCTGCTCCGCACGTTTCCCCCGCTCGAAGTCAACCGCTTGTGGGGCTTCGAACAGACGGCCAACGCGCGACTCGTGCTCGCGCGAGTACTGGTCGGACTGGGTCGTCGGGCGCACGGAGGGGCGGCGCTTCCGACGACGCGACCCGCGTTGCAACAGGCCGTGGTTGGCCTGTCGCCCTACGAGTCCGAGTTGCTCGAAGAGACCGAGTTCGCCGTCGACGCGTGGGGACTGCGGATGCAGTGGCGACCGGCCTGGCTCGCGGACGCGGACCGCGAGTTTCGGGCCCCTGGACTCGGGAAAGGACCTGAGCCGTGGGGGCTGATGCCGGGGCTCGCGGCGCTGTATGCGGCCGGCTTGGTAGCGGCGGCCCTGGGCTGGCGGCGCGCTCGGGGCCGCGCGACACCGGCGCGCGCCCGCCTGACCGCCGCGGTCGCTATGCTCGGCGCGACGGGCGCCGTCCTCGCGCTCCTGCCCGGGGTCCTGTTCGCGCTTTTGCCCTTCGCCCCTCGGCAAGGTCTGCTCGCCGCGCTCGTGCTCGTTCCGTACGGCGCGGCCCACGGCGGCGCCGCGGTGTGGGCGCGGCGCGGCGGCAAGGGCGGTCGCGTCGCGGGCTATGCCCTCGCCGGCCTGAACCTGCTTTTCGGCCTGCTGCTGCTCCCCGATGTGGTCCGGTTCCGACCCGCGATGAGCTGGGCCGGGAATGCGCTGTTCACGGTCCTGTGGCTCGGCGGCGCCGCCGCTACCCTCGTGTTGCTCAGGCGCAGCGTGGACGCGCCGACCGCATCGGGCAACCACCTGAGGCCGTCGCCGGCCGCGACGGCGCCGCGCGTGCGCCCCGCCCCGACGCCTGCGCCGCAGGGCGCCCCCGGCAAGCCGGCGGGCCGGCGACCGCCCGGGCGCAGGCCCCCGAATTGAGGCGTCCGGAGCCGCCGAGGCGACGCGTCGGAACCACGGCCCCGCGACAGCGAGCCAGGGCGCGCGTCAGCGTGCTCTCCAGCTTCCGGCCGTCGATCGCCGCTTCCTTCCAGGCCGCGGCGAACATCGGCTTGTTCTTCTCGAACAGTTGCCGCAGCGGCTTCAAGTCCGGCTTCTTGTCCCCCTTCCGGCGGTTCTTTCGCAGGTCGCTCAGCAAAGCGTCCGCCTCCTTCTTGAACGCCTCGTACCCCTTCTGCCCCTTGAGCCGTTCCTCCAGCGCCTGCCGCTCCTTCTGCATGCCCTTGTCCAGGTCGTCCGCGACGCCGCGGACCAGGTTCAGGCGGTTCTTCACGTCCTTCTGGTCCGCCGCCTGGGCCGCCAGGGCACTGGCTCGCCCACGACGCGGTCCGAGGGCCGGTTGAGAAGGTTGGCCGGCCGTCCTTGCTTGGATCCTTCGCTTCGCGCTGCGGCGCTCCGCTCAGGATGACATGCCGGAATGACGGGTTCACCGAACGCGTACTCCGCTACAGCGGCGGACCCTTGGAATCAGCGTAGACGGGACACTAGGCATGGCGCTGGACGGACTGCACGGGTCCGGGCGAGACCGCGCCGGCGTTTTCCTTCGTCGCCGTGCTCGGCTCAGCGCCGGCCGGTGCGCTCGCCGGCGGGTTCGGGGTGGTGGGCGGGTTCGGCGGGAGAGCGGAGGCCGCGGGCGCGACCGGCGCCGCCGGCACGGGGGCGGCATGCACGGCCGGCGCGGACGTGACCGCGGTGGCGGGCGGCGATCCGGCGACGAGTGGCGGGGCTCCGGCGGCAGGGCCGGCGCTCGCAGGAGTGATCGCCTCCCGCGGCGCGTTCGTGGCGGCCGCGGCGGGCTCTTTCCCCGCCTCCTTCACCGCCTTCGCCTGCGCCCGCGCGGAGGCCTGCGCGATGGTCGACTCGAAATAGACCTTCGCCGCTTCTCCCTCCAGGAACCGTCCGATGCGGCGATGACGCGCGTAACGGCGCTCCACCAGCTCGGGGATCGGGACCGTCACCAGCTCCTCGAGCATGCGGAGGATCGCCGCTTTCACGAGCTGCGTGGCGGCCTCCGGGGCATGGTGCGCGCCGCCGACCGGCTCGGGCACGATCTCATCCACGATGCCGAGGGCGAGCAGGTCCTTGGGCGCGAGCTTCAGCACTTGGGCCGCCTGCGGCGCCTTCCCTCCGTCCTTCCAGAGGATCGCGGCGCAGCCCTCGGGGGAGATGACCGAGAAGTAAGCGTTTTCGAGAATGGCGAGCCGGTCGCCGACGCCGATGCCGAGCGCGCCGCCGCTGCCGCCCTCGCCGATGACCAGGCACACGATCGGCGTGCGCAGCCGGGACATCTCGAAGAGATTGCGCGCGATGGCCTGCGCCTGGCCCCGTTCCTCCGCGCCGATGCCCGGGTAGGCGCCCGCCGTGTTGATGAAGCAGACGACGGGGACGTGACACTTCTCCGCGAGCTGCATTTTCAGCAGCGCCTTCCGGTAGCCCTCCGGGTGCGGGCTCCCGAAATTGCACTGCACCCGCTCGGCCGTGGTCTTCCCGCGCTTGTGCCCGACGATCATCACCTTTTGTTGCCCGATGCGGCCGAACCCCGTGACGATGGCCTTGTCATCGCCGTAGGCGCGGTCGCCGTGCAGCTCGACGAAGTCCTCGACGAGCGCGTTCAGGTAGTCGGTGAACAGGGGACGGTTCGGGTCGCGTGCGACCTGCACCCGCTGCCAGGGGGTGAGCTTCGCGTAGATCTCCCGCTTGAGGGCGAGGGACCGCTCGCGCAAGCTCTGTATGTTGGCGGAGAGATCGGCGGGGGAGCGGGAGGCCAATTTCTCGAGGTTGGCGATCTCGTCCTCGAGCTCCGCGATCGGCTTCTCGAAGTCGTGCAGGTACGCGACGGCCACGGCGGCTCTTCTCCGGTCGGGAATTGTGCGTTAGCGCCCGCGCAAGAATTACTTTACACTTCCGTGGATCGACCGATGCCTGGGGGCGCGAGCCTCCGGCCCGCGCAGCGCGGCCCAGAGGGCCGCGCCCCCCGGAGCCTCGAGGTCCGAATCTGCGCAGTTATTTTTGCGCGGGCGCTTAGCTTCCGCGGTCTTCCGCGGGCGCATCCGGCGCGCGACCGGAGGTGTCGGTGGGAGTGCCGCCGCCCGAGGGGGTCTTGATGGGCGCGGCTCCCGGCGGCACGACAAGCACGCGCCGGGTCGCTTGGCGGACGCCTGCGGCTGGGGCCTCGGCGGCGGCCTCGATGGGTTTTGCGGCGCCGGGGCCTGCCGCCGGGGCGGCCGCGCCGGCCTTTGGCAGGGCGCGGTGGCGATCGGAGGAAGCAGGGCTTCGAGGAGTGACCGCGGGGACCGGGGAGCCGGCCGCGGGCAGGGCGCGGTGGCGATCGGACGAAGCCGGGCTTCGCGGGGTCGCCGCAGCGGCCGGCGCCGGCGCCGGGGAGGGCGAAGCGGCACCTTCGGCGGCGGGAGTGGCGGCCGCCTTCAACTCGCTTGCCGTGGGCCTCGGCGTGGTCCTGGGCGCGGGTCGTTCCTCGGACCCGGAACCGCCCGCCGAGCCGGGGAGGGTGCGCAGCCTCCCGGAGGACGTGGGCGTGCGCGACACGGCGGGGTGGGCGCTTCCGCCGGCGGGCGCGGGCAGGGGGCGAATGGCCGAGCTGGGCCGACCCGGCGCTGCGCCAGCGGCGGCTGCTGCAGCGGCGTCCGCCCCGCGGCGCTTGCGGCCGATCTCCTCCCGCTCACGGATCTCCTCCTCCCGCTTTTCGCTCTTCCGAAGCTGGATGATCACCGGCGTGAGGTCCTCGAAGCGCTCCTTGGGGTCCTTCGCGAGCAGCTTGGCGACCATTTCGTCGATCTCCGGCGAAATCCCCTGGTCGACGGAGCGGAGGGACGGGGCCGTGGCCACGAGGTGCTTGTCCAGGATTTGCGTCGAGCTCATCCCCGAAAAAGGAGGGCGCTTCGCGAGCATTTCGAAGAGGACGACGCCGAGGGAATACTGGTCGCTCCTCGGGTCTAGTCGGCGCCCGGAGATCTGTTCGGGGGACATGTACAGGGGGGTGCCCTTGGTCTTGCCGCCGAAGGAGAAGATGCGCTCCCACTTGGTCTGGGCGATGGAGAAGTCGATGAGCCGGCCGTCGCCGTTGGCGTGCACCAGGATGTTCTCGGGCTTCACGTCGCGGTGGACGATGCCTTTGGAGTTGGCGAACTGAAGCGCTTCGGCCATTTGGCGCATGAGGCGGTAGATCTTGCCGTTCACGCGTTCCGCATCATTATAGAGGACCCATTTGAGGTTCTCGCTCTCGAAGAACTCCTCGAGGATGAAGGGGCGGGGTTGGGCCTCGTAGTAGCCCGTGACGCGGATGATGTGGGGGTGGACGAGGGAGCGGGTCAGCTCCGCCTCGCGCTTGAGCGCGGTCCTCATCTCCGGGACCGCGAACGACTCCTCGTTGATCATCTTGAGGGCGTGGACCTGTTCCTTGGAGTCCAGGCCCTTGAAGACCGTGGACATCCCGCCGTCCTTGATCTTTGCCACGATCCGGAAGCCCAGGATTGTGCGCCCGACAAGGTCGCTCATCGCCGCTCCCGGGAGGGGGTAAGGCCGGACGGGGGAAACCGAAGTACTCAAAACGCGCATTCTATCACCCGGGCGGGGGGGCGCAAGGAAAATGATTGACACGGGCGGGGCGGCGTGCTAAGAGCGTCGAGGCTGAGGGGCGTGGCCGAAGTTACTCCTTGCGCACGAATAGATTGCCGCTTACGGCCTTTGCTCGGGAGCTGCCGTGATCCATCGCATCGAACGACGTGTCCGGGAAGGGGCCGGCGACCCGGTCGCGCGGGGCATCCTTGCCGACGCCCTGGACCTGGGCATCGAGGGGCTGTCGGGCGTCGTGGTGTCCGACCTGTTCTGGATCGAGGGGGAACTGAGCGCCGACGAGGTCGGGCGCGCGAGGCGGGAGCTCTTCGTGGATCCCGTGGCCGAGGAAGCGGTCGACGGGGTGGGGGAACAGGGCGCGGGCGCAGGCGGCGGTGCGCCCTCGGCGCACTGGGTGACCATCCTCCGCAAGCCGGGCGTGATGGATCCGGTGGAGGGGAGCGCGAGGCGGGCGCTCGCGGAGCTGGGTCTGACCGTCGGGGGCGTGCGGGCCGGCCGGCAGTACGGCCTTCAGGGCTCGATTTCGCTCGACCAGTGCAAGTTGCTCGTCCGCAGGCTTCTCGCCAACCCCGTCGTCGACGAGGTCCACCTGGGGCGGCACGACCTGCAGAAGCTGGCGCTCGGCCGGAAGTACGTGATGGAGCGCGCGGAGGTCCCGCTGCTCGACGCGACCGACGCGGACCTGACGCGCCTCTCGAAGGAGCGCGGCCTGGCGCTTTCGATCGCCGAGATGCACGCGATCCGGGAGCACTTCCGCGGGCAGCGGCGCAACCCGAGCGACGTGGAGCTGGAGACGATCGCGCAGACGTGGTCGGAGCACTGCAAGCACAAGACCCTGACCGGCCCGATCGCGTACAAGGACGTGGTCATCGAAAACCTGCTCAAGCACACGATCTTCCGGGTCACGGAGGAGCTGGACAAGGACTGGTGCCTGTCCGTCTTCCAGGACAACGCCGGGGTGATCGAGTTCGACGAGGAGTACGCGGTCTGCTTCAAGGTGGAGACGCACAACCATCCCTCCGCGCTCGACCCCTACGGCGGCTCGGCGACGGGCGTGGGCGGCGTGGTCCGGGACTGCCTCGGCTGCGGTCTCGGCGCGCGTCCGGTGCTGAACACCGACGTCTTCTGCGTGGGGCCGCTGGACTTCGCCATGGAGCGCGTGCCGGAGGGCGTGCTGCACCCGCGCCGCGTGCTGAAGGGGCTGGTCGCGGGCGTGCGCGATTACGGCAACCGGATGGGCATCCCCACGGCGAGCGGGGCGGTCTTCTCCGATCCGCGCTACCTGGCGAACCCGCTCGTCTTCTGCGGGACGGTAGGAGTGCTGCCCAAGTCGCGTGTGAAAAAGGGCCCGCGACCGGGGGACCTGATCCTGCTCGCGGGCGGGCGGACGGGCCGGGACGGGATCCACGGGGCGACCTTTTCCAGCGAAGGGCTGACGCCGGACAGCGAAGCGGCCTCGGGCGGCGCCGTGCAGATCGGCAACGCGATCACGGAAAAAAAACTGGTCGACACCGTCCTGCAGGTGGCGGAGAAGGGGTTGTTGTCGTCCATTACCGACTGCGGCGCCGGCGGGCTCTCGAGCGCGGTGGGGGAGATGGCGGCGGGTCTCGGCGCGGTCGTGGACCTGGACCGGGTGCCATTGAAGTACGAGGGGCTGTCCCCGACGGAGATCTGGATCTCGGAGGCGCAGGAGCGCATGGTGCTGGCCGTGCACCCGAAGCACCTGAACGAGGCGATCTGGATTTTCGGCCGCGAGGAGGTGGACGCCACGGTCATCGGGCACTTCACGGAGGACAAGCGGCTGCATTTACGGTACGGCGGGCAGCGGCTGGCGAACCTGGACCTGGAGTTCCTGCACCATGGGCTGCCGCGGGTGCGGCTGACCGCGGAGTGGGACGCCCCGGCCTTCTCCGAGCCGATGGTGGTGAAGCGCGAGAACTACGGCGAACACCTGAGGCGGATCCTGGGGTCCGTGAACGTGTGCTCCAAGGAGGCGATCCTGCGCCAGTACGACCACGAGGTGCAGGGGGGGATGGCGCTGAAGCCGCTCGTCGGCGCGGCGAACGACGGTCCGGGGGACGCGGTGGTGCTGCGGCCGGTGCTGTCGAGTCACAAGGGGCTCGCGGTGTCGTGCGGCATGGCGCCGCGGTTCGGGGACATCGACCCGTACGCGATGGCGGCGTCGGCGATCGACGAGGCGCTGCGGAACGTGATCGCGGTGGGCGGGAATTTGGACCGGGTCGCGCTCCTGGACAATTTCTGCTGGGGGAACACGCGGCGGTCGCGGCAGCTCGGCGGGCTGGTGCGCGCGGCGCAGGCGTGCTACGACGTGGCGCTGGCGTACGGCGCGCCTTTTATTTCGGGGAAGGACAGCCTGAACAACGAATTCGCGCTGCCGGCCGGGTACGCGGAGGACTGGCTGTGCGACCTGGTGCCGGCGGGTGTGGCGCCGGGCGGACCGGGCGCACGACGGCCGGTACGCGGGCGCGCGGGCGCGGCGGCTGCGCCGGCGGGTGCAGGGGGAGTTGCGGGCGCGACGGGCGCGCCGGGCGGTGTGGGGGGCGCGGCCGGTGCTGCAGGCGCGGCGGAGCCCTGGACGCTCGCGATCCCGCCGTCGCTCTTGATCTCCGCGATCTGCGTGATGCCGGACGTGACGAAGTCGGTCTCGATGGACCTGAAGCGCTCGGGTTCGCCGGTCTACCTGGTGGGGCGGACGAAGAACGAGCTGGGCGGGTCGCACTATTACGGGCTGCTGGGCGCGGTGGGGAATGCGGTGCCGCAGGTGGACGCGGTGAAGGGCCGGGACATCCTGGAGGCGCTGTCGATCGCGATGGAGCGCGGGCTCGTGCTGGCGTGCCATGATCTGTGCGAAGGCGGACTCGCGGTGGCCGCCGCGGAGATGGCCTTTGCGGGGGACCAGGGGCTGGAGATGGAACTGGCCTCCGTGCCTTCGGCCGTGGACGCGCAGCGGGACGACATCCTGCTCTTCTCGGAGTCGAACACGCGCTTCCTGGTCGAGGTGTCGCCGGAGAGTCAGAAGGCGTTCGAGGACCTGATGTGGTCCTGCCTCTCGGCCGGGGAGATGGCGCCGCCGATCGTGCCTCGCCCCTCGCACATGGAGTGGGCGCTGGTCGGCTGGACGACGGACCACAAGCGCCTGTCGATCCACGGCCTCGAAGGGAAGCCGGTTGTGGACGAATCGCTCGCCGACCTGAAAGCCGCGTGGCAGGGCGGGCTCAAGCTCTGAGCGCGGGCGGGGCGGGCGGGGCGGGGCGGGAGCCGGAGGGGCGTAGAGGCTCCCGCAAGGGCTTGAGAGCTATCACCTCGGGTAGCCATTCGGGTGCAGGGCGGAAGCCCTGCACCACAAAGGCCAGAGACCACTCACCGCCGGAGGCTGGTCGATCCGCCCTTGTGGCGCAGGGCTTCCGCCCTGCGCGGATGGCCTCAAACGGCCCGAGGTCACGCGACAGGCCGTTGTCTGCCCCCTGGCGCGCTGCCCAGGCGGAGCGCGGCGCCATTGCATTTTCCCCGCGCCGTCGCTATGCTCAGGGGTGTTCTTTCCGCCCAGACTTCCTTCCCCTGCGATGATCGCTCGCCATGAAACACAGCCTTTCCTTCGTCCTCGAACGGGCCGGAGAGTTCTTCCTGGGCCAGTCCCCGATCCACAAGGCGGCCCGGAGGATCGCCCAGACCCTGCTCGAGATGAAGATCCCGTTCGCGGTCGTCGGGGCTCTCGCAACCAATGCGCACGGCCACGTGCGCACTACGGCCGACGTCGATCTCCTCATGACTCCGGCTGGGCTCGCGGCCTTCAAGGCGGCATGGCTGGGGCGGGGCTGGGTGGAGAAGTTCCCCGGCTCGAAGGGGATGCGCGACACGGTTCATGAAGTGAAAATCGACGTCCTGCTGACGGGCGAGTATCCCGGCGACGGCCTGCCCAAGCCCGTGCGGTTTCCAGATCCGGCCGGTGCGACAACCCCGGATCCGGAGGGCTTGCCCATCCTGACGCTTCCGCTCCTCCTGGAGCTGAAGCTCGCGAGCGGCATGACGGCCGCACATCGTCCCCAAGACCTGGCTGACGTCATTCAGTTGATCCGGGTCAACCAGCTCGCGCTGGACTACGCCGACCGGCTCAACCCATACGTCCAGCCGAAATTCCGCGAACTGTGGCAGGCGGCGCAGGTGTCCGAGGACTTCTGACCCGGCGCCACCCCCTGCTTGCGCTCGCGGCCCCGCGTTCCCTCTCGCCCCCTACCCCCCGATCGACGCCATCCTCAGCCGCACCAGCAGGTCCGAGAGCGCCCCGCTTCCGGCCGGCGCCTCCGGCAAGCCGCTCCGCGCACTCTCGGCCTTCAGCAGCTCCAGCAGGCGCGCGAACTCCCGCCCGTGAAACTCCGCGTCCGCCTCCGGCAGCGTCGAACGCTCGGCGCCCGCCAGCTTTCGCGCGATCAGCTCCGGCACGTAGGGGAGCCGGACCTCCTCGTTCAATCGCGGTAGGTGCGCCTCGACCACCCCCGTCCGCATCAGGTGGATGCCCGTCAAGAGCACCCGGTACACGTAAAGCAAGGGCTTCACGCGTCGAGGCCGCTCCTTTTCGAAGAGCGCCCATTGCGTGTGCGCGAACCCCACGTAGTGATGGACGTGGTGCTTCGTGACGAAGCCGCGCGCGAGCACCTTCAACTCCTCGTGCTCCGGCGTCGTGTGCAGCACGAGCGGCGAGTGCAGTTGCTCGAGGACGTAGCCGTTTTTTTTGAGGAGCAGCGAGAAGAACTTCCTCACGTCGTGTGTGACGAGGTCCATTTCCAGTTCGCCCCGCAACCCCGCGGCCTCGACGGTTTCGCGCGCCGGCGCAAGTCCCAGGACCTCGCGCGCAGGCAGCACGTGTGCCCCTCGCAGGTCATAGTCCGAGTCCGGGGACGGGAATCCGTACAGGTGCGCGCCGCTCACCGTGACGAAGAGGAGCGGGTACGGGTGGCCGCGGATCTCGGCGAAAAGGCGAGGGTCCCAGTTCATGGATCGAGCGCCTTGCTACGAACCGTGCTCCAGCGCACGGAAACGGCGTGCGCGCACAAGAAAATCGTTTGCCCCCGCGAAGTCCGGCCGCTCGGGAAGGGGGGAGCCCGCCAGCGCGGCGTCGAACTCCCGGTGGAGCGCGAGCCGCCAGACGTTCACGTCCTCCCAGGTCGTCTCGCCGCGGCGGATGGCGAGCAGCCGGTCCCGATGCTCGACCACGCGGACCGGCACGTGCCCCTCGCGGAGAGCGGTGAGGCCGGAAAGCAGCAGCCGGACGAGGTGCATCACGTGCTTCCACTTGCAGGAGCCGCGCGTGCGCAGGTCCTGCTCCAGTCGCCTGAACTGAGACATCACGTACCCGCTGTAGGTCTGGTACACGAGCCGGGACAGGAACGCGCGCCTCCTGTCGACCAGCTCCTGCGCGAGCGGCGTCGCAAGCTCCACGAGCGGCGAATACAGGCACTCGAGGACGTTTGGGTTCGCCTGCAGGGCGAGCTTGAGAAACTTCTGCAATTCCCAGTAGCATTCCTGCGTGTCGTCGTTTTCGAGCTGCTCCGGGACGCCGAAGAGCGACCACTGAAGCTCGGCCGGGGGGAGGTAGATCCCGCGACGGTCGGTGTCCGAGCCCGGCTCGTCCAGGCCGTACGCGCGCGAGCCGATCACGCACCGGAAGATGACGCACGAAGAGAGGTCGTGCTCATCGAGCGGGGCGCCGGCCGCCTGGAGATCGGCGCGGAGCTGGCTGCGCCGGATCGAGAACTCGGAGCGGCGAAGCGAGGTCTCGGTGCCGTCCGGGAAGCGCACGCGGTAGGCGTGCGTCGCGTCGACCGGCGCGTCGACGACGACGCCGACCGCGCCGCGCGGCAGGGTGGCGTCGCCCGCGCGGACCTCGACCCGGGAGACCACCTGGGTCCCCTGCGGGACGAGGAGCTCCGGACGGAGCGGGCGCTCGTTTGACATGAGGGGGCGTTCGCTCCCTGCAAGGATCGGCCGCCATGGAAATCTCTCGAGGCCAGGGCTCAAGTTTGGCATGGTTCAAATCTGGGTCACAGCTTGGCGTCGGCCTCCCGGCGTAGGGGCGCCCCTTGTGGGCGCCCGCGATTGGCCGCAAAGCGTTAGACTGCGCGGTGCTCGCACGAGGGCGGGCACAAGGCCCGCCCCTACGACCGGACGTCGAGGAGTGTTACCCCATCGCCGCCCGATTTGAACCATGCCTCAAGTTTCAGCACGCGTCGCGCTGCAAAGTTCGAACTGCCGTCGGCGTCGCGCACGGTCGATGACGATGCCTCGCCTCGTGGGCACGGCAGCGCCGTGCCCCTACGGGAAGCGGCGGGTCGGAGGGTTGGAGCCGGTTTTGGGCCACCTCGCGCCGCGCCGGTGGAGTTTGTGGTTGGAGTCGGAGTCGATTGGGGTTGGTCCTTCTTCCTTGGAGTTGCGGCGGACGGAGACAGCGCGCGCACGCAAGAGAATTCTATCAAGCCTTCCCCCACCTCTTCAAGACGTACCGCCTCCGTGCCTGCCGCCGCCGCCGTGCCCGCCATTCTGCCTTGACAGGCCCGCCCCACTCTGTTACCTTTTGCCCCGTTCGAGGTTCCGGCGGCGGCTGCGCGCTCGCGGTCCGCGCCCCCGCCACGCGCCCCGTTCCTTATCGGACGCTTCCCTTCCATGAACATGCCCCGCGTCGTGATCCTCCGGACCGCAGGCACCAACTGCGACCGCGAGACCCAGCACGCGTTCGAACGCCTCGACGCCCATGTCGACCTCATCCACATCAACCGTCTCCTCGAAACGCCGGTCGCCCTGCACGCCTACCAGGTGCTCGTCATTCCCGGCGGCTTCACCTACGGCGATGACCTCGGCGCCGGGAAAATCCTCTCCCTGGAGCTGCGGTACAAGCTCGCCGACCACCTCGTCCGCTTCGTCCAGGACGGCAACCTCGTGCTCGGCATCTGCAACGGCTTCCAGGTCCTCGTCAAGGCCGGGCTTCTCCCCGGGTTCACGCTCCCGTTCTCTCGCGAAAAAAAGAGGGGTACCTCCGTCCGCCGCGGCCGGCCCGGCAGGCCGGCCCGCGCCTCCTCCGCCCGCGGCGGCGCCGGCGGTGCCACCGCCCTCGCTGCCTGGCCGCAGGAGGCCACGCTCACCGGTAACGATTCGGGCCGCTTCGAAGCACGCTGGATTCGGCTCAAGGTCTCGTCCGATAAATCCGAATTCTTGAAGGGGGGGACCTCCTTGTACCTCCCCGTGGCGCACGGAGAGGGCAAGTTCGTCCCCGCCTCTCCGCTGGTGCGCGACCAGCTCCGCGACTCGGGCCAGGTCGTGCTCCGCTATGCCGGACCCGAGGGCGGGCCGGCCGGCTATCCCGGAAATCCCAACGGCTCCGTCGATGACATCGCCGGCGTCTGCGACCCGACCGGGCGCATCCTGGGCCTCATGCCCCACCCGGAGCGCTTCGCGGACCCGACCCACCACCCTCGCTGGACGCGCGAGGGGCTGGTCGAGTCCCCTGACGGGCTGCTCATCTTCGAAAACGCGGTCCGGTACGCAAAGACCAAGCTCTGAGTTGTGCAGGGTGCAGATCGGGCGGCGCGTGGGTAACACGGATCGACGTCAACACGTAGGGGCGGGCCTGGTGCCCGCCCTCCCGGCGACTGGGTGCGCTCTAACGATTTGTTGCCAGTCGCGGGCGCCCACAAGGGGCGCCGCTACGGCAGCCGGCCGACGGCAACCCGTAACCCAGATTTGAACCATGCTCGACCTCGCGCATAGTTGGAGGTGGCCGCGTGAATCGCCCCCGGCGTTTCCTCCAGGCCCTTGCCCTCGCTGCCGCACTCCTCGGCCAGGGCGCCGCCCACGCACAGGACACCCGCAACCCCGACGTCAAGCTCCTCACCCTCCAGGGCGGTGAGGTCCTCCAGGGCGGCTCCGTTCGCGACCTCCGTTGGCAGGCGGTCGACGACTCCGGCGGCGCCCTCACCATCGGCATCGAGCTGTCCGCCGACGGCGGCCGCACCTGGAACGAGGTCCGCACGAACCTCCCCAACTCCGGCCTCTTCCCCTGGCCCGTCCCCCCCGATTCCGGCGAGAAGTTCCGCGTCCGCGTCACCGCCCGCGATGCCGCCGGCAACGAAGGCATCGCCGAAGGGGAGTCCAACTTCTCGATCGATTCCCTCCGCCCCATGGCCCGCGTCAACGGACCCGCGATCGCAAAAAAAGTTCCCGTCCGCCTCAGCTACGAGGCCCGCGATTTCGGACGCGCCGGCATCGCCACGATCGAGCTGTGGTACCGCGCCACCGACGAAAAGAGCTGGCGCCGCTTCGGCGAATACCGCGGGGCCGAGCCGACGATCGACTTCGACGCCCCCGACGGCACCTACTCGCTCCTCCTCACCGCCTCCGACCAGGTCGGCAACCGCGTCGATCCGCCCGACGCCGCGAGCGACCCCCAGCTCGAGCTGGTCGTCGACACCGGCGCCCCGCGTCTCGACCTCCGCTCGCCCGCCGGCGGCGAGTGCGTCCGCGGCGGTAGCGACTACCCGATTCGCTGGCGCGCCGAGGACACCCACCTCGCCCGCGACTTCGTCACCATCGAAACCTCCGCCGACGGCGGGGACAACTGGGAACTGGTCGCCCGAAACATCCCCAACACCGGCCAGTTCCTCTGGCGCGTCCCCAAAGTCAACGGCGACCGCTTCCGCGCCCGCATCTCCGCCATGGACAAGCTCGGCACCCGCAACGAAATCGCCTCCCACGACAACTTCACGATCGACTCGGAGCTCCCCACCATCTCCGTCCCGGTGCCGGAGGGCGTCAGGACGGGCACTCTCTCCCTTGTCCCCGAGACCCTCAAGGACACCGGACCCGCCGGCCTCGTTCGCTGGGAGGTCTGGACCACCCCGGACGCCGGACAGACCTGGCGCCTCTCGAAGGCCGTCGATCTCCGCAACATGGGCTCGGACCTCCGGCTCGCGACCGCCGAGGTCGAGCTGCCCGATGGTCGCTGGGGGCTGTGGTTCGTCGCGGTCGACAAGGCCGGCAACCAGAACCGCGCGCCCGAGGACGGCGACGGCCCGCAACGCCGCGTCATCGTCGACACCCGCCCGCCCACGCTCACGGTCGTCGGCATCGCCGACGGCGCGTATTTCCGCGGCGGCGAACAGGTCCTCGTCCAATGGCAGGCGCAGGACGAGAACCTTCTCCAGCGCCCCGTCTCCATTCTCATCGCCGAAGAGCCGGGCAAGGCCTTCCAGCCCCTCGTCGACCAGGAGGCCGCCCAGAGCCGCGCGAACGTCCCCATGCCGAACAAGTCCGGCGAGTACGTCCTCAAAGTCGTCGCCAAGGACGTCGCCGGCAACGAAGGCGCCGTCCTCCACAAAATCATCGTCGACGCGACCCCCCCTCACGTCCGCATCACCTCCTTCAACGAAGGAGGACAGTTCGCCGGCGGCTCCCGCCTCCCCGTCACCTGGGAAGCCACGGACCCGAACATGGACCCCAACGGCATCGATGTCCTCTTCTCGCGCGACCTCGGCAAGTCCTGGATCTTCGCCGACCGCAACCTCCCCAACACGGGGCGCTACGTCTGGCTCACGCCGCGCGTCACCTCCCGCACTTGCCTCCTCAAGGTCGCCGCGCGCGACCGCACCGGCAACGTCGGCGAGGAAGTCTCCGCGAAACCCTTCACGCTTCTCTCCGACGCGGTCAAGCCCACGCTCGTCGCGCCCGCGATTTCCCGCGCCAACCAGGTCAGTCTCGCCGTGCGCTTCCAGCCGGGCGAAGAGCAGGGGCTCGATTTCGTCGAGCTGTGGGTTTCGCGCGACCGCGGCGCCACCTGGCGCTTCCTCAAAAAGGTCGAACCCGCCCAGCTCGCCGGCGTCCCCATGGACCTCGGCGACGGCCTGTACTCGATCGCGGCCGTCACCTCCGACGTCATGAAGAACCGCAGCCCCGACCCGGCCCCCGGCGACGCGGGCGATCTCGTGGTCCTCGTCGACACCCAGCGCCCCGAGGTCTCCATCGCGAGTCCGAAGAACGACATCGCGGTCAAGAGCCGCGGCGCGATCGACATCGAATGGGTCGCCCTCGACAGCAACCTCGGCGAGACCCCGGTCTCGATCGACGTTTCCGAGATCGAGCCGTCCGGCAAGCGCACCTTCTGGCGCGAGGTCGCCGCCCGCCTCCCGCGCGTCGGCGTCCAAAAGTACCAGTTCCCGGTGCGTCAGCTCGACTACGCCGTCCGCGTCCGGGCGGTCGACCGCGCCGACAACGAAGGCACGGCCGAGATCGTCGTCCACGTCGTCGAGTCCAAGCCCATCGTGACGTTGCAGGACCTCGCCGCGAACGCGTTCCGCGGCGGCGGACCGATCGACATCCGCTGGAAGGTCGAGCCCGGCGCCTCGCTCGGGGACGAGCCGATCACGATCCAGTTCTCCTCCACGCGCGGCTCCGAGTGGTCCACCATCGTCGAGCGCATGAAGGACACGGGCGCCTACACCTGGGCGGCCCCCATGCTCAACTCGGACCGCTGCCTCCTCAAGGTCATCGTGACCGACCGCGTCGGCAATTCGTCCGAGGCCATCAAGGGCCCGTTCTTCATCACGTCCGAGGTCCCCCTCGTCGCCTGCACGAACCAGGGCTTCTCGAACAAAAAATTCGTGGACGTCACGTACCAGATCAAGCCGAGCCCGGTGGCGCCGCTCACCAAGATCGAGATCTACGTCTCGTCGGATGCGGGGCAGACCTGGCAGCTCAAGGAAACGCAGACGCGCGAGAAAGGACAGCTCGGCAAGCCGTGCCCGCTCGAGCTCGCGGACGGCGCGTACGTCTTCTATTGCCGCGGGATCGACGAGGCCGGAAACGCGATGCCCTCCCCGCAGGGGAACAAGGGCGTCGTGGGCCGCCTCACGGTCGACACCACGCCGCCGACCTTCGAACTGCACGACGTCGCCGAGAAGGACGTGCACACGCCCGGGGCGCCTTTCTCCTTCTCCTGGGAGCTGAAGGACGCGAATCCGCTCCCGCGCGAATGCGTCACGCTCGAGGCCTCCACCGACACCGGCACGACCTGGCGCGAGCTGGGGCGTAACCTCGGGGCCAGCGACCGCTACAAGGGCTATCTGCCGAAGAACGCCGAGGCGCTGCTCTTCCGCCTGAAGGCCGTCGACGGCGCGGGCAATCCGTGCCTGCGCGAGCTGCTCATTTCGCTCCGCGTCCTTCCCGTGAAGGCCGACGTTCAGCCGGGGGTGGAGGCGGGGAAGTGCTACCGCGGCGGCGACGCGATCACGCTCACCTGGAAGGTCGCGCAGTCTCCAGACCTCGACCCGCATCCCATCTCGATCCTGGCCCATGTCGGCGAAGAGCCGTGGGAGCTCGTCACCGAGAAGCTGGACAAGGACGGGACCTACGCCTGGACCCTCCCGCGCAAGACGGCGGACAAGGCCCAAGTGAAGATGCTCCTCCTCGGCGCGGATGGTCAGCCGATGGAGCTGCTGGCGCCCGTCACCTTCGCGCTCGACAGCGACCCGCCGGACGTCGTCGTGAACGGCCCGATTACCGCGAAGGAAGTCGCGGCGAAGATCGGCTACCAGCTTCGCGAGCGCGGCCCGTCCGGCGCCGACAAGGTCGAGCTGTGGTACACGGTCACGGACGGCGAGCGCTGGGTCAAAGGCGAAACCTATCCCCTCGACCAGAACCCGATCCCCTTCAACGCCCCTGGCGACGGCCGCTACGGCCTCTACCTGGTCGGCTATGACAAGGTGGGGAACGCCACCCCCGAGCCGACGACCGGCATCTCCCCGAAGACCTACCTCATCGTCGATACGAAGGTCCCGCTCGTGACGCTGCTCAACTTCAACGGCGGCGAGACCCAGCTCGGCGGCGCTTCCCTTTTCATCAATTGGGAGGCGAAGGACGAAAACCTGAAGCCGGAGCCGATCACCATCGAGGTCTCCGTCGACAGCGGCAAGACGTGGCAGCCGATCGCGAAGGCGGTGGAGAACCGCGGCCGCTTCCTCTGGCGCCTGCCGATGGTCACGGGTTCGAACTTCCGCATCCGCGTCACCGCGGAGGACCAGGCGGGGAACGCCACGTCCGCGGCCTCGGTCGCCGATTTCGCGATCGACTCCACCACGCCCGGCGCGCAGCCGAAACCCCTCGCTTCCACGAACGCGAAGCGCTTCGCCGTGCCGTACGACGTCGTCGAGCCGGGCGCCTCGAAGGTGACGAAGGTGACGCTCTTCGTGACCGCCGACGGCGGCGCCACCTGGAAAGAGGTCCGGACCGTGGCCCCGCCTCAGCAGCTCGAGCTGGCGGTGGAGGGCGAAGGGGAATACGGCGTTTACCTTAGTTCCGAAAGCTCTCTCGGCGCGCGCACGCCGCCGCCGCAGGCCCGCACCGCGCCGCAACAGCGCGTGGTCGTCGATTGGAGCCCGCCGACCGTGAGGCTCAAGAGCGCGATCGAGGGCGTGGTGTCGGGCGGGACGCGGAAGGAGCTGCAGGTCGAGGCCTCCGACGCGCACCTCTCGGGGTCGCCGCTCTCGGTCGAGCTGTCGCGCGACGACGGCCAGCACTGGGCCACGATCCTCGATGCGCAGCCGAACGCCGGCCGCCTCGCGGTCGACCTGCCCGGCGAGAACGGCCGGTCCTTCCGCCTCCGCATCGCCGCGCGCGACGAGGCGGGCAACCTCGGCTACTCCGAGCCGACCCCGCCCTTCGGCATCGACTCGATCGCGCCGGTGCTCAAGATCCAGGACCTGGCGCGGATGAGCAAGGAAGAGATCGCCATCAAGTACACCTCCTCGAAGGTCCCGACCGAGCTGACCTCCGTGACGCTGTGGTACCTGCGCGAAGGGACGCGCACCTGGCAGTGCTACGGCGAGGATCCGGACAAGGCCTCGCCGTTCGCCGTGAAACTCCCCGAAGGCCGCTACGGCTTCTGGCTCGAGGCGGTCGACGGCGCGGGGAACCGCTCGGCGCCTGTGCCCGCCGCCGGGCAGCCGCCGGCCGTGACCTACCTCGTCGACTGGACCCCGCCCCAGGTCGTGCTGAAGACCGAGTTCCCCGCGCATCTCAAGGCCGGCAGCCGCGGCGACATGAGCTGGGTCGCGACGGACGACCACATGGCCCCGCGTCCGATCGGCCTCGAGCTGACGCGGGACGAAGGCCAGACCTGGCAGAAGCTGGTCCAGGGTGTCGCCAACAGCGGGCGGGTCAGCGTCGATTTCCCGAAGGAGGAGGGCGCGGTCCGGGTGCGCGTGACCGCCGTGGACGAGGCCGGAAACGTCGGCGTCTCCGAGCCCAGCCCCGCCGTCCTCATCGACGCCACCGCGCCGTCCGTGCAGCTCGTCTGGTCCGAGAAAGTGCCGGGCGAGGGTCTTTCCATCACGTACTCGACGATCGAGCGCGCGAGCGGGGTCGCCTGGGTCAAGCTCTGGTACCAGAAGGAAGGGGAGAAGTCCTGGACGCCGTATGGCGAAGACCCGAAGGCCGCGTCCCCGTTCCTTGCGCGGCTGCCCGAAGGTCGCTACGGCCTCTGGCTGCAGGCCGCGGACAAGGCGGGCAACGTCTCGCCCGGCCCGACGGTCGACGACCGGCCCATGATGGCCTTCCTGCTCGACTGGACGCCTCCGCGCGTGAAGCTCGTCGCCGCGCCCCAGGGCGACCTGAAGGGGGGCGAGACGATCGAGGTCCAGTGGGAGGCGACCGATCTTCACTTCGGCGGCCGTCCCATTTCGATCGAGTTGTCGCGCGACCAGGCGAAGACCTGGACCCCGTACGAAATCAACATCGAAAACAAAGGCGCCGCAAAGATCGACGTCCCGAAAGTCCCCGCGGAATCGTATCAGCTTCGCGTGAAGGCCGTCGACGACGGCGGCAACGTCACCTTCTCCGATGCCTCGATCCCCTTCAACGTCGATTCCCTGCCGCCGGTCGCGAGTCTTGTCGGACTCCAGGCCATGACCGGACCCGAAGGGGCGCTCGACTACGAGGCGACCGACAAGGGCTCGGGCGTCGCCTGGGTCAAGCTCTGGTTCCGGCAGGAGGGGAGCCGCGCCTGGGAGCCCTACGGCCAGGACTCGACGGCGAAGAGCCCGTTCCGGATCAAGGTCCCGGCCGGCCGCTACGGCTTCTACCTGCAGGTCGCCGATCGTTCGGGGAACGTCACGAAGGCCCCGGTCGAAACCGACGAGCCGATGAAGACGTTCCTCGTCGACTGGCATTCGCCCACGGTCGTCCTCAAGGCGCCCTTCGAAAAACAGGGCGGGACGGCCGGGCGCGGTGAGTTCATCCTGCCGTACGAGCACGGCCTGGGCGGCGGCGTCGCGAAGGTCACGAAGCTTTCGCTCTGGGTGACGAAGGACCGCGGCGAGACGTGGACGAATTTCGGCGAGATCGGGCCGGACGAGCCGCTCAATTTCGCGGTGAGCGAAGAGGGGCGGTACGGGCTGTGGCTCGTCGCCGAGAACGAAGCGGGCCTGCGGAGCGACGCGCCGAAACACGGAAGCGCGGCGATGCAGACCGTGCTCATCGACCGCACGCGTCCGGCCGTGCGCCTCGTCACGGCGCCGCGCGGGACCCTCGGCGGAGCCTCGAAGGTCGAGGTCGCCTGGGAGGCCTCGGACTTCTTCTTCGGCCCGACGCCGATCACGATCGAGCTGTCGCGCGACGCCGGCGGGACGTGGTTCCGGCACGCGCAGGACCTGGCGAACGCGGGGCGCGCGATGATCGAGCTGCCGAAGGAGTCGGGGACCGCCTTCCGCCTCCGCGTGCGCGCGACGGACGAGGCCGGGCTGACGTCGACGAGCGAGCCCTCGGCGGTCTTCGGCATCGACGCGGACGCGCCCGAGGTGGCCTTCCTGGCAGTGGACCGCGAGCACCTGCCCGACCTGCTCGTGCGCTACACGGTGGCCGACACGGGCGCGGGCGTCGCGTGGGTGCGGATGTACCAGCGCTCGGACGCGTCGCCGATCTGGAAGGACTGCGGCACCGCGGAGCCGCCCGGCGCACCGTTCCCGGTGCAGTTGCCGGAGGGCAAGTACGCCTTCTGGATCGCGGCCGCCGACAAGCTGGGGAATCAGACGCGACCACCGGGGCCCGAGGACCAGGGGATGTTCACGCTGGTCGTCGACCGCACCGCGCCCGCCGTGCGGCTGCGCAGCGCGCTGGGTGGCGAGTTGCTCGCCGGCGGCTCGCAGAAGGAGTTGCTCTGGGAGGCCTCGGACGACCACCTGGGGCCGAACCCGATCAATATACGGTTTTCACTGGATGGCGGCGCCTCGTGGACGATGCTGCGCGGCGGCCTGCCGAACACCGGGCGCGCCGTCGTGACCGTTCCGCGCGAGACCACCGAGACCTTCCGGCTGATGGTCGAGGCCGTGGACGAGGGCGGCAACGCGACGGCGGCGAAGTCCGCTTCGAACCTTCGGCTCGACTCGAAGCCGCCGGAGTGCAAGGCGATCGGCCCGCGCGATTCCACGAACGATCGCGTGCTGATCGAGCACGTTGCGCGCGACCTCGGCCCGGCGGGCTTGGCCCGCGTGGACCTCTTCGTGACGACGGACGGCGGCGCGTCGTGGCAGAAGGCGGCCTCGACCGTCGATGCCGACCGGCCGATCCCCTTCGAGGGGGCGAACGGGCGCTACGGCGTGTGCTGCGTGGGCGTGGACAAGGCCGGGAACGCGGGCGCGATCCCCGACTCGGCGGACTCGATCCAGCTCGTGCTCGACATCGAAACCACCCCGATCTCGCTCGACCTCGTGCGGCTCAAGAAGGGGGGCGTGATCAAGGGCGGGGAGGAGATCTTTATCCAGTGGGTCTGCCGTGAGACGGACCTCGCCGACGACCCGATCACGATCGAGCTTTCGATGGACGGCGGGCGGGGCTGGGAGACGGTCGTGGACCGCGCGCCGAACACGGGCCGGTACGCGTGGCTGCCGCCGCGGCGGCGGTCGCAGGATTGCAAGCTGCGGATCTCGGTCCTCGGGCGGACGGGCCGCCGCGGGTTCGACACCTCGGAGCGGAACTTCTCGATCACGGCCCCGGCCACGGGCGGCGCGCCGGAGGCGCCGGGCCGGTCGACCACGGACGCCGCCGACAAGACGCCTCCGACCGTGCGCATATTGAGAGCGCCGGAGGGCGTGATCGCGGGCGGTGCGCGGGTCGAGCTGACGTGGGACGCGCAGGACGACCGGTTCCCGGAGGAGCCGATCACGATCAAGTACTCGCTCGACGGCGGGCAGACGTGGGCGGAGCTGAAGAGCGGGCTGCCGAACACGGGGAAGGCGTACATCGCGCTGCCGCGCGAGACGAGCGACTCGGTGCGGCTCATGGTCGAGGCCATGGACCTTTCGGGAAACATCGGGCAGGCGATCTCGGTCGGCAACCTGTGGCTGGACTCGCAGCCCCCGCAGTCGATCGCGGTCGGGCCGCGCGACTCGACCACGGACAAGGTGCTGGTGCAGCACGAGTCGCGCGACCGCGGCGCGGCCGGGCTCTCACGCGTGGACCTGTACGTGACGACCGACAACGGCGAGCATTGGGTGAAGGCGGGAACGGCGAACGACCCGCCGGAGAAGCCGATCCTCTTCGAAGGCGCGAACGGCCGGTACGGCCTGTCGTGCGTGGGCGTGGACAAGGCGGGGAATGCCGGGCAGCTTCCCGAGGGGCGCGAAGCGATCCAATCGTGGGTGGACATCCAAACGAACCCGATCGTGGTGGAGCTGTCGCGCCTGCGGAACGGTGGCGTGATCAAGGGCGGGCAGCCGACGTGGATCCAGTGGGCGTGCGCCGAGCGCGACCTCGCGGACGACCCGGTGACGATCGAGTTCTCGCCGGACGGCGGGCGGACCTGGGAGTCGCTGGCCGATCGCGCGCCGAACAACGGGCGCTTCTCGTGGATCCCGCCGCGCGTACGTTCGGACGCATGCCTCCTGCGCGTCTCCGTGCTTGGGCGGTCGGGACGTCGCGGCTTTGACTCGTCGCGCCGGCCCTTCGTGATCGCGGAGCCCACCCCGGGGACTCCGCTCGGCGCGGCCGTAGAGCCCGGCGGCGACGGCGGAGCGGGCCCGGGCGGCGGGGGGGCTGGCGGCGGCCGCGAGCCGATCGGGATTCGGAAGGAGCGCTTTGATCGGGCCATGGAGACCGGTGACGCGGCCTACGTGCAACGGAATTACTCGGACGCTGCGAAGTACTACCGCGAGGCGATCCGGCTGGAGGCCTCGTCCGCGAAGGCGTACCACCGCCTCGGGAAGGCGCTGTATCTGCAAGGCGTGGTGATCCAGGCGGAGGAGGCGCTGGAGAAGGCGAACCAGCTCGACCCGGACTCGATTGAGTACATGAACGACCTGGGCGTGACGTACATGAACCAGGGCGCGAAGATGGACAAGGCGCTCTCGCTCCTCGCCCAGTCCCTGAAGATCGCGGAGACCGCGACCGTGCGGCACCACCTGGGGACGTACTACTACAAGGTGGGGAGCTACTCCGACGCGATCAACCAGTTCCGTCGGGCGCTGGAGCTGGAGCCGACCCGCAAGAAGACGCGGCTCTACCTGGGGCAGTCCTACCAGGCGGCGAACCGCTTCGCGGACGCCGCGGCCGAGTACGAGGCGCTGATCCGCCAGGACGCGTCGGGCCCTGAGGCGAAGCTGGCGGTGCCGCTCCTGGAGCAGGTGCGCGGGCGGAAGTGAGGGAGGGCGAAGCATTGGGAGGCAGGGGAGGGGCGGCAGCCAATATGCGCCGGTCCTGGGGGGTGTGGATCAGGGCATGGTTCAAGTTCGGGTTCCACTTGCCGATCGCCCCCATTCCGTAGGGGCACGGCGCTGCCGTGCCCACGAACCGAGGCGTCGCATTCGGTCGAGCGGGAATTTCTCGGCAGTGTCAGAGCCGGTAAGGGCGGGCATCGGTCGATGCGGCCTCCTGCCCACATGGAACTGAACAGCGAGCGTGGACTCTTCGAGTGCAGGGCTTTGCAGCTCGGGGCGCCGTTCAGAAGCTGATCCCGCGCGGAGGTCGGCCAGGATGCTTGACGACGTTGTCGCTATGGGCGGCGCGGGAGCGGCGGCAACCGGCCCGGATGGCGGTTCCGATCCCGCCGTCGCGTGCGACCCCGCGCGCTGGTTTCTGTGCGCGCTCCTGCCGCAAGCCTTCGCGTGGATCCTGATCGCGTACCTGTCGGGCTGCAGCCTGGACGAATCGCTCGCGCAAATGGGCTGGCAGTTACCGCCTGCGACGAAGTGGCTGTTAGTTGTGAGCGAGCCCGCGTGGGTCTCTGCGATCGGCGGCGCCGCGCTCGCAATGGGGATGGTACTCTGCGCTGTGCGCGGAGGCACGCGGGGGCGAGCCGCCGCCGTCGAGGCCCTTGGCTTGGTCCTGACGGCAGGAACGGTCTTTTGTCTGTGGGCAGGATCCATCGCCTTCACCCTTCTACTCATGCGAATGGACGGTGGCTCCCTACTTCACCGGAAGCGCTGGTTCCTGGTCCTGCTCGCCTTGTGCGTGCCCCTCTGGAGCCTCATCAGGTCAGGCTGTGCGCGCGCGCGAATTTTGTGTGTAGCGGCGTTCGCGCATCCCCTGTTGCTTGCCCTCGCCCTCGACCTCGGTTTCCAGGCCGACATTCTGGACCACGTCGAGGCGATGCACGGGCCGCTGCCCTGGGACCTCCGGTTCATTTTCGTAAGCACCGGAGGAAGCATGATCCTCATCTTCACGATCGTCGCGCTTGTCCTCGCACTCCTGATCCGCGCACGACCCTTCAGCTACGAGTCGTGGGGACCATGGTTCGTCCTCGTCGTTTTCACTCTCACTTCGATTGCGGTGAGCCGCAAACTCGGCTACTGGTGCCAGGTCTAACGATAGAGCTGCGCCCAACTTGGGCTTGGGGCGGGGGCCGCGTCTTGATGTTTGACGATCTCTTGATGCGCTGGGGTGCGGCGAGTGGGACCGGGAATGGCCCGTGCTGCGCGAGTTGAGTTCCCAAGCGGCGGCTACCGGCGTAGGGCCGGGTTTCTCGTGGGACTGCCGACCTTGTTGTCAATGGAGTTCGTCCTCCTCCTACTTCTGTTCCAGCTTTCTGAGGAGCTGCGCGGTTGTGTACCGCGTGACGCCGGATGCTTCGAAGTCCCGGTCGTTTGACCAGATCGGGATATCCAGGGTCAGCGCCACTGCAAGGAGGTCCGCGTCGTCTGGGTCGCGCGCCTCCATGCGGCGTTGTGCATCCGCGCGACGTTCACGATATTCCGCGGGGCGCAGGACCGTCAGGGGAAGGCTCGCAAGCGTCGCGCGGAGCAGCATCTCCTCCTGCCCCTTCTGCTGCGCGAGACGCGGGACATACTCCTCCACTTCCCGAAGCACGGGTTCGGCGGTGACGACCTCCTGGACTTCGGGGTGGAGAAATACCCGCTTCGCGGCCCCGCCGATCAGGGCCGAGAGCAGGACGTTAGCGTCGGCGGCGAGCCTCACGGCGTTCCTTCCTCCAGACGCGGAAGTCCTTCAGCACGTCCTCCTCCGTAACGCCCTTGTCCACTAGGCTCTTGGCGATTGCGGCGCTCAATTCACCGTAGAGCTCGCGCTTGAACTCCAGTGGCAAGGATGTGCTCGGGTGCGGGAAGAAGATTCCGGCAAGCTCGCCGCGTCGCAGAACAAGGATGGGTTCCTTCGCCCGGAGCATCTCGGTTGCATGATCCCGAAACTCTCGAATCGAAGCCGTCTTCATGGATGTTACCTCAGCCCGGCGGAAACCGGAGTTCGTGTTCGTGACCACAGTTGTGGTCACTATAACATCGCTCAGAGTTCGAGGCAAGCTCGAGGCCCTTCGGGGCGCCCGCCGTGCGTGCGATCCTTCGGCCCCCCGGAGGCAAAAGTCCGCCACCCATCAATCGATAGGGATAGTCACTCTTTTCGGCGATAAAGAGTAACTGTCCCTATGTAACGCCCCCGCTGTACCGCGCTGGCTTTCGACTCTACGGTCTTTTGGGCGATCGTGAGTAACTGCCCCCATTGGTGAAGTGCCGGATTCTTGCTTGCGCTTGCTCGAGACTCAGCAGAAGAGTAGAATCGTAGACGTGCTTGCGGGGGGGTGAATCGGCCCCCATTCGCACTCGCTCTACCGACCGATCGAGCCCGCCGAACGCGGACAGAGAGGAGCCTTACCGTGGCCGTGAAGGAGACTGCCAAACAGGTCATTGATGGCCTGCCGAATGACGCAACCCTCGACGACATCATCCACGCCCTGTACGTCCGAGCGAAATTCGAGCACGGCGAACGCGAGCTTCGAGAGGGGAAGGGTGTTCCTCACGCGGCCGCAAAGCGACGGATGCGCAAGTGGGCAAGGTGATATGGTCCCCTTCCTCCCTGGACGACGTCGACGAAATCGCGGAGTACATCGCGCGCGATTCCATCGATCGCGCGGCTCTTTTCGCCACGCGGCTGATCGAAGCGACGGACGGTTTGGCTCGGCTCCCGGAGTCCGGACGCGTCATTCCGGAGATTGGCGACGACTTCTGTCGTGAGATCTTCGTCTTACCCTATCGGATCATGTACCGGATCGTGGGGAAAGACGTCTGGATCACCGGCATCGTGCACGGCGCCCGGAATTGGAAGCCCTGAGCCGAGCTTGAGTCCCCCTCGGACGCCGGCCCCCTGCAGCTCGAGCCCCGACTTCGGCTCGCAGGAGGTCCAGCCTCTGAGACTGCGCATCAGGCGCGTTTCCTCCGCAAGCCCCTCTCGGTCAGGGCCGGCGCAGCGGCCTTCAGAGTCCGCGGATGAACAAAGCGGCAGCCGTCGCGGCCCCCTCAGTAGTCCAGCTTCATCGGCAGCCGGTGCTCCACCGCGTCTCTCGTCAGCGCCAGCAGGAGCGAGAACGCGAACCGCGCACCGGTCTCCAGCGTCGCCCCCTGCTCCGCGCCCGCGCGTCGCCAGGTGTCGAGCTGCGCGCCGCCCGCCTTCCACGTGCGCTCGTTCAATTCCAGCATCTGGCGGAGCAGGGTGACGCTCGAGCCCATGCCCACCTGGGAGCCGGTCGGGTCGACTGCGGAAAACGTGAAGGTGAAATCGACGGGCAGCCACAGTTGTACGGGCCGCAGGAGGTGCGAAAACCGGGATTGGAATTCGGCAGCGTTGCTCGCCTTCCAGGCCGGATCCTTCGTCCAGTCCTCGACGCAGTGCTCGGGCCGGCCGAAATGGGGGTGCTCGTCGTGGGCGGCCCAGAGCAACAGGTCCGAGTAGCAGTCCCACGCGGGCTTGTTCGTGAAGTAAGGCGACTCCGCGGACTCGTCCCAGTCCAGCGGCTGCTGCACGTGCTCCCCAAGCGCTTCCGTCAGGCCCTCCCGCCACGCCAGGACGTGTGCATGGACCTGTGCCCGATCGACGACCGCATCTTGCGGCTGGTTCGGCCTTGCCACCACCACCTTGAACCCGGCGCGCTCCCCAGCCTGCTGGACGATGGTCTTCCAATCGCCGGCATAGTAGCGGGTCAGCGAGCCCACGTAGACATCAAGTCCCATCTCGACCTCGCACTTTCGTCAGTGCCCGCATTCCGAGGATCCCAATGCTCCACCCGGCCCCAGCACTTCCTGCAAGAACTGGGGAACACGCGTCGTGCCCGGACTCCAGCCGATCCGCCCACGAAATCCACTTCTCGCCTTCGGTGGGGTCCGGGCGCCGCCTCCTACGATAGCCCCGCAGCTCCGCCGTTGTCAAGCGTGTGACGGTAACGCGCGCCGGCGTGGCCGAACGCCCCCCAGTCCCGCCGGTCCCCTCACACGCCTGTCGACCGGAGCACGGCGCGCGGGCGCGGGCGCGGCCGCTCCAGTCTCGCCCGCGTTCGGGCCGGAGGCGGATTCTCGCAAGGACCACCCACGCGCACCCCGCTCCATTTTCGCTTGTCTCCGCGCTCGTAGCACGGGTAGGATTGGCGGGCACTTCCGAGACCCGCGCCGTCATCCTCGATCCACGGAGGAGCTCGAACATGGCTGGTGTGCCTCGCGCTGTCGCGGCGCTTTCGCTCCCCGTCGTCCTCACCCTCGCAGTCGCCGTCGCAGGGGTCTTGGCTGGCGCTTGCACTTTGTGCGGCGAGGACGAGGAGGGCCGGATCGCGTGGTTCACCGACCTCGCCTCCGCCCGCGCCGTGGCGGGGGCGCAGGGGAGGCCCCTTCTCGTCGTCTTTCGCTGACTGCAGTGAAAGGACTGCGAGTCCTTCGACGGGCAGGTTGTCCGTCCTACACGAGAGCTGGCGAAGCTCGCCGAGCAATACGTCTGCGCGCGCGTGACGAGCATGATCGGGATCGATCTCAACGTCTACCGGTTTGACTACGACCTGACCTTCGCCTGCCTGCTCATGAACGCGGACGGGACGGTCTACCACATCTATGGCGGTCGCGAGTCCGAGTCCGCGAGCGGTCGGCTCTCCATGAGGCCGTTCCTGAACGTGCTGCGGGATACGCTCGGGGACCACGAAGAGTACCAGCGGAACCCTTCCCCACCCACGTCCCGGCCCCCGCGCGTGGTGGAGGCGATGCCGTCGATGGCGCGCCGGATGCGCGCGCGCCGGATCGACTGCGTCCACTGCCACACCGTGTACGACATGGAGCGGGAGGACCTGCAGGCCGAGGGCCGGTTCCGCGCGGACTGGGTCTGGAAGTGGCCTCGCCCGGAAAAGGTGGGGCTCCGCCTCGACCGGGACGACCCTGCGCTCGTCCAGGAAGTGGTGGCAGGGTCCGCCGCTTCGCGTGCCGGCATCGCGGCCGGGGATCGTCTCTCGTGGTTCGGCGGCCGGCGCATCCGGACCGAGGCGGACGTGCAATGGACCCTCGAGGACCTCCCGGCGGAGGGCGCGGAGCTCCCCTTTGAATGGAAACGGGTCGGAGAGTCCGTGGCGGGTCGGCTGGCCCTGTCGCCAGGTTGGCGGATCGGCGACGCGCTCGACCTCGCGTGGCGTCCGCTGATGTGGGGCGTGGGGCCGGGACCGGGTTTCGGCGGGCCGCCGCTGCCCGTCGAACAAAAAGAGCGCTTCGGCCTGGCCGCCGGCTCGTTCGCCATGCTCGTGGACTACCTCGTGGACTGGGGCGAGCGCCCGGCGCAGGGCAAGGCCGCGCGCGATGCGGGCCTCCGCAAGGGGGACGTGCTCCTCTCCGCGGACGGCGTCTCCGACTTCCGCTCCGAACGCCACTTCCAGGCCTGGTTCCGACTGACCCGAAAGGCCGGTGCCGTCGTCGAACTGGAGGTCCTGCGCGACGGCGAGAGGCGCAAGCTGCGGCTGCCGGTCCTGCCCTGACGCCGGGGAGCCGCGACCACCCTTTCACGCGCGCCCGTGCCACGCACCATACCCGCCGTCGAGGACCATCGCGTTCGTGAAGCCGTCCGCGGCTGCGTCGGCCGCGTAGGCCACCGCAGTCTTGTCCGCGGGACAGGCGCAGTAAAAGACGAGCGGCCGATCCCGTTCGAGTCCCGGCGCCCGAGCTTCGAATTCCCGCCCGGAGATCGACCCGACGATTCCGTACTTCTCGAACGCACGGTCGTGCGCGTACGCGCAGATCAGGAGCAGGTCCGAGCCGGGCTCCGCCAGCCGCGCTCGCACTTCCGCCGTCGAGATTCTACGCACCACCGGCTCCATCCACGAATCCTCGAAGCTCAGCCCAATAGGGGTCTCCGCCCACTTTGAACGTGTCGCAGTGGTGCGCGCCCGGGATGCCGAAAAAGCGCGTCCCCGCCCCCTCCCCCGACCGCGCCGCCGCCGCCAGCCGCCGCCCGTGGTCGAAGGGGACCACCTCGTCCTCGGTCCCGTGGAGGACGAGGACGGGACATGCGAGGGTCGCGATCCGCGCCAGGTTGTCGTACCGTGTCCTCATGAACCAGCGAGCAGGGAAAAGGGGGATAATCCGATACGCCAGGTCCGGCGCACACGTGAACGTGCTCTCCAGGACCAGCCGGTCGGGCGGGGCCGAGCACGCGGTCGCGAGCGCGACGGCGCCGCCGAGCGACTCCCCGAAGTATACGAGAGCCGAGCCGGCCGGCCGGTTCTTCGCCAGCCAGGTCGCGGCCGCGCGCCCGTCACGGTACAGCCCTTCCTCGGAGGGGCTGCCCGGGTTTTCCCCGTAGCCGCGATAGTCGAAGAGGAGCGCGCCGACCCCGAGGCGGGCCTTCCAGTGTGCCAGGCGGGCGAGGCGGTACGAGCGATTCCCCGCGTTTCCGTTGAAAAGCAAGAGGACCGGCCGGCCCGCCGTCGGCGGCAGGTACCACCCGGCGAGCGCGAGCCCATCCTCGGTCTGCAGCGCCACCTCGCGCATGCCTTCAAGCCCGACCTCCGCGGGTCGCACCCGGACGTCCGGGTCGGGGAAATAGATGAAACTCCCCTCGAACCGGCGCAGGAGCAGCCCGAAGGCGACGAGGCCCAGGGCCGCGATCCCAAGGCTGGAGAGGATTTGGGACATCAGGTAAACACCTTAGGGCCCGTAAAGAAACAACTCCTGCAACTCGGAAACCGGGGAGCTCCTCAGGAAAGGGCTCAAGGCTCAAGGATCAATTTTCAGGCAAGGCTCAAAGTTCAAGGCTCAGAGTCCGCGATTCCGAGCCCGGCGTACGTTCCGAGGTGGTCATTGAGCATTGAACCTTGAGCCTTTTCTGAGTCTTGAAAATTGAGCATTGAGAATTCTTGTCGTCCCCCTGCGCGTCAAACGAGCAAGTTACTTTCTTCCGGGCCCTTCGAGGTGCACGAGGAGCCGGCCATGGTCCGCCCGACGCAGGGCCGATTGTAGCTCGGGCTTTGGTGGGCAAACCAGCGAATTCGGCCGATGGCCCGAGGGGATGACGTCGGCGGCGACGGCAAGGTCTCCGTTGCACGCGCCGTTGCCCGTCGCTATACTCGCACCTGCGAGCTCGTGGCTCCGAGCTTGCGCAGTGTCGACGAATTTCCTGACGATCCCGGTTCGCGGGAGCCGGCGCACGACCTCCGCTTCGCCGTCGCCCTCCGTCGGCCTGCGAGCTACGTCGATCAACGCGGCGCCGAGTGCGCGTCCTGCTTTTTTTTTGTTTTTGCTTGAACAGCCCCGCGCCTCCGCTCCTCGGTTGCCCGACCATGGAAGGCCTGCCGTGAGTGATCCCGGGTTCCCGCCCCACCGCGCCCCGCAGTCGGGGCCCGCGAACCCATCGCCGCCCAATGCGGCGCCCGCGCCCCCCGTTGCGCCCGCGCCGGCCCTCGCCCCCGCGTCGCCGCCCGCGGCCCCCTCCTCCCCGAACCTCGCCAACTCCTCCCCGACCCTCCTCGATCACCCCGCGTTCGCCCCGCCGCGCAATTTCGCGGACGCCGACGCGACCCAGGCACTCGTCGCGCCGACCTCCGACGTGCCGCCGCTCCAGCACTCCGGCACATCCCCCAGCCCCGATCGCGGCCCCGCGCCTTCCGTAGGCGCCGAGGCCCCGCGCCACCCGGCTCCGCCCGCGCAGCTCCCGCTCGGCCAGACCTTCGGCCGCTACACTCTTCTCGGGGAAGTGGGGCACGGCGGCATGGGCCAGGTCTACAAGGCGCGCGATAACGAGCTGCGCCGCGTCGTCGCGCTGAAGCTCCTGCTTCCCGACGCCGCCGCGAAACCGGAGGCCGTGGAACGGTTCCATCGCGAGGCCCGCGCCGCGGCCCGCCTTCGCCACCCCCACATCGTCCAGGTGCACGACGTCGGCAGCATCGCCGGACGACCGTACTTCACCATGGACTTGATCGAGGGCGTCGGACTCGACGAGGCCCGGCGCACCCTCACGACCCGCCGTTTCGCGGAGGTCCTCCGCGACGCCGCCCACGCCCTCCATGCGGCCCACCAGGCCGGCATCGTCCACCGCGACGTCAAGCCGGCGAACATCCTCCTCGATGCCGCGGGCACGGCGTTCGTCTCCGACTTTGGCCTCGCGAAGGAGGTCGCCGAGGGGGCCGCCCGCCGCGGCCTCACCGTCGAGGGCCAGGTCCTCGGCACGCCGCACTACATGTCGCCGGAGCAGGCGAATGGCGACGCGGACCGGATCGGCCCGCGCAGTGACGTGTGGAGTCTGGGAGTCATCCTGTACGAGTATCTCGCCGGACGAAAGCCTTTCGAAGGGGAGGGCTACCTCCCGATCTTCGTCGCGATCCTCCAGTCCGACCCGCCGACCCCCTCGCAGGTCGTCGCGACCGGCATGCCGGAGCGCGGGGGCGGGGGAGCGGAGGGGCACGGCGGCCCCGGCGGAAGCGCGGGAGGTCCCGCCCGCGGTCGGCCCTCCTCCTCGTCGATCCGGAGACGGGTGCCCAGGGACCTCGAGACCATTTGCCTCACGTGCCTCGAAAAGCAGCCCGCCCGCCGCTACTCCAGCGCACTCGCCCTGGCCGAGGACCTCCAGCGCTGGCTCGACGGTGAGCCCATCCGCGCCCGCCCGCTCTCGACCGGGGGCCGCGCGCTGCGCTGGCTCGCCCGCCGCAAGGCGCTCGCCGCCGCAGCCGCCACCGTGCTCGTCCTTGCCGTTGCGCTCGTCACGTACGTCTTGCAGTCGTCCTCGCAGCGCGCCCGCGTCGAGGCTCGCGCGGCGGTCGCCACCGAGGCCCAGCTCCATGCCCAAGCGGAGCTCGAGGCCGAGGGGGTCCTGAACCGGGCCGAGGGGCTCTGGCGCGACGCGAAGTCCATCCTCTATCGGACGGAAATCCCGCTGGAGCGCTATCACGAAAAGCTCGCCGCCGCGCTCGCGCTTTACGACGACGCGATCCGGCGCGCCCCCCACTACGGCTGGATCTACGAATCGCGGGCCCGCGTCCGCATCCAGACCCACGACCTCGCAGGCGCCGAAGCGGACCTCGCGAAGGCCCTGGAGCGCCTGGGGCCCCAGCGCGGGCGGGCCGCGCGCCGCTCGCTCGGCCGAGTTTTGTTTGAGCGCTCGATCGACGTCATCTACGCCTTCGACCCCAAGGGTGAACGGCGCGCCCTCGCCGAGTCCCAGGCTTGGCGGGTGCGGGCGCTGGCTGAGCTGGAGGCTTCCGCGGGCGCGATCGAGTGGCGTGGCACCGAGGAGGAGGCGGAGTCCGCACGGCGCCTCGTCGACGGCTTCACCTCCTGGCTGCGCGGCGACCGGGCCCGCGCGATCCAGCTCTTCCGCGAGGGCGTCGACAAGACCTCGGACGAAGAGTGCGCTTGGGGGCTGTCCGTCGTCGCGCCCGGGGCGGAGAAGGAGGAATGGCGCGAGAAGGCCCTGCGGCTGCGGCCGCGCTTCGCCCGCGCCTTGATGGAGCGGGGGATGGAGCGCCTGCGGAAAGGGGACGTCGCGGGCGCGCAGGCCGACTGCGAAGCCGCGGTCCGGATCGAGCCGGCCAGCGCCGCCGCGTGGTTGAACCACGGGTCGGTGCGCGTCGCGGCGGGCGACCTGCCCGGCGCCATCGAGGACTTCGGCAAGTCGATCCACCTGGAGGCGCGCGCCGCCATCGCCTGGTACGATCGCGGCTCGGCGAAAAAAGACATCCGCGACTTTCCAGGCGCGGTTGCCGACCTCACCGAGGCGATCCGGCTCGACCCGCGCTACGCCGGGGCGTTCGTGAACCGCGCCCTTGCGCGCAAGGGGCTCGGAGACACGCCCGGGACGATGGCCGATCTCGGCGAGGCGATCCGCTTCGACCCGCAAAACGTCTACGCCCGCTACAACCGGGGCAGCCTGCGTCGGACGCTCGGCGACCTGCCCGGGGCCCTCGAGGATCTGGACGAGGCCGTCCGGCTCGACCCTTCGCTCTATCCCGCGTACGGAAATCGAGGGATCGCCCGGCAGGATAGCGGAGACCTCGACGGGGCCATCGCGGACTTCACGGAAGTGATCCGGCGCGCGCCGCGCGACCCGGACGGGCGCGCGCGGCGCGGCGACGCGCTCCGGGCGAAGGGGCAATTCGACGCGGCGATCGCGGACTACGACGAGGCCCTGCGGCTCGAGCCCCGCTCGAAGCTCGCGCTCGTCGGGCGGGGCGCGGCGCGCGCCGAGCGAGGGAATCCGCGCGGGGCGCTTGCGGACTTCGAGGCCGCGCTTCGCGTGGACCCGAAGGACGCGAACACGTGGTACAACCGCGGCGTCGCGCGGTTTGACGCGGGCGACGTCCCCGGCGCCCGGGCGGATTTCGACGAGGCGATCCGCCTGGCTCCGCGGCACTCCGCCGCCTGGGCGAACCGTGGCAGCGCGCGCGCCTCGACCGGGGACAGGAAGGGCGCGGTTTCGGACTACGACGAGTCCCTCCGGCTGCAGCCGCGGAACCCCAGCGCGCTCTACAACCGGGGCATTGCAAAAACAAATCTCGGCGACAAGGCCGGCGCGCTCGCCGACTACGACGAGAGCCTGCGGCTCGACCCGAACGGGGCGCTCGTGCACATGAACCGCGGGGTGCTCTATCTCGAGCGCGGCGACGTGGCGCGCGCGCTGGCTGACCAGGTGGAGGCCGTGCGACTGTCGCCGGGCTCGGCGGCGGCGCTGCACAATCGCGCGCATGCGCGCGAGGCGGGCGGGGATCTCGAGGGTGCGATCGCGGACTATGAAGGGGCGCTCCGGCTGGAAGTGGGGGACCAGGCCGGCTACGCGGCCGGGACGCGCGCGGGCCTCGTCGGCGTGCTCGTGAAGCTGGGCTGCAGCGAGGCGGAAAGGGCGAAGGCCGCCGTCGCGGGGCGGGCGGCGGGCGCGGCGCAGGGTCCCGCGCCGGCTGAGGATCGACACCGACTTGTGGATCGCGCCTTCGAACACCTGCGTCGGGCGATCGAGCTCGGCTGGCGCGATGCGAACGGCCTGGCCGGCGATCCGGTCGTCGAGGCGCTTCGCGGCGACGCGCGCTGGGCCGCACTGCTGGAAGCGGCGGGCGGGCATTGAACGACCCGTCGCAGTCGCGCGTCGGACGCGGATCGGTCCTGCACGGCTTGCGCAGCCTCGCGAAGGCGCCCCGAAAAACAGAGAACCGCGAGCGTGAGCGAGCGGTCCCGCGGCGTGCCCACGCAACGCGGCTTTCCGTCTCGCTCCGGGTGCCCGAGTCCGCGCCGCGGGCCCGCAAGAGTCGCGCATGGGTCGGCAGGACCTCGCAACGGGTCGTGGACCACCGCTCGCAGGGAGGCGTCCGTCACCTGGCCCCGCGGTTCCGGACCGGCAGGTCTGGGTTTCCTCAAAGCATCGGGAGCTGCCGCGCCGCCCCGCGCGGCAGGGTGCGGTCGAGGATCGCCACCTCCTCGTCGTCCAGTCGCAGGCCGGCCGCCCCCGCGTTCTCTTCGACGTGCTCGATGCGCGAGGCCTTCGGGATCGCGAAGAGCGAGTCACGCCGGATGAGAAAGGCGAGCGCGACCTGTCGCGGGGTCGCGCCGCGACGACGTGCGACCTCGGCGAGCGCGCGTCCGCCGGCGCTTTCGGGCCCCGGAAAATCCCCTTCGCCGAACGGGCTGTAGCCAACCACCGCGACGCCGTGCCGCTCGCACCACGGGATGACGGCGTGCTCGATCGCGCGCTCCTTCACGTGATAGAGGACCTGGTTGCACGCGATCCGACCCGACCCGGCGATCGATAACGCCTCTTCGAGATCGGCCACGTCGAAATTGCTCACGCCCCAGGCCCGGATCCGGCCGTCCCCCTCCAGCTTTTCGAAGGCGCGGATCGCCGGCTCCAAGGGCAGCCTGTCCCGCCAATGCAGCAGGTACAGGTCGAGCCGCTCCGTCCCCAGTCGCTTGAGACTGCGCTCGCAGGCCCGCAGGGTGCCGTCGTAGGTTGCGTTCGAGGGAAGAACCTTCGACACCAGGTAGACCTCGTCGCGCCGTCCGCGGACCGCGCGGCCGACCAACTCCTCGACCTTGCCCGCACCGTACATTTCCGCCGTGTCGATGTGTGTGAGCCCGAGCTCGAGGCCGCGGCGAAGGGCCGCGATCGAGGCGTCCGGCTGCGACTCCATCGCCCAGGTCCCTTGCCCAATGACCGGGACGCTTGCCTTCGTCCTGCCGAGCGCGCGGTGCTGCATGTCGATTCTCCAACGCGGCCATTGCCCATTCTAGCGCGGCGCGCCGGCGATTTCCAGGGACCGGGCATCCTGGGACGGGAGGGGACGGGCGCAAGTCGCGAGGCCTCGAATTGGCGCGTGCCCTGGGTCGCTCGCGTCGAGGATCGGGCGGCAGCTCGTGCGGGCCGGCCTCGGTTCGGCAGGTCGCGGCGCGCGGCGCGAGAGGGAACACCGAAGGACCGCGTCACCATGAATCGCCTCCGCGGTTCGCCAATCCAGCGCCCTGGCGGCTCACTCCGGCTGTAAACCCGCCCTTCCGCCAGCCGTGTAACCGTGTGCGGCCACCCACGCCGGTCCTCCAACGATTCGTTCCTGCTCCCGCTCCCGCGTTTCCGCAACCCCTTGTCGCGTCGCGAATCGCGATCGAAGTCGGAGCGGCGAAGTGGCGGCCCGGGAGTTGCGATGAAACCTCGCGCGCCCGGCGGCCGGATGGGCGGTCCCGGCGGCGCACACTTTCTCTTCGGGTCGAGCAGCGGAGGCCGAGTGATGATTCGTCGCTGGATCCCGGTCACGGCAGTCGTGGGACTCCTCGCGCTCGCCGCAGGACTCGCATCCGCGCCCGTCGCGGACGGAGCAGGAGCAGGCACCGGCGGCGCGACCCTCCGAGTGGCGACCTACAACATCAAGCATGCGCTCGGCATGGACGGACACATCGACCTCGATCGGATCGCGGGCGTCGTCTCCGGGTTCGACGTCATCGGGCTGCAGGAAGTCGATCGCCACAACCCTCGCTCGAGCTTTCGCGACCAGGCACGCCACATCGCCGACCGGCTCGGGATGCAACACGTCTTCGTGGCGAATCGGTACCTCCTCCCCTTCCACCTGGCCGGCGCGGGAAATGCCATCCTCACGCGGCAGCCGATCCTCTACAGCAAAAACTACCTCCTGTACAAACCGGACGGCGTCGAGCAGCGCGGCATGTTGCGCGCCGACCTGCGCATCGGCGACGTTCCGGTGCATGTCTACTGCTGCCACCTCGGCCTGAACGCCGCCGAACGGGACCACCAGCTCCGACAGGTCCTCGACATCACGCGGCAGGTGGGCGGCAATCGGATTCTCCTCGGGGACTTCAACACGCGCGACTACGCCGCGCAGCTTCGCATCCTCTCCAACGTCTACCCGGAGGCCTTCGTCGTCGCGGGCATCGGACAGCGCTTCACGTTTCGCTCGGATCACCCGACGATCAAGATCGATCACATCTTCGTTTCGGGTTTCACGCCTCGCCTCTCCTGGGTGATCGACTCCCAGGCGTCCGATCATCGCGCCCTTGCGGCCGAGCTGCGTATCGGCGGATAGGCGGATAGGCGGATAGGCGGATCGGCGGATCGGCGGATCGGCGGACAGGCCTTCGCCGACCGGGGCCAAGGGAGGGCCGGCGGCGCGCGTGACCGCCCGGTACGACCCCGCCGGTTGCGTTCTAATTTATGTCCCTTCCGGTTGATTCCCGCCCGCCCTTCCGGTAGAATACGCCCGTCGATCCCCCCAAACCCCCCGCGCCCCAGGTCGCAGGGGGCCCGCACACGCATCCGGCCAAGGAGGGAAGCCCCATGCGCGTCGTCCGCCAGCTCGCCGCTTGGTCGCTCTGCCTTTTCCTGCTCGCCCCCGCGTGGGCCCAGGACCCGGCCCCGCGGGCCGCGCCGGACCCCGCCGGGAGCGTCCTCGGACTGTGGAAGATCTCCGGCACGGACGGCTCGCGAGGCAAATACGCGGGCGACGTGGATTTCATCGCGGCGTCCGCCGGTCTCACCGCCACCGCCGTCCTCAAGTACGCCGACGGCCGGGACGCGAACTGGGCGGGCACGGCGCGCCAAAACGGCAACCTGCTGGTCGTCGAGTACGTCCTCGCCCCGACCGGCGCGCTCGACCGCCTCGACCTCGACACGGCCGGCGCCTCGGCCCATCCCGCGCCCGCCAAGAAAATCAAGGGGGAGTTCCGCCTCACCCCCTCCGGCAAGTCCCTCATCGGGAAGTTCTCGTCCGAGGATGACCGCTCCCTGGGCGGCGCAGCCGAGATGACGCGGCGCGTCACGCGCGTCGCCCGCGTCTACCCGGAAAAGGTCGGCGCCCCGCTGCTGGATCCGTTCACGATCTCCATCTTCGGACGCGACCTGCCGCCGAAGAACGCCCTCGCGCCCGGGGACATCTCCTTCGGGGACGCGAACATCACCGTCGAAGAGATCGTCTCCGTGAACACGGCCCGTTCGCAGATCAAGGTCAAGCTGCGCCTGCGCCACGGCACGGCGACTGGCAAGAAGGACGTGACGGTCAAGGGCGTGACCGGCTCGCAGCTCCTCGACGTCCTGCCCTCGAAGAACGTGTTCGTCGGCCTGGGGGACGGCAACACCGACGGCGTGCCGTGGGACGAGTACATCGGCGACTGGGGGATCCGGTCCCTGATGAAGGACCTCAAGGCGATCCCGCTCGCCTCGGGCCGCGACGGCCCGTGGTACCACATCGACCGCAAGAACGTGTTCTGGTACTTCAAGCTCGCTCTCGACAAGAAGGCGTTCGCGGAGGGAATGGCGTTCGAGGGCTCCATCGGCGCGTTCGACGGCCACGCTCACTCGGGCGTCGGCCCGTCCTGGCCGCCGGTCGAGACCACCGAGTACTTCATGGGCGCGGACGGCGCCGACATTCACCTGCCCGGCGCGGCGCGCTTCGCCGCCTTCCTGTACAACGGTTGCTGGTCGATGCGCTACTTCAGCGACGTGCTCACCGCGGTGAATCCGACCGGCGCGTACTTCGGCTGCAACGACATGGCGAACGCAAGCGAGTCGACCGGGTGGTTCATCAAAATGATGATGCAGGGCAAGACGCCCGACGACATCGTCCGGAAGCTGAACACGTTTGAAGGGGCGGGCGACATCTCCTACCGGGCCGGGCGGTAGGCGCCGCGGTGATCGTGCGGGCGCGAGCGTGCACGCGTCCGCTCCATGGACCGTTCTTTGGATGAGCTTCATGAGCCGTGCATTCGCCGCCGCCGCGTTCGCCCTTTTTTTGGGTCTCGCTCTCGCGAGCTCGGTTCGGGCTGAGGGGGAGGGACAAAAGGCGAAGGACTTGATCGAGAAGCTCCTGAAGGCCAAGCCGGACGATTTCGACCCGATCGCGGAGGAGCTGCAGAAGCTGGGCGAGCCCGCGGTGGCGGAGCTGATCGGCCTGTTGAAGAGCGAGGACGCCAAAGTCTACCGCAAGGCGTATCGCGCGCTCGCCGCCTTTCACGAGGAGGCGGTCTATCCGCTGGCCGCCGCGCTTGCCGGCTCGAGCCCGCGCGTGCGGTTCCAGCTCGCGGAGCTGCTGGGCGGCTTGCGGGACGTCCTGGCCCTGGACGCGCTCATGGAGCTGGTGACGGACGCGACGCGGCATCCGACCCCGCCCCGGGAAGCGGGCCCGGTGCGGCGCCTCTGCGACACGGCGTACCTGGCCTTCCACCGGATCCAGGCCCGGGAGTCGGTGAATCCGCAGGAGTACCACGTCCTGGACGCCGCGGCGCGTGACCAGTCGATCGAAGACCTGAAAAAGTGGTGGGGGAACCGGCGGGACCGCGTCATGGTGCCGCGCTGGATCGAGGCGCTCGCCAGCCCGCACCTGGGCTGTCGCAAGGGCGCCTACGAGCGGCTATCGTCCGTCGTGAAGGACGGCCCGGCCTACGACCCCGCCGCGGCGCCGGAACCGCGGAAGGCGGCGGCGGAGGCGTGGGGGAAGTGGCTGGAGGCGAACCGCGCGCGGTTCGAGACGGGCGCCTATCCGGTGAAGTGAGGGGCGCGCGGCGCAACTCCAACGGCCAAGGTCCGACTCCAATCGACTCCAACGCCAACCACCAACGCCAACGGCGCGTGGAGGGGTGACCATCGTCAGGCGGGACGGTAGCCGCGGTCGTCCGCGCCGCTCAGAGCGCGCGAGGTAGTAGCAAGCCGCGTGCGTCAGCAGCCGCCTAGGAGAAGCACCCCACCCCGTCCATCACCGGGTACGACGCCTTGCCGCCGCCCTTCGATGCCCAGTAGCTCTTGCGCGCGGGAACCGACACCAGCTCCCACTCCGGCAAGACCACCGCCGTCAGCTCCCGCCCGTGTACGCACCCCGTGTCGATGCCGACCGCCCAAGGCGAGACGAGCGCGCGGTCCACGACCGTGTGGCCGAAAATCACCCGCTCCGGTCCCCGCCAATGGTTCGTCCAGAAGGTCCAGCCGGCCGGCGCCTTCGAGGGCCAGTAGCTCTTCGTCGCCGGCGGACACACGCACTGCGCGTGCAGCAGCGTATGCGGGAGCTGTGCCTCGATGGGGACTCCCGGCAGCACCCCCGCATGTACGACCACGGCGTTCGCCTCCGGAATGCGCACGTAGAGCGGCAGCGTAGCGAACCACTCGAAGTGGCGATGGTCCAGCGCGCGGCGCGTGTGCGCGTGGTCCGGGATGAGCGCCTCCGGCGCACGCCCGCGCTGCCGCAGGTGCTTGTCCTCGTGGTTGCCGAGGATGCACTCGTGGCGCATCGCGAGCTCCACGCACTCGCGCGGCTTCGGACCGCGATCCACGAGGTCCCCGGTGAAGAGCACGCGATCGCCTGACGTCACGGCGAGCCGATCGAGAAGCTCGAGCGTCTCATCGAGGCAGCCGTGCAGGTCGCCAATGACAATGGTGCGGGCGGCGGGAATGGGACTACCCCCCTCAACGCTGCACCCGAACATCGATGCGTGAGCGCCTCGCGGTGCGGCGGTTTCGACGGGCGCACGGCTTGACGGTATGCCGATAGACACGGCGTAACCGTTCACGTGCATGCGCGTTTCACCACGGAGGCACGGAGGAACCACGGAGAGAACGGGGAATCCAAAGAAAGTCCTCCGTGAAGTCTCCGTGTCTCCGTGGTCAAATCACCCTGCCAGTGTACGGTTACGAAACGGCGAGCCCTCCCCGAGGTTCATCCGGAATTCGGGGGCGCCGGGTCTCAGCTTGGCGATTTGAGATTTGAAACTTGAAATGCGGGATGCGAGCTTCGGGCTTTCGATCCCTACTGCGCAACTTCTGGAAAGCACTTCGAGATATTCGCGAGGCCGGCCATTCGAAACCACAGAGACTCGAAGTCACGAAGACCACAAAGGCGCTTTTCGGCCGAGCCAAACTCGCCCCCCTCAGTGACGGTCCTTCGTGGTCTTCGTGGCTTGATGGCTTGATGGCTTGATGGCTTGGTGGCTTGGTGGCTTGGTGGCTTGGTGGCTTGGTGGCTTGGTGGCTTGATGGCTTGATGGCTTGGTGGCTTGGTGGCTTGGTGGCTTGGTGGTTTCGTCGTCCGTTTGGGTTTCGGGCCTTCGCCCGAGTTGGACCCCTACCGTTCGGGATGGTGAGTTCTCGGCAAGAAGTTCGGCCTGGCTCAAACTGCCGCCGACGTCTTGCGAGGCCGACTACGAGGGATCGCTTCGTGGGCACGGCGGCGCCGTGCCCCTACGGGTCGCAGGCGATCGCGAGCGTGGCCGGTATTTGAACCATGCCCTGAGTCTCGAGTCCGTGGACGGCCCGAGTTGAAAATTGAGCCTTGAGTCTTGATTGAGCCTTGAGCATTGAGAATTGAGCCTTCGCCTTTGGGTTTCGGGCCTGCGCCCGATTTGGGATTTGGGATTTTTCCCACCCTACCCCGCCCCCTTCCCCCACGCCCGCCGCGCCTCCAGCGCCGCCTGCAAATCGGCCGGCAAGTCGCCCCTGCCTAGCGACGCCACTTCCCAGCTCGTGCCTGCGCGTCGCACCTTCCGCTCCAGGAGCAGTCGGCGCACCGACTCCTCCACGTAGAGCGGATTGCCGCCGCACGCCTCCACCAGCGTGAGGTCCAGGTCCGGGCTGAACGGGCGGTTCGGCAGCATCGCGGACAACATTTCCGAGACGTGCTCCGGCCCGAACGGCGACACCGCGACTTCCCGCAACCCGCCCGTTCCCTCCAGCTCCCGCAGCGGGCCCGCCTCCCCACGCGGCTTCCCCCAGGCGTCCCGCTCCTGTTCGGCGTAGGCCGTCACCAGGAGCACGCGACCGCGCGGCAGCCGAGAAAGCACCTTCACCAGCTCGACCGTCGCCGGGTCTGCGAAGCCCAAGTCGTCCAGGAAGACATGGACCGGCCGCTGCGCGGAAAGTTCGACGAGCGTCTGTACGATGCCTTCGAACGAATACCGAGGCCTCTCCTCGGGCGAGATCCAGCGCTCCCGACCGCGCCGCGCCGTCGCGCGGGCGAGCGAGGGGAGCAGTTCCCGCGCCGCCGCGCGGATCTCGTCGGGCAGCGCCTCGGCCACCCGATCCACTTCCTCGAGCGAGCCTGCGAGATGCCGTTCCAGCGGGCCGACGAGGGGCGCGAGCGGCCGCTCGCCGCGCTTGCACTCGCACGACAGGCGGAGCTCCGAGCCCGGCAGCCGTGCCAGCTCGGACAGCAGCCGGCTCTTCCCCGAGCCGCGCCGTCCCGTGATGCCGACGGCCAGGTTCCGGCCGGCGGCGACGTCGCGCGCGGCGGCGGCGTAGGCCTCCTTCTCCCGCTCCCTCCCCACGAAGCGGCGGCACGGGATCGCCTTCTGGGCCTGAAATTCCCGGAGGAAGCTCCCCTCGACCCGCGCGATGTGACTGACGCGGTTTCGCCCCAGCCTCTTCGATACGTAGAGCGCCTGGTCCGCCGCCTCCAGGAGCGTTTCCGCGTCTCCGCCGTCGCGCGGAAAGGTCGCCGCGCCGATCGACAGCGAAAGCGACAGCGGCTCCGCGCCGGGTGAAGGCCGGAACCCCGCCTGCGCCACCGCGACGCGTACCCGCTCGCCCACGTCCAGCGCCGTCGCCTCGTCCGCGCCCGGCAGCACCGCCACGAACTCGTCCCCCGCGTACCGGCAGGGGACGTCCCCATCGCGCATCCCCGTGCGAAACGACCGGGCCACGACGCGGAGGACGGCGTCCCCGACCGCGTGGCCGTGCTGATCGTTGACCTGTTTGAAATGGTCCGCGTCGATCATGAGGACCGAGAGGCTCGGCGGCCGCTTCCCTTGCCAGTCCACCTCCTCCGACAAGTAGCGGTTGAGGTAGCGGCGGTTGAAGAGGCCCGTCAGCTCGTCCGTGAAGGCCAGGCGGGAAAGGTCGTCCGGGGTCGTCGGGGTCGGCATCTTTTCAACTACTAAAACGCGACGAGCAGCACGATGAGCAGAGCCAGGATCGCCCCCGCCACCCCCGCGAGACAGGCGAGCTTCGCCTCGTTCAACCCCACGCGCGAACCCGATGCCTCGAGCCGGTAGATGGCCACCTGGCCCAGGAGGATCGCCAGCGTCGGCAGCGCGAGGACGAAAAAAGCGGAGATCGGACCGACCTGCGGGGTCCCCGCGGTGGGCCCGAGCAGTCTCACCAGGACCCCGATGCCCTGCAGGATCCCGAGCCCGCCCAAGCCCAGCGCGACCCAGGAGAGGCGCGCCCGCCCCGGCCGCCCGGCCGGCTGCTCCTTGGACTCACCGCTCTGGTCTCGTGGGCCCCCGCCGGCAGGCTCGCCGGAGGTCGCGCTCGCGGCCGCGGCCGCGGCGGCAGCCGGGCCGCCCGTCGCCTGCGCGGCCGCCCGGGGCAATTAAACAAAAGAAAAACGCCTATTTAAACTCAGTATTGGTATTTGTGAGTAATCCGGAACTGTTTCATTTTTTGAAAAGAAATATTTTATTAGTGCACTTAAATTATAG
>JACPWG010000035.1 GCA_016197205.1 Planctomycetota bacterium
CTTCATGTCGGGGTACACGACGGACACGGTGGTGCGGCACGGGGTGCTGGAGGGGGAGATCCACTTCTTGCAGAAGCCGTTCTCGACGAAAGTCTTCTTGAACAAGGTGCGCGAGGTCCTGGACGCCCCGCGGCGGGGCGGTGGGGCGGGGGGCGCGGCAGGCCCGAAGAGTGCGGGGGGCGCGTAGGGCGAGGCCGTGGGCGGCACCCCCGATCCAGGCAAGAACAACGCACCTGGGGTCCTTCGAGCCGGCGCCGAGCTTCGGGATCGAATTGACAACCGGGGGCTTGGCGACGTAGACTGGCGGGCGTTGGACATCCGACGGGTGCCCCCCCGAGGGCACTCAAGCGCTCTCTCGGAGTGGACGAGCGATGCCTTCCCCCTTTCCCGGCATGGACCCTTATCTGGAAGACCCCGGCGGTTGGCTGGACTTCCACAACAGGCTGATCACCTACCTCAGCGACGACCTCAACGGATCGATCGGGGAGGGGTACGTCGCGCGGATGACGGAGCGCGTCGTCGTGGAGGCCGTGCGCGAGGCGCCGCGCGGGATTTATCCGGATGTTGCGCTCGTGACGCGCCGGCCGGGGGGCGGCGTCGCCGGCGCGGCGGCGGCGGACCCGTGGGTACGTGTGAAGGCGGCTGCGGGGGCCGAATTCCGGGAGGCCGGCGTCGAGATCCTCGATCGCACGGGGAATCGCGTGGTGACCGTGATCGAGGTCCTGAGTCCCTCCAACAAGGCGGCCGGAGGCGCGGGGCGGCGGAAGTACCGGAGCAAACAGCGGGAAGTGCTGGCGAGTCCCACCCACCTGGTGGAGATCGATCTGCTTCGCGCGGGGTCGTGGACGGTCGCGGTGCCGCAGGACGTGGCGCGGCTGCAAGACCCGTTCGATTACCTCGTTTCCATCAGCCGCGCGAACGGTCGGGAGGAGGACGAATTCGACCTCTATCCGATCCGTGCCGAGGACCGGCTGCCTCGGATCGCGATTCCGCTGGGACCCGGAGACCCGGACGCGGTGGCCGATCTGCAGGGGCTCGTCGCGAGGTGTTACGACCGGGGCCAGTACGCGCGCCTGATCGACTATCGCCGCGAACCGGCGACGCCGCTCCCGGCCCCGAAGGTCCCCTGGGCGGAGGAGGTCCTGCGGCGGGCCGGGCTGCGAGGGTAGCCGGCGGCGCCGGTCGTCAAGTTCCACGAGGGACCGCGTGCTCGCGGTCGTTGTCCGCTGGGCAAGAGGTGCGGCGGCGTCTCAGTACCGCTCCGCCTTCACCCCCTGCATCGACCTCGAAGGCCCGCCGGCATCCTGAAGACTCCCACGCCATGCCCACCCTGGCTCGGACCCCCCGTCGGCGGGGCGCCGCCAGGGTCTCGGACGGCTCCGGCAAAATGGTTGACTCCGCGCCGCACGGGGACTATTCTATAGGATTCGACTTCCCCTGCGACTTCGTTCCTCACCGGAGGCAACATGCTCGCGAAGGATCTCCTGGACATTCTCGCGTGCCCCCTCTGCAAGACACCCGTGCGGATGGAGGGGGAGAAGCTCGTCTGCCAGAACGCGGACTGCGGCTGCCGATACGGCATCCAGGACGACATCCCGGACATGCTCCTCGAAGAGGCGGAGCGACTTTGTCCGGGTTGCGGCGCGCAGCGGGAATGGCTGCCGGAGCAGGACCTGCTCCGGTGTCCCAAGTGCGGCAAGTCCTTTCAGTGCAAGCGCGAGGCTCTGGCGGAGAACAAAAAATAGCGGGGTTGCCACGCGCTTTCCTGCCGGATACCGTTCCTGGACAATCGGGAGTAGGGCGCGAGGGTTGCGTGGCCCTGGACACAATGCGTCTCGCCTCTTGATTTTTGGCGGCAGGGTCTGAGCCGCAATCTACCGCACCTGTCGCCCAAGGCGCGGAACGCATGCAGGGCGCGAGCGAAGGGGGTGGCGAGGGATGCCGCGCGTGCGGCATTCACGTTCGATTTTGGTCGCGGGGTTCCGCGCTACTGCTTCCACGGAGCGATCCCAGGATGGAAGGCGAACTTCTGACCGGCGGGCAGCCCGGCATGGACCGGCGCAGCATGGTGGCCCTGCTCCTCATCACCGTCATCTGGATGGTCTGTCTGCCGCTGATTTGGCCCGCGCCGCGCAAGCCCGCCGGGCCGGGCGGCGTTTCGGACAAGCCCGGGCAGAGTGTCCCCCCAGGGGACCACCCCGCGGTCCCGCCCGTCCAGGGGGACCCCGCGTCTCCCGCCGCGCCTCCGAGTCTCGGCAATCCTCCGGTCGCCGGCCCGGGACCTGTCGGACCCGCCGCACCCGCGCCCGCCGCGTGGCAGGAGCCGGAGCCCGCGACGCTTACCCTCGCGAACGAGCATCTTCGCGTGACGCTCACAAACCGCGGGGCCGCGGTTTCGAAGCTGGAACTGCTCCAGTTCCCGGGCGCACTCCCCGATACCGCCAATGTCATCCTCTCGGAAATCGAGGAGGCCCATCCCTCCTTCCTGCTCCGCGACGAATCGGGCGCCCCGCCGCTCCCGACCATTCGCTGGAAGGCGGAGCCCAGCGCGGACCAGGTCAAATACGTCTACGAAGCGCCGAACGGCCTCACCTACCAGAAGATCTTCCGTCTCCGCGCCGAGGATCCGAAGAAGCCCGAAGAGTGCTACGTCCTCGGTCTCACGCTCGTCCTCGAAAATCGCACGGACACGAACCTAATGTCTCGACTCGATGTCGAGGGCGCAGCGGGGATCGAGGTCGAGTCCGACTCCTTCCGGACCGACCTGCGCGGACAACTCGGGGCGAGCGAGGACGGCGACCGCTGGAAGCTCGTGGAGATTACCGCCGTCACGGATCTCGCCAAGACCAACAAGGCCGTGGCAGGGGAGCGCGCCTCCTGGGTCGCGATTTCCAGCAAGTACTTCGCGTCCGTCCTCATGCCCGGCACGCCCTCCGAAGTGTCCGAGTATTTCCTCCGCCCCATCAGCGAATTGGAACTCGTGAAGAAGGCCCTCGCCGGCAAAAGCTCCCCGAGCGCCGAGGAGCGTGAGCAGGCCTCGACAGCCGCCCGTGCCAACCTGCTGTGCGGCGTCCGCCTCAAGGAGTTCGCCGTCGCGCCGCGCTCGGTGCGCACCTTCCGGTTCTCGTCGTACAACGGGCCGAAGAGGGACGAGGACCTGCGGTTGCACGCCGCGCACGGACTCGACAACCTCCTCGATTACGGCTGGGCGGGCGGCATCAGCCGGATCCTCCTCTGGATCCTCGGCATGCTCCACGGGCTCTTCGGCAACTACGGTTGGTCCATCATCGGCCTCACCCTCATCGTCAAGCTCTGCCTCTTCCCGCTCACGCGAAAGTCCCAGATTTCCATGTTCCGGATGCAGAAGCTCCAGCCGGAGTTCATGCGCCTGAAGGAGAAGTACGGCGAGGACAAGCAGAAGCTGAACGTGGAGGTCATGAACCTGTACAAGGAGAACGGCGTCAATCCGCTCGGCGGCTGCCTGCCGATCTTTTTCCAGATCCCGGTCTTCATCGGCCTCTACAACGCCCTCAACTACGCGATCGACCTTCGGCAGCAGCCGTGGGTGGGCTGGGTGCACAACCTCTCCCAGCCGGACGTCCTCTGGAACATGCCCTTCTCCCTCCTGGGGCATACGGAACTGCACCTCCTGCCCCTCGTCATGACCGCGACCTGGTTCGTCCAGTCGCTGACCCAGCCGAAGTCGCCGGACCCGCAGGTGCAGCAGCAGCAGAAAATGTTCATGGTGATGCCGATCTTCTTCGGCCTGATGATGTACAGCATGCCGGCAGGGCTGATCCTGTACTGGCTCACGAGCACCATGCTCGCCATCGGCGAACAGCAGCTCATCAAGCGGGTCATTCTCCCACGGGCCGCGTAGTGTCGGGTCCTGCGGAAGCGGGGCGGACCGCGCCCGGCGACCCCGCGTCCGCGTCCGCGCGCGCCGGCGATACGATCGTCGCGCTCTCCTCGCCGCCCGGGGCCTCGTTCCTCGCCGTGGTGCGGCTGAGCGGGCCCGACGCCTTCCGGCACGCCTCGTCCGTCCTTCGCCTCGCGGCGCCGCTGCGCGGGCGCGCCGCCTTCCATGCCCCGCTCAACCTCGACGGCCTGACGCTGCCCGCCCGCGTCTGGACTTTTCCGGCCCCGCGGAGCTACACGCGGGAGGACGTTGCGGAAATCCACCTTCCGGGTTCGCCTCCGGTGATCACCCTGTGCCTGGAGGCGCTCCATCGAGCGGGCGCGCGGCCCGCGGCGCCGGGGGAATTCACGCGCCGCGCGTTCCTGCACGGCCGGCTTGACCTGGCGCAGGCCGAGTCCGTCCTTGCCCTGCTCCAGGCGCGGAGCGAGGAGGAGCTGCGGCTTGCGAAGCGGCGGCTCGAAGGCGGTTTTTCGCGGGAGGTCGGCGCGCTGGCGGAGCGGGTGCTCGACCTGCGCGTGCGGCTGGAGGCGGAAATCGACTTCTCCGATCAAGACCTCCCCTCCGAAGAAGCGTCCGCGTTTCGCGGCGCGGTCGAGCGGGCGCGGGTGGAGCTGGCGGCGCTTCGGGCGGGGACGGCGCGGCAGGAGGTTTTTCGGGCGGACCCGGTCGTCGCGCTGGTCGGCGCGCCCAACGCGGGGAAGTCCTCGCTCTTCAATCGGCTCGCGCTCCGAAAGCGTGCGCTCGTGCACGACGAGCCCGGGACCACGCGGGACGTGGTCGAAGGGGAGGCCGTGGAAGAGGGCGTGCGTTTCCGGCTGCAGGACACCGCCGGCCTGCGGGAGGGCGCGGGCGAACTCGAGGCGGAGGCGATGCGGTGGACGCGGCAGGCGCTGGACGACGCCGACCTCGTGGTGCTCGTGGTCGACCGCTCGCAGCCGCCGGCGGCGGCGGAGCGGCTCGTGGCCGCAGCCGCGGTTCGCGGGGAGGCGACGCTGGTCGTGGTGAACAAGTGCGACCTGCCGGCCGTGGCGGGAGCGGGTCCTCGGGGGCTGGAGGTGTCGGCACGCACCGGCGCCGGTCTGGCGTCGCTGCGGGCGGAGCTGGCGCGCAGGCTCTCCTCGGGCTCGGAGCGCGGCTCGATTTCGTTCCTCGTCAACGCGCGACACGCGGAAGCCCTTGCGCGTGCCGGCCAGGCCCTCGACCGGGGGGCGGAGGCCCTCCCGCGCGGGCTGGACCTGGCGGCCAACGACCTGCGGGAGGCGGAGGACGCCCTCGGCGACATTCTGGGCCGTCGGACTGCCGAAGACCTCCTCGGGGCCATCTTCAGCCGCTTCTGCATCGGGAAGTAAGGGCCCGTGAAGAAACAACTCCCGCAGTTCGGAAACCAGGGAGCTCCTCAGGAAAAGGCTCAAGGCTCCATGATCAATTTTCAGACAAGGCTCAAAGTCCAAGGCTCAGAGTCCGCGATTCCGTGCCCGGGCTACGTTCCATGGTGGGCATTGAGAGTTGAACCTTGAGCCTTGTCTGAGTCTTGTAAATGGAGCATTGAGAATTCAGGTCGCCCCTGCGCGTCAAACGAGCAAGTTTTTTTCTTACGGGTCCTAAGTACCGCTCCACGGAAGTCGGTGACCAATAGCCGAAGGCAAGTTCGGCCGCCCGCGAGGCGCGCGAGCGAGGCGTAGTAACGGAGAACTACGTCGAGCGAGCGCAACGAAGCAGGCGGCCGAAATCGCCGAGGAAACTCGCTTGCCCCCGGAATCGCCCTCCAGACCCGTCCCGCACCCGTTTTCTCCTCTCCCGAACGCTGCGCCTCGTCTCCTTTTCAACGGCCCCGAGTTTGCGTAGGGCCAGTTGTCGCGCGAGTCGCCGCCAGGGCGCCTCTGCCCGCGACTCCTTGCGGAGTGCGGGCTCACCCTACTATAATCGGCCGCCGGCGGGGCTTCTTCTCTGGGAGAGGCCCAACCATCCACGGCTTGGAGGGTGTGCCCCATGTCCGAAGGCGTGCTGCGAATTCTGGGCGGGACCGCGAAGGGAACGCGTCTCTTTTCGGTGCCCGGCCTCAAGGTGCGGCCCGCGCTGGCGCGGGTGCGGACGTCCCTCTTCGGCATCCTCGCGCCGGACCTCGCCGAAGCGCGTGCGCTCGATCTCTTCGCCGGCACGGGCTGCGTGGGGCTCGAGGCGGTGAGCCGGGGCGCGGCCTCGTGCCTCTTCGTCGAGCGGGATCGCGAGTGCGCCGAGGCGATCCGGCGCAATCTGACGAAGCTGCGCTTCGGGGAGCGCTGTCGCCTGGTCGTGGGGGACGCGCTCCGTTTCAGGCCGGGACCCGGTGAGGCGCCGTGGGACCTGGTCTTCGTGGATCCACCGTACCGGATGTACGGCGATCCGGCGGCTCGAGCGCAGCTTGTGGAGTTGCTCGACACGGGGCTCGCGCCGGACCTTGCGCCGGGCGGACGGGTGATCGCCGAGCACCCGGCGGGTCAGAGCCTGGAGTACGAATTGCGGCGGCTGGTGTTGACGGACCGGCGGGTCTACGGCCAGACCGAGTTGTCGTTCTTCGAGCGGAATCCCGAATGGAGGCCTTCGACATGAACTGGAGCCGTTTCGGTCGGCGATCGGGAGCAGCGGTGGCCTTTGCGCTCGCGCTTCTGGTCGGCGCGGGCGCAGCGCAGGGGCAGGAGTGGGGCGAAGAGTCGACCACCCCTGAGATGCAGGCGAAGCGGAAGGAGATCGCGAACAAGCTGGCGACGTTCAAGCTTTCGATGGACTTCAACGACGCGCAGCTCGACGACGTCATCGACTTCTGTCGCGAGGTCTCGAAGATCAACTTCATCATCGACCGACGCGTGTGGGACAAGGCGCGCCCGGACGAGCTGCGCATCACGCTGAAACTGAACGACGTGCCGCTGCGCGTGGCGCTCAAGCTCGTGCTGGAGCCGCGAAATCTCGCGACGGTTTTCCGGGACGGGGTCCTGGTGATCGTGCCGAAGGACGTGCTGGAGGAGGAGCTGCACCTCCAGATCTACGACGTGCGCGACCTGATGTTCAAGATCCACGACTTCCCCGGCCCAGGGCTCGAGCTGACGGCGGGAGGCGGGTCCGGGCAGCAGGGCGCGATTTTCACCGCGGAGCCGGAACCGACGGTGCTCAACGATCCGCAGCAGCTCATGGACCTCATCAAAAAAAATGTCGGCGGCGACACGTGGGACCGCGTACCCGGGACCTCCATCTCGATTTCGAACGGCGTGCTCATGGTCGTGCAGAGCCGCAAGGTGCAGCGCGAGGTCGCGGAACTGGTGATCAACCTGCGGGCGTTCAAGTAGGCCCGGAGCTCCCGCGACTCGTCGTTCGCAAGCCCGGTGCGCGGTCCAGGCCGTGCGGCGCGCGGCAGCGTCTCGGAACCGCGACCGGTAGGGAGCGGTCTCGGCGTGTCCTCGCGCATCGCCGGGTTCAGTCCCGCCGATGCGCGCGAGTCGGCCCAGGAAGCAGCTGCGCAAGCGTCGAGGAGCTCCCCCGGAGCCGCGCCCGCACTCCCCGGGCTGGGCGCTTTCTACCCGCGTTGTCCCGTCGGTGCAGGGCGGAAGCCCTGCACCACAAGGACTCGTGGCCGGCCAAGGCGAAGCCTGGGAAGTCCGCCCGTTTTCGCGTTCGGTCCTTTGCTTCGCGGGTTCGCAAGAGGCGAATCGTTCACCCCATCCGGATCCCTACCGTTCGATTTCTTGAAAGCCTGTCGCGATTGCGGAAGCCGCGCGCTCCGCCCACAGGAGGACGAGCCACCGAACTCGCCGAAGACACCGAACGACCCGTCGTGAAATTCGGCGTCTTCAGCGTGTTCGGTGGCTATTTCTTCGATTTTGGGTTTCGGGCACACGCCTGACTTGGAAAGGGCGGGTCACGGACGGCGCGTCGCCTCCCCGTCGCTCTCGCGGTCTGGCGGCGGCGGCGCGGCCTCTGAGTTGTTGGCTGACCCGTCGGGAGCGAGGCTCAGGCCGCCGTCCGCGTCGGCGAGCGAGAGCGTGCCTTGCTGGTCGCCCGGCGGAGCGAGACTCACGCGGCCGGCGGCGCCGGGGTCCAGCCGCGCGCGAATCTTCAGCAGGCTTTTCTGTACGACGGCCTCCAGGCCGCGGTCCCGCTCCAGGGAGGCGCGGGCCGCGAGCTCGAGCAGCGGCTCCACCGCGTGAGCAGTGCCCACCAGCCCCAGCCGCAGCGCGGCCGTTCGCCAAGCCTCTTCGCCCGGCTGCGGTCCGTCCCGCTCCGCCCTTCGCATGCTGCGAAGCAGTCGCCCGAGAGCCCCCGCCGCGACCAAGCAGAGTGCGGGAAGGAGGACAATCCAGAAAAAAAAGTCCAGTGAGGCCATCGCGGGTCCGGCCTTCACGGCCCCTCCGAGAGGCGGTACTTCTTGATCTTGCGGTAGAGGTGCCGCGTCGTGATGCCGAGGATGTGCGCGGCCTGCGCCTTGTCCCAGCGGCAGGCGGTCAGCACCCGGGCGATGTACCGGGACTCCGCCTCCCGCAGCGCGGGCAGGCCCGCCTCGCCCGCCGGCTGCGCCGAGGCCGCGGACCCCGCACCCGCCGGCGCCGCCGGAAGCGGGAGCACCGGCGGTAGCGCGATCGGCGGGACGGCTCCGAACGCGGGCCCGGCGCCCGCCCCGACACTCGCGCCGGCAGGCGACGCGCGGCCGCCCCGCGGCAATGGGACATACTCCGGCGTCAGCTCGTCCGCGACACACAAGAGCACCGCCCGCTCCAGCAGGTTCGACAGCTCCCGCACGTTGCCCGGCCAGGCATACGACATCAGCGCGTCGAGCGTCGCGGGGGACAGTCGCTTCCGCCCCGCGCCCGGGCGCGCGTGGTGCAGGAGAAAGTGCTCCGCCAAGAGCGGGATGTCCTCGCGCCGGTCGCGGAGCGGGGGCACGACGATGCGCACCACGTTCAGGCGGTGGAAGAGGTCCTCCCGAAAACGTCCCTGCGCCACGGCATCGTCCAGCCGGCGGTTCGTCGCCGCGAGGACCCGGACGTCCACCTCGGTTTCCCGCGAGTCGCCGAGGCGCCGGAAGCGGCCGGTCTCCAGCACGCGCAGCAGCTTGGCTTGCCCGCTCGGCGCCATCTCCCCGATCTCGTCGAGGAAAAGCGTCCCGCGATCCGCCACTTCGAAGAGTCCCGCACGCGCTCCCGCCGCCCCCGTGTACGCCCCCTTCTCGTGTCCGAAAAGCTCCGCCTCCAGGAGCGACTCCGAAAGGGCCGCGCAGTTCACGACCACGAACGGCTCCTCGCGCCGCGCGCTCCCCTGGTGGATCGCGTTCGCGACCAGTTCCTTCCCCGTCCCCGTCTCCCCCTCCACCAGCACGGTCGAGTCGGACGGCGCCACGCGTTCCACGATCGAGAGCACGTCGCGGATCGCCGCGCTCCCGCCCACGATGTCCCCATGCACGCGCGACCAGGCCCGCTCCTGTCGCCGGAGCAGCGAGTCCTTGGCCAGGCGCCCCTTTTCGAGCGCCTTCTGGACCGCCACCTCCAGCTCGGCGAGCTTCACGGGCTTGGTGAGGAAGTGATGCGCGCCCGCGCGCATCGCCTCCACCGCCGTCTCGATCGTGCCGTGGCCCGTTACCATCAGCACTTCCAGCACGGGCTGCGCCTCCCGCAAGGCGCGGAGGAGCGCCAGGCCGTCCATGCCCGGCATGCGGATGTCGACCAGGGCGACCGCGAAGTGCTCCTCCCGCACGGCGGCGAGGGCCGCGGCCGCGTCGCCTACGGTCTTCACCCGATACCCCGAGAGGCCGAGCTTCTCCGCGACCGTCTCCCGGAAATCGACTTCGTCGTCCACGATCAGGATCGCGGGTATGCGTCGTACCGTCATGCGCTCCTCCTCTCCTCACTGCCGTCCTGCGCTCGGCCGCTTCCGAAACCGTTCGAACCCCGTTCGGCGTGTTCGGCGTGTTCGGCGTGTTCGGTGGCTGTTCCCCGTCGGCTCAGTACCGCTCCACGGAAGTCGGTGACCAATCGGCGAAGGCAAGTTTGGCCGCCCGCTAGGCGTGCGAGCGAGGCGTAGTAACGGAGAACTACGGCGAACGAGCGCAACGACGCGGGCGGCCAAAATCGCCGAGAAAATTGGTTACCCAATTGCGTGGGGCGGTACTCACGGCCCTCCGGGCAGGGGCGCGCCGGCGACGCCGCCCGCCGCGCTACGCGCGGGCAGGGCCACCGTGAACGTCGTCCCCCGGCCCGGCTCGCTCTCGCAGTCGATCGTCCCGCCCAGCCGCGCGACGATCCGCTGGCACAGGTAGAGGCCGAGCCCCGTGCCCTTTCCCGGCGGCTTGGTCGTGAAGAACGGGTCGAAGAGCCTCGGCAGATGCGCGGCGGGGATGCCGCACCCGTCGTCCGCCACGCACAGCTCCACGCGTCCCTCGGCCCGCCGCGTCCGTACGCGGATGTGGCCTTCCCCTTCGATGGCGTCGAGCGCGTTCGAGAGCAGGTTCAGCAGGACTTGCTGGAGCTGTTGCGCATCGGCCTCCACGCGCGGGAGGCCCGGCGCCAGCTCGCGCACGATCGCCTTCGAGCGGGCGCGCGCGGACTCCTCGACCAGGCGCAGGGCGTCCTCCACCACGTGGTTGAGCTCGACCGGCGCGAGGACCGTCTCCGGCCCGCCGCGGCGCGCGAAGGCGAGGAGCGTCTGGATGATCTCCTTGCAGCGGAAGACCTGTCGCTCGATTTTTTCCAGGTGGCGCGGCAGGGCCTCCAGCTCCGGCCGCTCCCGCAGACTCGGCGAGGACAGGATCTCGCGCAGCAGCTCCGCCGAAGCGCCGATGGCCGCGAGGGGATTGGCGATCTCGTGGGCGATGCCGCTCGCCAACTCGCCCACGGCGACCATCTTGCCGGCCTGCACGAGGCTCGCCTCCATCTCCTTCCGGTCGGTGATGTCCTGGATGAACTCGAGGACCTGCCGGACTTCGCCGGCCGCGTCGCGGATGGGGCTGGCCGTGACGAGGTAGCTGCGACGCGCCTCCGCGGGGCCGCGGGAGAATTTTTCCGACTGGTGCGGCCGCCCGGTCCGCAGCGCGACCTCGGCCGGGCAGTTCTCGCAGCGGGCCTCCTCCCCCCACAGCACCTCGTGGCAGAAGGAGCCGCAGAGCGTCTCGGGAGCGCCGACCCATTCGCGGATGCGGTCGTTGTGCCAGAGGATCCGATGGTCGAGGCCGACGACCGCGAGGCCGCCGCCGATGCTGGAGACCACGTCGTTCAGCTTCTCGCGTTCGGCGAGCGCCGCCGCCGTGGCCTCCGTCAGCTCGCGCGCCTTCGCCCGCGCGCCCTCCATGATGGTCGTGGCGAAGTAGACGGAAAAAAAACACGTGGCCGCGAAGGCCGCGACGAGGCCGACGAGGTAGATGGGCTGGTGGAAGAGCTCCGTCGCGCCCGGCGCGGCGACGGCGAGGGCGAGGTGCGCATGCGGGAGGAGGCCGGTGTGCTCGGCGAGCGCGAGGCCGCCGAAGAGCCCGGTCGTGAGGCCCGCGATGCCGTAGCTTTCCGCGGGGGAGAGCAGGATGCTCGCGATGATGACGTGGAAGACGTAGAAAACGAAGAACGGGTTTTCGGTCCCGCCGGACAAGTGCAGGAGCACGGTCAGGGAGAGGAGGTCGGAGATGACCTGGGCGAGCGCGAGCGTGCGGGGGGACAGCGAAGCATGCCGGTCGAGGACGGCGAAGGCGACGTTGTAGCCCGCCATCAAGGCGGCGAGGGCGTAGAGCGAAAGGACCGCGGGGAGGGGGAGGACGCCGAGCACCACGCGGGCGATCGTGACGGTGGCGAAGACCCCTCCGATCGCGGCCCAACGCAGGCTGACGAGCCACCGGAGCCGCGTGTGCAGCTCGGCGAACGCGGCGGGCGGGCCGAGCGCGGAGGGGGAGGCGAGGCCGGCGGCCGGCGGGCGCGGTTGTGAGCTTGACGAGGGGAGGGCCGGGGGGGCCGGCATGGGGGGGACCTCCGGCGCGAAACGAAAAACGAGTCGAGCTTGCTTTCGAGTCCGCGGATTCGCTATGCTATCGATGGATGCCGGGGGGCCGCTCCCCGGCAGCTTTGGGTGTCCAGGAAGGAGATCCGATCGTGCCGGAGGTTGGTCAGGGCAGCGCCGGCAACGTCATTGCTGCGCTGGCGAGCTTTTTTCTGCCGGGCCTGGGTCAGCTTGTGCAAGGGCGCGTTCTCGCGGCCATCGGGTTTTTCCTGTTGAGCGGCGTGCTCTGGTTTTTCTTCCTCGGGTGGCTCGGCCATATCGTTGCGGCGATTGATGCCGCGGTATGGAAGAGCAAGTGAGGGCCGGTTCGGGAGAGGCCGCTCGGGGAAGTGAAAGGGTGTTGATCGGAGACTGGGTTTACGAAACGCAGAGACGCAGAGACGCAGAGGACGGTGCTTGGGGTGGCGACCGCGAGCGTCACTGCCGGATGGGGAAGCATGCTCGAAAGCGCCTCCCGACGGAGCGCCGTCACCTACCCGCTTCCTGTTCCAGGGCAATGCGCGACGATTCGATGAGGGCCGGGCCCTCGTCGGCGCCCGCAACGGGCCGGCCGGCCGCGTGCCCAAAATGCTCGAGGCAGGCCTGGAAGTCCTCGGGCACGGCGACGTGGTTGGCGCGCGCGCGCAGCTCCGCGGCCCCGGGCAGCCCGGTGGAGTACCAGTGGATGACTTTGCGGATCACGTGGCAGGCCAGGTAGTCGCCGTAGAATGCGCGCGCCAGCTCGAAGTGGCGCGCCAAGCCGGCCGCGCGTGCCGCGAGCGAAGGGCGCGGCGGCGGCGGCGCCCCGGCGAGTGCCGCTTCGACTTCGCGATACAGCCAGGGGTTGCCCATCGCCCCCCGCGCGACCATGACGCCGTGGCAACCCGTCGCCTGCACCATGCGCGTCGCGTCGGCGCCGGTCCGGATGTCGCCGTTGCCGAAGACCGGGCAGCCGACGGCCTGGACGATGGTCCGGATCGCATCGTGATTGGAGAAGCCGTGGTACATCTGGTCCCGGGTCCGACCGTGGACCGTGATCGCGGCGGCGCCGGCGCGCCAGGCGTTCCGGGCCACCCGGACGAAGAGCCCCTCGTCCGCCTTCTCCTCGAAGCCCGTCCGCATCTTGATCGTGACGGGGACCCGGACCGCGCGCGTCATGGCCTCGACGATGCGTCCGACCTGCTCCGGCTCGCGCAGGAGCGCCGCGCCGCAGCCGTCCGAAACGACCTTCTTGACCGGGCACCCGAGGTTGACGTCGATCACGTCCGCGCCCAGGCCTTCGAGCATGCGCGCGGCCTCGGAGAGCTTCTGCGGCTCGCGCCCCTCGAGCTGCATGCCCAGCGGCCGGTCCCAGTCCGCGGTCGCGAGGAGGCGTTTCGTCTTTTCGTTCCCGAGGAGCACGCCCACGTCCTTCACCATCTGGCAATAGGCGAGCCCGCACCCGAGCTCGCGTGCGATCCGGCGGTAGGGCACGTCGGTGACGCCGCACATCGGGGACTGGAGCACGCGTGCGCGCGGTTCGTTCGAGCGGAGATCGAGGATGAGAGGAACTCCTGACGTGGGGGGCCTGAGGGTCGTGCTCGCCTCGGCCTCGGCCTCCCGACGACGGCTGTTGGAGGAGGCGGGCTTCCGAACCGAGATCATACCTTCTCGCGTCGCGGAACTCAAGGGGCGAGGGCGGTCGCTGGTGGAGACGGTGTTGGAAAACGCGCAACGAAAGGCGGCGGCGGTCGCGCGCGTTCGTCCGGACGCGGTCGTGCTGGCCGCGGATACGCTGATCGAGTGGGAGGGCCGACTGGTGGGAAAGCCGCGTTCGCCGGGCGAGGCGCTGGCGCTGCTGGAGACCATGGCCGGGCATACGCATCGCCTCGCGACGGGGATCTGCCTGCGGTCGAAGGGCTGCTCGCGCGTCCGTGCGGTCGTGAGCCGAGTGCGCGTGCGTGCGCTCTCGCGTTCGGCGATCGAGCGGATCCTGCGTACCTACGATCCGACGAGCGTCGCCGGTGGGTACACGGTTCGGCCGGCGGGCGATCGGCTGATCGAGTCGGTGCAGGGCAGCTTTACCAACGTGGTGGGTCTGCCCATGGAGGTCGTAGTGCCTCTGCTGCGAAGGCTCCCGACGGGGGCTTCGGCTCGTTGAATTGGATGTAATATGTTGATTAGTAGAGTGTTGAGTCTTGATTCCGCTCCAGCCAGCTAGGTCTAGGTCCTGTAAGGCTACTATTACATTCTGGAAGCTGGGCGAAGAAATGTCGCATCTCATTAATTCTGTGTGCTTAGCGTCATTTTTTCGCTTCGAGGTGTAAAACGCATCCCTCGGTTCCCGGGTCGTGGGCCGCGAATCGCAATTTAACCGCAACTAGCAGTTGGGATTGCGATTTGTGAGCTGTGCAAGGACAAGGCACGACTCTTGCTTTAGATGACGCAACTTGTTGTTGGGGAAGGTACGAGATCGCACCCGCGGGTCGGGACGCAAGAGCAAGATCGGGAGGCTGCAATGCCAAGGTTGTTGGTTCGATGTGACGGCCAGGAGCACACCTTCGAGCTCGGGGACGAGACCGTGGTGGTCGGCCGCGCGGCCGAGAACACGATCCAGATCCGCGACATCAAGGCGTCTCGACGGCACTGCCAGATCGAGAAGGGCCCGAGCGGGTACAAGGTCGTGGATCTCGAGTCCGCCAACGGCACCGAGGTCAACGCCAAGAAGGTGAACCACTGCCCGCTCAAGGACGGCGACAAGATCACGATCGGGCAGGTCGAGATCCTGTTCGCCCAGCCCGCCGAGGCGCCCGCGCCCGCCGCCGCGCCGCCGCCGCTGCCCGGCAAGCCTCCCACGCAGAAGATGCCGAAGCTCGACACGCCGATCGCGAAGATGCCGACCCGGCGTTCGGTCGCGCCGCTGGGCGCGTCCGGCGACGGCGCAACGCCCGCCGGCGAAGTCGAGGCGGAGGCCCGCCTGGCCCGCCGCTCCCTCAAGCCGACCGCCGTCACGCAGGACCAGTACGAGGCCCAACTCTTCGGCAAGATGAAGACCGCGGCCATCGTCCTCGTGCTCGTCGGCGTGCTCGGCGTGGGCGCGAAGTCCATGATGAACGACGCGGCGCGACGCGAGGCCGCCGACACCGCCTACAGGACCGCCTGGGAGTCCGAAAAGTCGGGCAAGGCGACCGACACCCTCGCGCTTTACAAGGCCTTCGTCGACCAGTACCCGGGCGCCGAGAAGGCCGCCGAGGCCAAGGGGAAGATCGCGAAGCTCGAGGAACGCATCGCCGTCGTCGAACAGGCCGAGCGAGACCTCGTCTCCGTGAAGGTCAAGCTCACCTCGGAACTCGCCGACCTCGCCGCCATCCGCGCCGAGCTGGAAGGGATCGCCGCCAAGGTGGGCACGGGCCCCGTCGCCGAGAGGGCGCGGTTCGAGCTCTCCGCCATCGAGCAGCGGATCGCCAAGCGCGGCGAGTCGGACTACAACTCCATGGTCGCCTCCGCCAAGAAGCACCTCGAAGAGAAGGACTTCGCGGCGGCGCTGGACCAGGTGAAGGCCTTCCTCGCCTCCTACCCGGGTTCGAAATACGGCGCACGCGCGCAGGCCGAGCTGGACGGCGTGCTCCGCGCCGCCGCCGACGACTATGAAGGGCTGGTCACCGCGGCGAACAAACTCCTGCGCGAACGCAAATTCGAAGCGGCGCGAAAGCTCCTGGCCTCCCGCGCCGATCGGTACGCCGGCACCCGACACCAGTTCGAGCTGCAGTTCAAGCTCTACGGCATCGACCTCCTGGCGCGCGGCGCCGACGAGCGCAACCTGGACGCGAAGCTGCGCGAGGCGCGCCGCGAATGCTTCGAGCTGGCGCTCAAGGCCGACGACATGGCCAAGCAGCGGAAGTTCGAGGAGGCCCGCGCCGCCTACGGCCGCATCCTGGCCCGCCTCGAGGCGCCCGAACTGTCCGACCTCCGCTCCCTCTTCGAGCGGCGGCAGAAGGACATCCTCGGCGAGGCCGATCTCTTCCAGAAGCTCTGCGCCTCCATCAACGGCGGCTCCCTCAAACCGGCTACCTATCAGCTCACCGAAGAAGTCGCCGGCACCATGCTGAACGCGAACTCCGAGGGGTTCGACGTCAAGTTCCCGAACGGCGGCACGCGCATCAACTGGCTCTCCGTGACGCCCCCGCAGATGCTGGGCCTCTACCGCCGGCTGGAACTGGCGGCGAACGACGTGTACTACCTCGCGGTCTTCTCGTTCTCCAACCGGCTCGCCAAGGACGCGCACCGGCTGCTCTACGACTTCTCGCGCCTCGTCCCGGACAAGCTCGCGGACGTGAACACCTGCGTCGCCTGGGGCCGCGGCATGGAAGCGCCGGCGGACGGGTTCGTGTGGCACAAGGACCTGTGGATCACGAAGACCGAGCTGAAGTATGCGCTCCTGGACGATCAGCTCGACCTGCTCATCACCCGCATCGGGCGGACGGACGAGAAGATCGTCTCCGACTCCTTCGCGGAATACGGCAAGCTCCTCGCCGGCGCCGACCTCACGGCGGAGTGGAAGGCCGCGGGTCAGGCGAAGATGCTCGAGGCCTTCGAGAAGAAGCGCGAGAACTACGTTTCCGACCTCCAGAAGTCGCTGAAGGCGACCGGCTACGACCAGCTCCTCGCGCTCAAGCGGGACCTGAACACCAAGCGCGACCTGGCCCTGAAGGACATCTTCGACGAGGTGCTGTATCCCTACGACGCGGCGACGAACAACCACGGCGAGAAGGGGCAGCCGATCGTGGACGAGAAGGTCAAGGCCGTCAAGGAGCTGTGGGAGCACCCGGAGAATCTCGTCGCCCGCCTGAACAAAAACGTCGTGGTGGCGGTCGACCAGATCAAGTCCGCGGACGGCTACGTCGTGAAGCTCGGCGGGAAGGCCCTGTCCGAGACGGAAGAGCTGGACCGGATCATGGCGCAGGCGAGCGGCGACATCAACCTCCAGAGCGTGACGATCGACGCCAAGGAGCAGTCGCTCCTGGAGTACAACAAGAAGGTGTGGGCTTTCAACAAGAGCGCGAAGTTCGACATGAACGCGGGCGAACTGAAGCAGATCGAGATCACGAACGAGTACCGCGAGATGATGGGCCTGCGCATCCTGGAGGCCCACGACCAGCTCGGCAAGGCGGCGCGGCTGCACTGCGAGTGGATGGTTTCGACCGGCATCTTCGCCCACGACGAGGACCGGGCGGAGACGCGTTCCCCCGGCGACCGCGTGAAGCGCCAGGGCTACAGCGGTCCTTGCGGCGAGAACATCGCGATGGGGATGGGCGACGCGAAGGGCGCGTTCGACGCGTGGTATCACAGCTCCGGCCACCACCGGAACATGCTCTACGCCGGGAAGCGGGGCAGCTCGGAAGGCTGGAACCAGCTCGGCGTCGGCAACGTGGGGAATCACTGGTGCCAGGACTTCGGGAGCAGCGCGGGCCAGGCTTCGAAGGGGGAGGCCGTGAAGCCCCCCTCGAGCGGTGACAGCGGCGGCGCGCCGGCCGCGCCCCCGGCGGGGAATGGCGCTCCGGCGGCTCCGGGCAACGGCGCCCCGCCGGCCAACGGCGGCGGCGGGAAGAAGCACAAGGGAGGGAACGGTCGCTAGGAGCGAGCTACGAGAAATCGAACGGGGCCGTCCGAGCACGGGGCGGTCGACGACCGGTGACGGCGGGTCCTGTGTTGGGACCCGCACCCATCTGGCCAAGAAACCGGTCGGCCGGCTGAACGGATGCTGGGCGCGGGCCCGTGGACGACCCGACCCGAGGGCTCTGGCAGACGCGTCGCGCGCTCAGCCAGGCCCTGGGGTCATTTTCGGGACGGCGATATCGGCAAGATCGGGGGAGCCTCCAACGCGCGGGCGCGCCGCGGAGGCGAGTGTTCGGGTCGGGCGTCGCAAGGCACCCGGGTCCCGGCGGATGCGCGGCGCTGGGCGTATGGCCCGCGGAGTCTGTAAGCAGGGAGTTGACCATGAAGCGATTGGTGGGACCGATCCTCGGCTTGGCGGCCGGCGTCCTCCTTGCGGGGACCGCGTTTGCCAAGATGGACGACAAGGAATGGGCCGCGGTCAAGGGAGAGCTGACCGCGAAGGCCAACAGCCCCGAAGCGAGCGTGCGGGCGAGCATCATCGGGCGGCTCGCCGACGCCGACCGGAAGGAAGCGGCCCTGCTCCTGCTCGGCATCCTCGACGCGGTCGACAAGGACGCGATTACGCAGGAGGACGAGCGGGACAAGATCCTCGGCAAGATCGAAAAGCAGGGCCTCGTTCGACCGACCGAAATGAAGGCCGCCTCCGCGTACGACGAGGAGATGAAACGTCTCTCGGGCGCGCGCAAGGTGGCGGACGAGAAACTGGCCAAGGACCGCGACCTGCACTTCCAGCTCATCGAGGCGCTCGCCAAGGTCCAGGACGCTGAGGCCGTGAAATGGCTGGCCACGAACGGCTTGAAGAACGGGCAATGGACGAACCGGGCGGGCGTGGCCGAGGTCTTCGGCTATGTGAAGAACGCGGACGCGACCCAGGGACTCCTCGACCTCTATCCGCGCGAGCCTGATGCGCGCGTGCGGTTGGCGATCCTGGACTCGCTGGCGCGGTTGTCCGAAGCCCGCGGGGCCCCGCATATGATCAAGGGGCTCACGGACGAGTCCTGGCAGGTGCGCGCGGCGGCCGCGGAGGGGATCGCGAAGCTGAAGGTCAAGGAGGGCGTGGAGCCGCTCATCAATGCGTTGGAGAAGGAGCAGGGGGCGCGCCCGCGCGCGAACCTGATGGAGGCGCTCGCCGCGCTGACCGGCGAGAGCTGGGGCGCGGACGTCGCGACCTGGAAGAAGTGGTGGAAGGACAACAAGGACACGTGGGCGGGCCCGAAGGAGCGACCGGTCGCGGCGACCGGCGGCGGCGCGGCGGGCGGCACGCACGTCTCGAACGATTTCTTCGGCATCCCGATCGACAGCGACCGGATCGTCTTCATCCTCGACATCTCCGGCTCCATGGACGAGGAGTACGAGATCAAGGGGAAGCAGCAGGTCGTTTCCGGCGGCGACGGCAAGGCGGACAAGGGCCCCGAGCCCTTCAAGGGCTCGAAGCTGAAGGCCGCCAAGCTGGAGTTGATCAAGTGCCTGAAGAAGCTGGACCCCAAGGTGTCCTTCAACATCATCTTCTTCAACAGTTCGGTCGAGAAGTGGAAGGACGGCCTGCTCCTGGCCTCTCCGGCGAACAAGGAAGAGGCGATCAAGTACGTCGACCGGCAGACGGCCTCGAACCAGACGAACATCTGGGACGCGCTGGAATTGGCGTTCAAGATGGCGGGCATGGGCCTGAACGACAAGCAGTACAAGGCCGGCATCGACACCATCTACCTCCTGTCGGACGGCGCGCCGTGGCCGGCGGAGCTCTTCATTCAGCGCGACGAGATCCTGAAGCGCGAGCGCGAGCAGAACAAGCTGAAGAAGGTGCGGATCCACACGATCGCCTTCGGCGACGGCGCGGACACCTCGCTCATGGAGGCCCTGGCGCGGGACACGGGCGGGAAGTACGTGAAGAAGTAGCCCCGGCACGACGCGCGCGGGTCGGGCAGCCCACATCGAACGACGACGGCGGGCCGGGGATGAGTCCCCGGCCCGCCGATCTTTTTTTTCGGCACCGCTAGGGTCTGGTCGGGCGCGGAGTCGATGCAGCGGGCGAAGGCCTACGAGCTTTCCGTCAGCGGCGCGGCCTACCGGGGGAGTAGGTGCAGGAGCGGCACGACAGCGCTTCTGGGCTGCGATTTCGGCTTGGTTTAAGCCCGGGTCGCAGCTCGCGGTCGGCCGCCTGTCGTAGGGGCGCCCCTTGTGGGCGCCCGCGATCGGCTGCAACGCGTTGGCGCCCGCGCAAGAATTACTTTACATTTTCGTGGATCGACCGATGCCTGGGGGCGCGGGCCTCCGGGCCGCGCAGCGCGGCCCAGAGGGCCGCGCCCCCAGGAGCCTCGAGGTCCGAGTCTGCGCAGTTATTTTTGCGCGGGCGCTTGGACGCCGTGGTGTCGCGAGGAGGGCGCGCACAAGGCCCGCCCCTCCGCCCGGACCGTCGAAGTGCTTGCCGCACGCGCCGCCTGAAGAGGCTGTCGCAGAAGGGGCGCGGCCGAAAAACCGCCCCAGCCTTCACGCACGTTTGCGGACGACGAACTCGGGTTTGGGCGGCTTTCGCGACACCCGCTGAAGGCGGGACTACAAACAGCGCCGTGGCCTTCGGGAGCGTGTTGCCTGGCCAGGTCGGACTCTCGCGTGGTAGTGTTAGGAGTTGACTCCGGCGCCGTCCGTTGGCTAGAATTCCCATCGTGGTCGCTCCTGGCCCCCCTCCCTTCGGCCCCGCTCAAGGCAGGCTCTGCGCCCTCTGACTCGTTGAAGGTTCCGTGTGACCCGAATCGCGCGGAAGTGAAGCCCTGGCCGTTTCCACCTTCTCTCCGTGTAGGGCTCCTCGCCGTGCCCGACGTCACTTGTAGCTGCGGACACCCCTTCATCGCGCCGGACTACTACGCGGGGAAGGTCATGCGCTGTCCGTCCTGCGGCTCGCCGGTCATGATCCCCGCCACGCTCGAGTCGCTCACCGCCTTCGCGGACGAGGTCCAGGAGGTCAACCCCGGTCGGGGCCGCATGGCGCGACGTGAGAAGGCCGTCGTGTGCGTCTACTGCGGTTGGCACAGCTACGACGAGGGGTTCCGCTGCCCGAGCTGCGGCCGGCTGAATCCCGCCTTCATGCGCGTCATCTACATCTTCGGGGTCATCTTCGGCGCGGTCATCCTGGGGACGGTCGCGTTCGCGTTCCGCACCTGGCAGGCCGAGGAATCCCGCCTTCGACTGGAGATCATCGCCCAGAAGGTCTGGGAAAAACAAAAGATGATCATCTACAGCGGGAAAGGCCCGAAGCTCGAGGAGATCCAGGCCGAGAGAGGCTGGCCTTCCGGGCCGTCTCGCTATTGGGTGGTCGAGCCGCCGTACGTCGAAGTGACCCTCTGGTCCCTTCGGCGCACCGGTGTGCTTCGGCTGAAGGCCAACATCATCGAAGAGATCGGAAAAATCACCCACGAAATCAAGTACACGATTCACATGACGCAGAACTACGTCTGGGACGGGGACGCGGACACGTGGGTCGAGGATGGACCCATGGAACAGGTGCCTGAAGGCTAGTGGGGCTTCAACGTCCATCCCGGGGGTTCACGAGATGGGGACGATTGCAGCGGAACCGGTCTGCGACGGATACACGGAACCGCGACCGTGAGGGAGCGGTCTCCGCGCGTTCTTCCAGAGCCGCGGCCTCGACCTCGCTGCCCGATGGGTTCGGGCGGCGCTCGCATGCGGGTGGGCAGCCTCGAACCGGAGGTCCTGGCAGGACGCCCCCTGACCTCTTTCTCACGGTCGCGGTTTGGTTTCCACGCGGCACCCGAGGAGCGCCAGGGCCCCGAGTGGGCCTACAACTTTGCTCCTGCTTGAGTCCGCAGGGTCGTGCAGGGCTTCCGCCCTCGCGCGCGGCGCCCCGGTCAACGGCGCCCTGCACTCGCTCGATGTGGAAGCCCAACTACTGCTGCGGCTCAAACGTGATGACCAGCGTCACGTTCGTCCTGCGGCGCGCCGTCGCGGACCGAGTCCGGCGACCCTCCGCCGTGTCTGGGCCCTCCGCTTCCCCCGCCTGCTCGCTGCCTTCCCCGCCCTTGCCGGCCTCTCCCGTGCCGGGCTCCGCCGCTTCGTCCTTCGCATGCGCCTTCTTCGCCGCGTCACGGCCGCCGCGCTCGGTCCGGAGGTCCGCGCGGCCGCGGGAAGGCTGGGCCGCGCCGGCCGACGCGGAGCCGCTGCCCGCCCTGGCACCGGCGCCGGTGCCGCCCGCACCGCCCGTCACGAGCCCGTCCACCGGGGGGGCGGCTGCCGGCTTCCCGTCGCGCGCGGCCTCAGGTGTTTCCCCTAGCCGATCGTCTCCGTCGGCCGCTCCCGCTTGCTTGCCGCCCCCGGCCGTCCGACCGTCGCCGCCAGGCTTCTTCCCCTCGCTCGCGCCCCCGGGGCCTGCGTTCGTCGAGTCCCCTCCCCTCGCCTCGGGCGCGCGGGACTTCGCCGACTCGTTCTCGGCGCCGAACGCTTCGCCGCTGTCGAGCGCCTTTTCCTTGTCCTCCTTCGCCGCTCGCTTCGACTCCTTGAGCTTCCTGCCGGTGCCGAGGCCCCGATCGTCTTCTGCATCGCTCGCCGGCTCGTCCGCGGAGGGTGCCGCCTCGGCCCCGGCCGGAGGCGTGACACCCGACACGACCGCGGAGACGCGCGCCACCTGCAAGTGACGAAGCACTCGGAGGACGGCTTCCTGGTCGGCGTCCGAGACTCGGGCGACGAGGACGCGCCGCCCATGGTCGCCGGTGCGGATCTCAAACGTCGCCTCGAGCTCCCGGAGCACGGCCTCGGCGGTCCCCACGGCGTCCCGAACGTCGGGACACTGCGCCACGTATTCGCGGCGCTTCGTCGAAGGGCTCGCCTTGGCGGCCGATCCGCCCTCGCTCGCGGCCGCGCCGGCCAGTGCGGGCGGCGTCGAACCCTTCGAAGGCTGGGGCTGAGGCGCACGCTCCGGCTTCGGAGGCGCCTTCGCCATTGGCTCCTCCGCAGGCGGGGGCTTGGCGCCGGGAGCCCCCGCGCCTCCCACCGGCCCCCGACCCGTCGCCATGCCGCCGTCCGTCTCCGGTCGCCCCGCGGCATCGGCCGTCGCGCCGCCCGGGCTCGCGCCGCCCGCCGCCTGCGCGGGGACGTCGCCCGAGGCCGGGGCACGCGGGGCCTCCGCGACCTCTCGCCGCAAGGCCGAGACCTCTTCCTCGCCCGCGGTTGCCGCCGCAGGCTTCGAGGCGTCGGCCGGGCGCGGATCCGGCGCGGGACCGCCCGCTTGTGCGCTCTCGGTCGGGGGAGTGGCGTTCCCTGCCGGCCCCTTCCCCGGGAGCGGCCCGGGCGCGGGCGGACGCCGCGAGGAAGGCTCGGCGGAGGGGGCGAGCCCGCCCGGCGCGCCGGGCGCCGGCTTGGACGGGAGGTCCGCTCCCGCCGGCGCGGACGCGGACGCGGACGGATCCAACCCCGCCTTGTCCTTGCTCTCCGTCTTCGGCTCGCGCCAGGTCGTGGACCGCCTCTCGTGCGCCTCCCCTTCCGCTTCGCGGCCCTTTTCGCCGGAAGCGGCCGCAAGGTCCGGCACACGGTGCTCCGCTTCCTTCAGGAGGCCGCCGGCACGGGGGGCCGCGCCGGACTTCTCGTCCTGGCTTGCCTTGTACCGACCGTCGGTCGGGCTGAAGGGCGAGCGCTCGCGCTGGGTGGCCGCCCCGGTTCCGGCCGCGGTGACGCGACTTGCCGGCGCGCCCGGCGTCTCGGACGGGCCGTGCGAGTCGATGAATGGGGACAGCCCGAACGCGACGACCAGGCATGCGGCCGCGGCGAGCCCGGTTGCGTTTGCGAACGTCCGCAGCCCCCCTCCGACCCCGCGGAGTCCGCGCGGGCCGACCGTCGCATGCGCTCCCGCGCTCGCCGGCGGGAGCGGCGTGACAAGCGTGAGCGGGGCCGGTGGCGGGCTTTGCGTGGACCCGCCGGCGGCATTCGACCCCGCCGCGATGCGCGCGGCCACGGCCTCCGCAAAACCGACGGGCGCGCGGAGCCGCGGCAGTCCCGCGAGCAGCGTGGAGGTGCGACGGGCCGCGTCCGCGTTGCGAGCGCAGGAGGCGCACTCTCGAAGGTGCGCCTCCGCGTCGCGCTGCTCGCCCGGCGCAAGCTCCTGGTCCAGGAGCCGCAGGAGCCTTTCGTTCAGGTCGGTGCAATTCATGTCGCTACTTGCCTTGGTTGCCGAACGGTTCCTGTTCGATTTCGGATACGCGCCGGGTCATGGGCTCCAGCTCGAGCTCCTCGTCCCAGACCGCGACCTCAAGCTCCGCCAGCTCGGCCCGACTCGCCGGGGCGAGGGGCCGGTCTCCTTCGAGGACCTGCCGGATGCGGCACCAGAGCTGGCCGCGGCGCTCTTCTTCGCTGAGTACCGGGCGACCCGCCTCGGACTTGGAGTCGTCCGCGAGGCGGCGGGCGAGGGGCTGCGGCGGCTTCGATACGGCTCCCGCGGCGCCGGCCCCGCCCGGCGCGGGAGGCGAGGCCGGAGGCCCTGACGGCGGCGCCGGCACAGTGGAGCTGCTGCCGCTCGCGGCGGCCGGGCCGGCCGCTTCCGACGCCGTCGGCGTAGCGTCGGGCTCGGCAGGACCGCCCTTGCCGCCGCCGGCCGGCGCGCCCGCCTCGGCTTCCGAGTCCGCGGGCTTGCCTGCGGGAGGCAGCGCTTCCGTTTCAAGACCCCGTTCCTTCGCCTTCTCGTCCAGGTCCCGGCTCTCCTGGCGGGGGGCCTCCGCGCCCGGCGCCGCGGCGGCGGCCATGTCCCTGCCCGCCGCGGCGGCCATGTCGCTGCCCGCGGCGGCGGCCAGGTCGCTGCCCGCGCCGTCGGCCGCGCCCCCGCCCGCAGCCAACTGCTCTTCCGGCGCGCTCCGGAGTCCCCGTCGCATTTCTTCACCCGCTTCGCCGGGCTTCCCCTCTTTTTTTGCGGTGGGAGCGTTTGCCGTGCCGGCGGCGCCTCGGTCTCCGGCGTCCGCCTTGGCGCGCGAGGGCTCCGCCTCGCCGGCAGGGGCGGCTTTCCCCGCGCCCCGGCCCGACGCACCCGCTCTGGAGGACTTGTCCGCGCCCGGTGCGGGCATGGCCCCTGCGGTAGCCGGCGCGGCGCCTGCCCCTGCCCGTCCACGCTCCTGCTTACGGACGAGGTAGCTCGGACGAAGGGCAGCAGTAGCGGACCTCTCCGACTCGCGCGCGGTCTTTGGGCTCAGACGGCCGCTCTTGGCCTCCTCGCTCGCGGCCCCGAACGTGCCTTCCGCGGCCAGGGACGACTGTGCGCGGGCCTGGGCCTGCGCCACCTGTCGACGCGCGTCCAGCCACGCCCGGCTGGAGCCGACCCGGGCATGCCCCGACTCGAGATTCTTGTCCCCGTGGGCCGCAACCGCGTTGCCGCCCGTCGCCTCGTCCTTGCCGCCCTCGAGCTGCGCCACCAACTGGTCCGCGAGCGCGTCCACGACGTCGAAAATGGCGGAGCGGTCCCCGCGCGCCTTCACGCGCGGGAGGCGCTGTTTCGTCCCGTCCGCGTTGCGGGCGATGACGTCCGCGAAGACTTCGAGGACCTTCGCCTCCTTCGGCGCGACGAACCCGCCGGCGATGAGCAAGCGGACCTGGCGGGCGGCGAGGACGGCCTCGAGGGCCGGCGAGAAGGCGAGCCGGGCGTCCGCGCCGGGGTCGGCCGCTGCGTACTCGGACGGGTTCGCGCACTCCTTGAGCACCTGTTGCTTGTTGACCTGCGTCCGGGCGAGGTCCCCCAGGAGGACGTCCCGCGGGACGACCTGGAAATCCGGATCGCCGCCGAGGGCGGAGAGCAGCATTTCCGGGATGCCCACGCCGAGCCACTCGACCTCGGGGTTGTGGGAGACGTTCAGGAAATCGACCATGGCGACGGTGCAGGTCTCGCCGGGCGCCGGATGATTGGGATCGGTCGCGGGCGTCGTGCGCGGGGGAGTGCCGGCGTTGCCGCCGTCCGTCACCGGTCCGGGGTGCGAGGTCGAGTTTCGGCCATCCCCGTGCGACGGCCCCGGGGGGACCGAAGGCGCCAGGACCTGGAAAAGCGCAAGTGCAGCTAGAGCGGCGACCGCGGTCCCGGCGGCGAGCGGTAGGACGAAGCGTCGCCTCTGGGCCGGGGCGGAGTGGACGGCGGTGGGGGGCGACGAGGAGAGGGGCAGCTCGTCGACCTCGGTCGCAGGCAGCGTCTCCTTCGCGAGGATGGCCTGGAGCTCGTCGACGCAGGCCTCCGCGCTGGGGGGGCGGTCGGACCGCTTCTTCGCCATCATGCGCTCGACGAACTGGCTGACCGTGCGCGGGCAATTGGGGTTCACCTGGGCTACGGCGAGGGGCTTCTCCTCCACGATTTTTCGGAAGAGGGAGATCGGGGTTTCCGCGGCGTGAGGGAGCCTGCCGGTGAGCATCTCGTAGAGGCAGACGCCGAGGGAGTAGAGGTCGGTGCGGCCGTCGAGGTCCTGGGTCTCGCACTGCTCGGGGGAGCTGTACTGCGGGGTGCCGAGGTAGGTGCCGGTCTGGGTGATCTGGCCGCCGGGGCGCATGGCGCGGCTAAGGCCGAAGTCCATGACCTTGACGCGCCCCTGGAGGTCGATCATGAGGTTGGGGGACTTGATGTCCCGGTGGACGAAGCCGCGCCGGTGGGCCTCGCCGAGGGCGAGGGCGGCATCCCGCGTGATTTCGAGCGAGCGCCGGACGCTCAAGTGGCCCTTGCGACGGGTGAGGGCGGCGAGGGTCTCTCCCTGGATGAACTGCATGGCGATGTAGAGGTGGCCGGCGTCGTCCCCCGCGGAGTAGACGGGGACGATGCTCGGGTGGTCGAGGCCGGCGGCCGAGCGGGCCTCGCGCAGGAACCGCTCGCGGAACTCGTCCCCCTCCTCGAGGCGGGCGGCGAGGACCTTGAGCGCGACGACGCGGTCGAGGGTTTCGTCCTGGGCCTTGTAGACGACGCCCATGCCGCCGCGCCCGATCTCGGAGAGGACGCGGAACGGGCCGATTTTCCGGCCGACGAGGGAACCGGTCTTGAAGTCCATCTTCAGCGTGCTGTCGGACGTGCTGGGGTTCTCGGTCTGCCAGCCGTCATCCTTCGAAGGGTTTTCGAGTGCGGACATCGGCGTGCTTCTCGAACCGGGTCGAGGAATTCATGTACGCGGTTGGATACCGGATCGGCCGAATAGTTCCCACGATTTCGGGCTTGGTTCAAACCGCCGCGGACGCGGGACCCAGCCGACCGCGGGTCCTCGCTTCGTGGGCACGGCAGCGCCGTGCCCCTACGCGGACCGGCGCTCGCCGACGTTGCGCCCGCCTTCAATCGTCTCCGCTTTCCGCCGGAGTTTCGTCGGCGCCTACTCTTCGAGCAGCGGAAGCAGGTTGGGATTGCGGCCCATTTCCTCGAGGCCGCGATGGATGCGGGAGCGCACGGTGCCGATCGGGCACTCGAGGGAGTCGGCGATCTCCTCGTAGGAGAGGCCCTCCACGTACCGCAGCACCAGGGCGGCGCGAAACTCCTCCGTGATGCCCTGGACGGCCTCCTGGACCTTGCGGGCCAACTCGGCGTCGAGGACGGGCTGCACGGGGCCCGGCGTGGGGTCCGGCGGATCGAACGTGCGCTCGTCGTCCTCGGAGCCGGGACCCGAGCGGACCGAGACCTCCCGGGAGCGCTTCTTGGCGCGGAGGAAGCTCAGGCAGTTGTTGACGGCGATCCGGTAGAGCCACGTGTAGAAGCCGGAGCGCTCATTGAAGGTGGGCAGGGCGCGGTAGGCGTTGACGAACGTGTCCTGGGCGATGTCGAAACTGTGGTCGTGCTTGCCGACCATCCGGCAGATGGTGTTGAAGATGCGGTCCTCGTACCGCCTCACCAGCTCGTTAAACGCCTGGTGATCGCCCGCCTTGAACCGGCGGACGAGCGGCAGGTCGGTCGCATCCAGCAGGCTTGCCTGTTCCAAGGGAGGGGGACTCCGCCAAGCCGACGGGGATTGCCCTGCATCCTCGCGTGCAGTCCAGGATACCAGGGTTCCGGGGCGGAATTCCAGTCACTTCGGGAGGGCGTCCTTCGCGCACCGGAAGCCGTTCCCGGGGAGGCGGACCTTCGGGTTCTCGAGCATCCGGACGCCGGTACGCGCCTGGGCGGCCGGCAGCAGGAACGACCCGCCGCGCAGCACGCCGTATTTCACCGAGCGCAGCTCGCCGCCCGGGCCCTGCTGCTCGACCATCTCGGCGCTGGAGGTCCATTCCGCCACGTTGCCGGCCATGTCGAGCAGGCCGAACGGGCCGGCCACGTCCGGGTACGAGCCCGCGGGCAGCGGGCCACCCTTGGCCGCCTCCAGGGTGTTGCACTTGTCCCGGTCGAAGTCGTTTCCCCAGGGAAAGGCGCGCGCCTCGGTCCCGCGCGCGGCGAACTCCCATTCCTCTTCCGTGAGGAGGCGCTTGCCCGCCCAGCGCGCGAAGGCGGCCGCCTCCTCGGCGTTCACGCCCATGACGGGAAAATTCTCGGTGCCGCGCGTGAACTGACGATTGCTCCCCCAGCCGCGCGGCGCGGCCTGGGCCGGGTTGGCGTCGAGAAAGGCCTTGTACTGCTGGTTCGTGACTTCCTTGCGGTCGACGTAGAAGGCCCGGACCAGGACCTTTTTGCCCGCGCCGCCGCCGTCCCCGGCGGAAGGGGGGACGACCAGCTCGCCGGAGGGCACCAGGACCATGTCCTGGACGCTCGCCCGGTCGCGCAGCTCCGAGACTTTCTTCAGAGCCACGGGGTCGTTCGGGCGATAGCTCAGGGCCTTTTCCAGATAGGCCTGCGCCTCGCCGATTTTCCCGGACTCGATCGCCTTGTCCGCTCTCTCCAGGGAGGAGGTGTAGAGCTTTTCGACGTCCTTCAGTTTCCGCTCGCAGATCTCGATGCGCGCGTTGACTTCGGCCGGCGTGTTCGCGAACGGCAGCGCCTGGCGGAAGGTCCCGATGGCCTCCGCGAGCTTGCCGTCCCGCTCCAGGGCCTCGGCGGCGTCCAGGAAGGTCCGGAACTGTTTGCGGCTCGCGTCGGCGCGCTCGACCTGCAAGGCCGTCTGCACGCGGCTGATGGCACGGTCCACCGCCTCGGAGGCCGCAAGGGCACGCGCTTTCTCGTAGACCCCCAGCGCGCCGTTCCAGTCCCGTTTCCGTTCCAGCTCCTCGCCGTCCCGAAGGAACAGGCCCTGGTCCGCCTCCTTGAGTTTGGCGAGGACCTCCGGCGTCTCCTTGGTGCGGCGCGCCTTTTCGAGGGCCGACTTGGCGTCCTCGAGCTTGCCGGCGGTGAGGAACTCCTGCCCGGCCGCGAAAAGTTGGGCGTATTCCTCTTCGAGGGAGGCCTTCTTCGCGCCCTCCTCCGCGCGCGGATGGGTGGGGTCCAGCTCCAGCGCGCGTCGGTAGCGCTTGAGCGCGGTGTCGTGGTCCCCTTTCGACATCGCCGTGTCCCCCTCGGCGACGAGCTTGCCGGCCTCGATTTCGCGCTGGGTCTTTTCGATGCGCGCGATGTCTTCGCGCGTGACGCCCCGGTTTTCGGTGCCCCCCTCGGCCCCGGTCTTGGCGGGGCCCTTCGAGAACGTGCCCGTATGCAGCAGGAGAAAGGTGCCTACGAGGCCGCCCAGGATCAACATCGCCACAGGCCCGGCGTACTGGCCAACTCCACCTTCGGCCATGCCATCCTCCTCGACTGGAAAGGACCTCCGCGACGGGAGCGGTCAGGGGCCGGTTATCGGACCCTCGCGGCCCCCGGCCGTGTACAAATGGAGAGCAGGGGAGAGGTCGGAAACAAACCCTCAGTATACCGGAGAAGTGGGAGCGCCGTCAAGGGTCGGGCCTTCGTTGGATTCGTGCATGCGCGCCGCGGGACGCGTGGCCCGGTGCGCGGTCACGACTCGGCCGGCGGGCCCCAGGGGTCGGGAGGGGTAGAGGGGGAGGCCGGCGGGGAGGCCGGCGGGGAGGCCGGCGGGGGCGGCTCCGCGAGCAACCGGTGGAGCCGAAAGGTGAGCTGTGCCACGCGGAAGGCGAGATAGAGCGTCGCGACGATGCACAGCATGCCGACAAGGGACTGGCCGCGTCGGAACCGCTCCATGCCCGTGATCAGGAAGGCCCCGATCAGGATGGACTCCGCGATCAGGAACGAGAGGGAGCGGGTCGCAGCGGCGCGGGGGGAGGTCGGCATCGTTTTCAAACCGCGGAAGATGCGTTCAGGCGAGAAGCTCGCGGTAGACGGGGAAGGACGGGAAGAGGTCCGCGATCTCGCCGAGGACGCGCGCGCGGACCGATTCGTTCTCCGACGTGGAAAGCAGCTCGTGGACGAAGCGCGCGACGCGGGCCATCTCCGCCTCGCGCATCCCTCGGCTCGTCACGGCCGCGGATCCGAGGGCGAGGCCGCCGGCGCGCTCGGGCGGGTCGTCGGGGAGGCGCGTGCGGGCCGACGTGATGCCCGCGCGATCGAGGCGCCGTTCGGCCTCGGTCCCGCCCGCGGCGAATCGGCCGGTGAGCTTGAGGACGACGAGGTGCGTGTCCGTCCCGCCCGTGAGCACGCCCCAGCCGAGGCCGGCCAACTCGCGCGCGAGCGCCGCGGCGTTGCGGACGACCTGCGCGGCGTAGGCCTGGAAGTCCGCGCCCTGGGCTGCACGGAAGGCCGCGGCCTTCGCGGCCAGCGCATGCAGGTGGGGTGCGCCCTGCGAGCCGGGTTGCGTGGCGCGGTCCAGCCGTTCGGCATGCGCGGCGCGTGCGAGCAGCATGCCGCCTCGCGGTCCCCGAAGCGTCTGGTGCGTCGAGGCGGTCACGACGTCGGCGACGCCGACCGGGCCCGGGAGCACGCGGCCCGCCACGAGTCCGGCGGTCGCGGAAAGGTCGGCCACGAGCACGGCCTTCACGTCGTCCGCGGCCGCGCGCAGGCCCTGCCAGTCGACCGCGCGGGGATACGCGGCGGAGCCGGCGACGAGCATGCGCGGTCTGTGCTTCCGCGCCAGGCCGTGCACCGCGCCTACGTCGAGCACCTCGGTCCGCGGGTCGGGGCCGTAGCGGACCAGCTCGTAGTTGCGTGCGGGGAAGCTGTGCGGGCCGCCGTGGGAGGCGGAGGGCCCCTGCATGAAAAGGACCGTGTCGCCGGGCTTGAGCAGGGCCTGGCAGGCGATCGAGAGCGCGGTCGTGCCGGAATGCGGCTGGACGTTCGCGTATTCGCTGCCAAAGAGCGCCCGCGCGCGCTCCACCGCCATCTTCTCGATGGCGTCCGCGTACTCGCAGCCGGCCTGGGAGCGGCGGCCCGGGAAGCCCTCCGCGCCCGAAGCTGCGGCCGGCGAGCCGAGCGCCTCGAGGACCTCGCGCGGGGGATAGTTCGCCGACGGGACGAGCTCGAGCTTCGCCGCGTGGCGTAGCGTCTCCTTGCGCAGGAGGCCGGCCAACTCGGGGTCGAGTTCGCGGAGTCGAGTCATGGGGGGCAGGCTCTCAGGGGTTTCGGTAGGTCGAACGCCACGGGAACCACAGATTTCACAGATTCAACGAGATTACACAGATTACGAATCTGTGAAATCGCCGTTAATCTGTGAAATCTGTGGTTTCGTCGTTGATTGGCTGGGGCGCATTCACCTTGGGAACCGCCCTGCCGACTGCCGTTCAGCCGACAGGCTTCAGGCCGTCGTCGGTCGACTCGAAGACGCGCACGCCCTCGCCGGTCACTTTTACGACGTAGGTCCGGTCCTTCCCAGGCGGTAGGTGGACGGAGACGGGCGCATTGCCCGAGCTCGGGATGGACGAGCCCACGGCGGCGGCCGCGCGGAAGGCCTCGGGCCTGTCCTCGCGGGGGACCAGCGGGGCTCCGGGCCGGGGCGACAGCGGTCCGGGCGCGGCGGGCGGTCCCCCCTCGCGCTGGTAGATCACCGTGATGCCGCGCGTCATGGCGGCGTCCACGGCCGCGGGGGTGATGATCACGTCCGACGTGACGTACAGGGGCGAATGCCCCGCGTACTCGCGCACGTCCTGCTCGGTGATCAGTCGCTTACCCATGGCGGGAATCGCCTCGTGGAGCGTTGACGAAGTCTAGACACGATGCCTGGGGGCGCGGGCCTCCGGCCCGCGCGAACGGCAGCATGGGTTACGACCCGCAGTGACAGAGTTGACGACTGTGCCCGACGTTCGTCAACGGGCCATCAGACCAGGAAGTTCTTCAAATTTTCGTGCGGCCGCGGGATGACGACCTCTCGGGTGAGGACGCCCTTGTCGCGCGCGCTCTGGGCGGCGGCCTGGACGGCGGAGCGCACGTCCGAGACCTCGCCGGTGAGCGTCACGTAGGACTTGCCGCCGAGGCCGTTGGCAAGCCGGATGTCGATGAGGCGGATGTTCGCGCGCTTCACGGCGACGTCCGCGGCGAAGATCGTGGACGCGACGGAGAAGGTCTCGATCACGCCGAGGGCGTCCAGCTCGTCGACGCGGGACATGGCGCTCATGGCGGTGAAGATGGACGGATGCACGTTGGGGAGGATGAACTCGTCCACGAGCGTGTCTTCGCGGGCGGCGCGGCCGGCCCGGAGGGCGCTCTTCACGTCGTCGACGGCCCCGCCGATGAGGACGAACCACTTGCCGGGGCAGACGGAGCGGGACATGAGGCCCTGGACCGGCGCCTCCTTGAGCATGGCGTCGGTAGCCTCGATCCCCGACGCGAGGCTCGAGAACTCAAGGAGACCGATGCACGATTCCGGCATGGGGGCGTTCCTTCCGTGGTGGGAGCGGCGCAAGTCGACTGGCGCCGTATGCGAAGAAAGAGCTTACGGCTCTGAACCGTCGGTGGCCACGAACAAGGTGAAACAGCCTGGCACCGGTCGCCCATCGGGGGGCGCAGACGAACCTACGCGTTTGGGGGAAGGCGCCGAGACCGCGCCCTGACGGTCGCGGTGCCGAATCCTCAGGTCTCGGCCTCGATCACGATCCGAGGATCCACGGCGGTCACGCGACCCGCGATGCTCGCGTGGATGCGGGCGCCGAGGGCGTTCGCCGGGATCTCGGCGACGAGGTCCCCCGCGCGCACGCGATCGCCCGGGGCGACGACCGGCGTCGCCGGGGCGCCGAGGTGCATCTGGCGCGGGATCGTCACGCGCCGCGGCCGGTAGTCCACCTCGCGGAGCGGCGCCTCGTGATCGTAAGGCTCGAGCAGCAGCCTCGCCAGCAGGCGCTTGAGCGGGATCCTCCGCTCCTCGTAGCCCTCGCGTACGCCGACCTGACCCTGGGCCGTCGGTCGCGCGCCGTTTCGCAGCATCTCCCGTTTGTGGGTGAGGATCACCCGCCGCGGCGTCAGGTCCATCGGGCAGGCGAAGAGGTCGCAGATGCCGCACTCGCAGCAGTTCAGCTCGTCCACGCCGCGCGCGACGCTCCCGAACGCGGCCCACGTCGAGGTCCGCATCACCAGGTGCGGCCTCAGTTCGTGTCCCAGCAGGTACCGCGGACAGTAGTCCGTGCAGGCCGAACACTGATGGCACGTGCTCCCCGTGTTCTGAAGCATCCGGTGGATCGGCGATTCGTGCTTCACCACGACCGGGTTGTCCGGCGGCAGGAGCAGAATGCCGTTCGTCGTCTTGGTGACCGGCTCTTCCAGGTCCGCGCAGAAGCGACCCATCATGGGGCCGCCGTCGAGCACCGCGAAGCGCTCGGTCGTGGGCCCGCCCGCGAGCTGCACGGCCTCGCGGAAACTGGTGCCGATCGGGAGCCGCACGGTCATCGGGCTCCGGACGGTCCCGGTGATGGTCACGTACTTGTGCGTGACCGGGACGCCCTCCAGCGCGTAGGCGACGTTGATCAGCGTCTGGACGTTGTTGTTCACCACACCGACGTGGAGCGGCAGGCCGCCCTGCGGAATGACGCGCCCCGTCAGCTCGTACGTCAGCACGTGCTCGTCGCCGGCGGGATAGAAATCCTCCATTTCGGTCAGGCGGATCCCCGAGTCGCCGATCGCGAGGCGCAGGGCCTCGATGCCGTCCTTGTACTTCGCCTTGATGCCGACGATGCCCTGGGCGGCGCCGACGCCCTCCATGACCGCGCGCAGCCCTGCGATCACGCGGGCGGGCTCCTTCTTCACCACTTGGCGGTCGACGCGGAGGAGCGGCTCGCACTCGGAGCAGTTGGCCAGGTAGATCTCGGCCCGGGTCGAGAGCTTCGCGTGGGTCGGAAACCCGGCCCCGCCCGCGCCGACCACGCCCGCTTCCCGGATCTTTCGGGCGATCTCGGACATGGACCTACTTTTTGACCAGCCCCGGGGGGAGCTCGAACTCCTCGTCCGGGACGGGAGCAGTCTTGAAATCGCCGTACGAAAACGTGACGGTGGCGAGGTCGCCCGTCAGCCAGAGAACGGTCTGCGTCCCTTTGCGCGGGAACCCCGGCAGCGCGCGGAGGCGCGCGAGCACCGAGGGCGCGAAGGCCCGGGTCGCCTCGTACATCCCGACGAGGGAGGCAAACCCCTCGAGCGTCGGATCGAACCAGCCGTCGAAGAGCACCTGGGTGGACCAGGTGACCACCTTGTGTTTGCACTTGGCCCCGTCCACTTCCTGCTCTTCGGCCGGCTCCTGGACCTCCGTCGGGTCCTTCGGCGGAGCGACCTTCCCGAGATGCTCCTGGAGGCGGTACTTCCAGATCTCGAAGGCCTTCTTCCGGTGCTCGGGCAGCGTGGCGAGCTGCTGCTCCAGCGCCGGGAGCTTCGCGAGGGCCTGCGCGCCGAGGTTCTCGAACGACGCGTAGGTGGTCTCGTAGTAGGCCTTCTGCTCCGGGTAGATGTCCCACCACAATTTCTTGTCGGGACGAAAAACAAACACCCGGTCCTTCGTGACGAACTTGACCTTTTCGCCCTTGATCCAGACGCGGTTCTCGGAGACGGACTTTTCCCGAGGAGCGCCGGTGAGGAGGTGGATGACCTCTTCGGTCGTCTTCTCGGTATAGGTCACGTCCGCCCAGCTCGTCGCGGCCAGGAGGAGAAGCATCGGGGTGAGCTCGCCCGCCCGCAGCAGGAGTCGCATCGGAAGTCCCATGGTTCCTCGGCAATCGGCAATCAGCATTCGGAAATCAGCAATCGGAAATCCCCCCGCCTACCCGCCGCCCTTGACCTGGTTGTCCCGTCCCTCGATGTTTTCGAGCGCCTTGTGGACGGCCTTGCGCGCCTCCTCGATGTGGGATTCGCTGCCCGAGAGCTGGAGGCGGCCGAAGGCGCCGTAGGGCTGGGCATGGATGAGCGTGATGGGGGAGGCCTTCTCCGCTTCGTTGGCCGCGATGCAGGCGTAGGCGGCCGGATGGACCTCGAGGACGTAGAGGGTCTGGCCGGCGACGAACATCGAGCCGTTCCGGTTATTGTTGATGAGCATCGCCTGGTAGTCGTCGATGTGCGTGATGATCTCGCTCGTCATGACCACCGGGCGCAGGCGGTCGGTCTCCTTGAGCTTCAGGTGCTCGAGGACGTGCCGCCCGGCCTCGAGGACCTCCGCCTGCGACTCGTGATGGATCTCGAGCACGCCGTAGGCGCGCTCGACGATCTGCACGGCGGGGCGGACCTGGGTCTTCTTGATGGCGATGTCGGTGACGCTGTTGATCGCGATGCCGGGCGCCACCTCGATCCAGAGCGAGGCGTTGTTGGTGATGGGAAAGTAGCCCCGGCAGGTCGACGACATGAACGCCGTGAGCTGGGGCTGGAGGCTGTCGATGAAGGAAAAGCTCCTGAGGTCGATGGCCATCCGATGGCTCCCTCCGAGTGGTTGCCGGGCCTACGGCCGACCCCTCCCCCCAAGGGGAAAGAGGCGGGGCGACGGGTGCCGCGGGCGCGGCACACGGATTCGACTTGGGCGGTCGGGTGGCGACCCATCGCTTGCGGGCTTCGGCGAGGCGCAGGACTGCGCGGGCCGGAGAGGCGCGAGGCGATGCGCCGCGACGCCGCGCTACGAGGTCTTTTCCGCCTCCTCGCGCGTCCAGCTCGGGCTCTTGGGCAGGATCTGCTCCACCTCGGAGTGCGGTCGCGGAATGACGTGTACCGAGACCAGCTCGCCGACGCGCTTCGCGGCGGAGGCGCCGGCGTCGACGGCGGCCTTGACCGCGCCGACCTCGCCGCGCACCATCACGGTCACGTACCCGCCGCCGATGACTTCCTTGCCGATCAGCGTCACTTTCGCGGCCTTCACCATCGCGTCGGCCGCTTCGATCGAGCCGACCAGACCCTTCGTCTCGATCAGCCCCAGGGCAATCCGGCTCATGTTCCCTCCAAGTCAAGATCCGCGGGACAGCCAGCGTCAGCTTCGACTGGTTTCGGACGGCCCGGCTGGGCTACGTCCCTCCGAGAATGGCCAGCAGCTCCTCTCTCGATACCGGAGACGAGCCCCCCGCGCCCGCCGGGGCCCCGAGAGCGACCGGTCCGGGCGCCGAGGGGAGCGAGGCCATGAATTTCGCGGCGAACGGGTCGTTCTTGTCGAACGCCACCCGCTTGATGTTGAGCAGGTTGAGCGGGGAGATGTTGTCGGAGGTGATGTTCCCTCCGGCCGTGCCGCAGCCGAGCGTCATCGAGGGGATCAGGTTCGTCGTGTACCCGACGGCCCCTTGCGTCGCGGGCGTGTTCACGAGGAAGCGGTAGGCGGGCTTCTTCAGCGCGAACTCCAGGACCACCTTTTCGTCGCGCGAGTGCACGACGCAGGAGTGGCCCATGCCGCCGAAGTGCAGGATTTCCATGCAGCGCTTGCAGGCGGCGTGCCAGTCCGTCTCCGTGTAGAAGCCGATCACCGGCTCAAGCTTCTCCATCGACAGCGGCTCCTGCGCGCCGACGGCCTTCAGCTCGACGATGAGGAGCCGCGTGCCCGGCGCCACCGCGAACCCGCATTTCTTGGCGATCGCTTCCGGCGAGAGGCCGACGGTTTCGGGGCTCATGAGGTCCCCCTTGACGACCGTCGCCTCGAGTTTCTTTTTTTCTTCGGGGGAGGCGAAGTGCGCCCCGGCGGCCTTGAAGGCCGCGATGACGGCGTCCCGGATCGGGGCCTCGACGATGACGGATTGCTCGGAGGCGCAGACCGTGCCCCAGTCGAAACTCTGGCTCTCGATGATGCACTTCACCGCGCGCGGGATGTCGGCGCTCTTCTCGATGAAGGCGGGGACGTTGCCGGGGCCGACGCCGTACGCGGGCTTGCCGGAGCTGTAGGCCGCCTTCACGAGGCCGCTCCCGCCCGTGGCGAGGATGACCGACGTGTCGTCGTGGCGCATCAACTCTTGCGTCCCCTCCATGGTGCAGACGGTCATCGACGCGCAGATCCCCTCCGGGGCGCCGGCCTTCACGGCGGCGCGGTGCACCGTCTCCACGGCGGCGGACGTGCAGCGCACGGCCCGCGGGTGCGGGGAGATCACGATGCCGTTGCGCGACTTGACCGCCACGATGCACTTGAAGAGCGCGGTCGAAGTCGGGTTGGTCGTCGGCACGATGGCGGCGATAACGCCCATCGGCTCCGCGATCTCCAGCAGCCGCTTCGTCTCGTCCTTCGAGATGATCCCGACCGTGCGCATCGGCCGGATGGCGTCCCAGAGGAGCCGCGTGCACAGCTCGTTCTTCTGCCGCTTGCCGTCGACCGTCCCCATCTGGGTCTCTTCGACGGCCATCCGGGCCAGCTCCTCGGCCTTCGCGTAGCCCGCCTCGCACATGGCCTGGACGACGCGGTCGACCTCCTCCTGCGAGAATTCGGCGAGCGCCTGCTGCGCCTTCTTCGCGCGGGCGAGGAGGTCGCGTGCCTGCTGGATCGAAGCGAGGTCGGTGTCGGCCATGAAGGCGCGTCAACTCCGTTGCGGCGGGCGAGGGCGGGACCGAAGGGCGCGCGGCGGCGCGAGTGCGAGGCGCAAGGCCCGGGGCGCAAGCGCCCGGACTACTTCATCCCGAAGGCCTTCTTGATCTCGCGCACGAGCGTCTCCTTGTTCGCCGTCGAGATCTCGCGGCCGGAGAGGCCGATGTTGCCGATTTCGCGGGCGAGCTTGCGCAGGTCGTCGACCTTCATCGCGTCGAGATTCTTAATCGTCTCGGGGGAGATCCGCTCGGCGCCGCGTTGCCACGGCGGGATCCAGACCAGGTCGAGCGTCGGCAGGATGCGCTCCACCTCGTCGGCCGGGCGGGGGATCACGTGGACCGCGAGCAGCTCGCCGACGCGCTTCGCGGCGGCCGCGCCCGCGTCGACCGCGGCCTTGACCGCGCCGACCTCGCCGCGGACCATGACCGTCGAATAGCCGTGATCGATGTGCTCCTTGCCGATCAGGATCACCTTCGCGGCCTTCACCATCGCGTCCGCCGCCTCGATCGACCCGACCAGTCCGCGGGTCTCGATCATCCCCAGCGCGATCCGCTCGTCCATGCCGGCCTCCGCAATCCTTCGATCCGACCGTACAGGTCAGGGGAAGACTTCGCCGCCCCGCGCGCCGCGGTCCCCGCCGCATCGGTGCGACGGGAGCATCATGGCTCGTGGACGGACCTGGAAGAACGCGCATTCTACTGGCCCCGTAACCATTTGCAAGCCCTTTTTGCGGAGGCGTGGTTGAGGACGGTCGCGCGCGCGTCGGCACTATTTGTTGTCGTGTACGGAGGCGGGCGGGTATGTTGGGGTGCGCGTGACCAACACCGAGTCCCGCGATTGCCGGAGCGGTCGCACCTCGCGGGTCCATGGAGAAGCCGACGCCGTGAGCGAGAAACGAGTCCGGGTCCTCTTCGCGATCACCGAACTGGACGTCGGCGGGGCGGAAAAGGCCCTGTTCGAAATCGCGACGAGGCTGGACCCGTCTCGTTTCCTTCCCCAGGTCGTGCCGCTTGTCGGGGACGGCGAGGTGGGTCGCTGGCTCGAGGCGCGCGGCGTGCCCGTGACTCCGCTGCGCATGCGCGGCAAAGCGGACGTCGGCGCGCTCCTCCGGCTCGCCCGCCTCCTGCGCAACCTGCGCATCGACCTGCTCCAGACGTTCCTCTTTCATGCGAATCTGCTCGGGCGCGTCGCCGCGCGGCTCGCCGGCACGCCGGCGGTGGTCTCGGCGGTGCGCGTCGCGGAGGGGGAGCGGCGCTTCCATCTCGCGCTGGACCGGTGGACCTGCGGCTGGGTGGACGCCGTGACGGCGAATGCCGAGGAGTTGTCGCGCTTTTGCAGGGACGAGGCGCGCCTCCCCGCGCCAAAGGTCCGAACGATCCCGAACGGGGTGGACTTCGAAAAGTACCTGCGTCCCGCCCTGCCCGCGACGCCGTTGCCGATCCGGCCCGGGGACCGCGTCCTCGTCGCCGTCGGTCGTCTCAGCCGGCAAAAGGGGTTGGTCCACCTGCTCGCGGCGATGGATAGGGTAATCACCGTAGAGCCGGCGGCGCGGCTGCTGCTGGTCGGCAAGGGGGAGGAGGAGCAGCATTTGCGCGCGGCCGTGCCCGAGCGGGCGCGCGGCCGGGTCGAGTTTCTGGGGTGGCGGCCGGACGTCCCCGCGATCCTGCAAGCGGCGGAGGCGCTCGTCCTGCCGTCGCTGTGGGAAGGGATGCCGAACGTGGTGCTGGAGGCCATGGCCGCCGCGAGGCCGGTCGTCGCGAGCGCGGTCGGCGGCGCCGTCGATCTGGTCCGGGACGGCGAGACCGGCCTCCTCGTCCCGCCCGCGGATCCGGCGTCGCTTGGAGATGCGATCCTGCGGCTCCTCGCCGAACCGGCGCGCGCACGCGCGATGGGGGTGGCCGGTCGCGAACGGGCGCGGCGGGAGTATTCCTGGGACCGGACCGCGGCGGCGTACCAAGCATTGTACGAAGAGGTCCTCGCGAAGAAGCACGGTTCGACGGAAGCTCGGCTTGCAAGGGCAAACGTCCGGAGGTAGACTTAACGGTCGCCTCGGGTGGCGCGCCCCGATGTCCCGCTTGTCCCAAGCGCCCGCGCAAAAATAACTGCGCAGATTCGGACCTCGAGGCTCCTGGGGGCGCGGCCCGCTGGGCCGCGCTGCGCGGGCCGGAGGCCCGCGCCCCCAGGCATCGGTCGATCCACGAAAATGTGAAGTAATTCTTGCGCGGGCGCCAAGAGGCGAGATCGTGGTCGGAACGCTCGTCATCGAACATGCGGACCGGACCCTGGTCCATCGGCTGGACCAGGATCGCACCGTCGTCGGGCGGAGCTCGGAGACGGATCTTCGCCTCGAGGATCCGAAGGTTTCCAAAGTCCACTTCGTGATCGAGCGGCAGGGGGACGCGTACTTCCTGCGCGACGGCGGAAGCCGCAACCTTACGATCGTGAACGGGCGGCCGGTGACCGAAGCGCTCCTCCGCGAAGGCGACGTCATCCAGGTCGGGCTGACCTCCATCCATTTCCGGAAGGCGCTCGATCTGCGAGAGGCCCGTCGCCAGGCGACGAGGAATTTCGGCCCGCCGCCGCCCCAGCCCCTCGCCGCGGCCCCCGAGCCCGCCGGTCCGAGTGCTGCGCCCGTCGACGCGTGCGCGCCGATCGACCCGACGACGACCTCAGGGCCGCCCGCGGTCGCCGTCGACGCTCCGGCGGCGGGCCTCGCTCCCGTTTCGGCGCAGGCCCCCGTCCCGATCGTGAGCGGGCGTTGTACGGATGGCACGCCTCCGCCCGAACCCGCGCGTGAGAGCGGGTCCGTTCCTGCACCCGTCCTCGCGCCGCTCCCTGACGCGGTTCCCTCCGGAGCGGCCCCCGCACCCGCCGCGGCGGAGGTTGCACGCGACCCCGTACCTCAATCCGCGGCGCCGCCCGCGCCCGCGGCGCCGCCCGCCCCCGCGGCGCCGCCCGCCCCCGTCGACTCCACGACGCAGGCGGTGCTCGCGCCGCCGCGGACCGTGCCGGTCGCGGAGCGAGAACCGGCTGCGTCACCCGCTCCGGACCCGGTCCCCGCCGGCGCCCCTGCGGCGACGACGACGCCCACCGTCGGCGGCGAGCCTGTCCCCCCCGCGCCTCCCTCCACCCCTCTCGAGGTCACGCTGCCTCCGAGTCGGCCGGAGCCGGACCCCAGCGCCGCACCCTTGATGCACGCGCCGCCGCCGGCTCCCCTCGCACCGCCGGCGGTGTCCGGCCCGCCGTCGCTCAGGGCGTCGCCGGGCCCCGCGGCGCCGGTATCGACTCCGGCCCCGGCGTTGCTCGCGGCGTCCCCGCCGTCGCCGCCCGCGCCGATTGCCGCGCCGGCTGCTACCCCTTCGATCGCCGAGGACTGGCGCGAGCTCTCGGTCGCCCTTCCGACGGCCACCCCCGCCCTTTCCAACGCCCCCTCCCCCGACACGCTCGCGCCCCTCGCGCCGCCGTCCCCCGCCCCCCGAACGCGCCTTCGCCATCGCCCTCGCCGTGCCGCCCGGGAACTGCTCTCCTCGCGCCGACGGCGTTCCATGACCTGGGGCGAGCTCTTTCGGGCCATTCCCTCCTTTATGGGTTCGATGGCCGCCCACGGCTTCCTCCTGCTCCTTTCCCTCCAAATCGTTTTCCAGGTGGCCTACCGGACCTCCTCGCAACCGATCCTCGTGACCCTCAAGCCCGCCGTCCCGGCGCGCCCCGCGCTTCGGATCGACGGCGGACCGACCGGCGAGGCGAAGGGGCTTGACCCGCTCCTCGAGAAGGGGAACAACCGCCTCGTGGACGAAGATCCCCAGGAATTTCCCGAACTGCCGCCCGCCGAGCGCATGAAGCCGGGGGAGAAGCCATCCGCGTCCCCGTCGGAATCGCCGTCCCCCTCCCTGCCGCCTTTCCGTCCGGAGAAAATCGCGGTCCGGTCGCCTGATGCTCCGGCCGTGGGCACGTCCGACCCCAGCACGGCGGGTACCGGCGGCGGGGAGAAGCCGCTGGGACTCAAGATCGGCGAGAGCGTCGGGGGCGCCGTCCGCGGCAATCTCCAGCGCAACCGGCCCGGCGACGACGGGCTCCTCGACGGGCTGAAGCCCGACGAAGTCGTCGTCACCACGGGTGTGTACGACACGGCACAGCGTGTCCTCGATTCCCTGCGCCTGCCTTACCTGCTCAAGTCGCCTCGGCAGTTCGACCTCGTCGATTTGTCGAAGGCGAAAGTCGTGATGGTGAATTGCCCCGGCTACCTCGGCCAGCGCGGCGTGGAAAAGCTGCGCGCGTGGGTGGAGAAGGGCGGTCATCTCTTTACGACGGACTGGTCGATCCTGCTGGTCGAACGTGCGTTCTACGGCTTCATCCGAAGCATCGGCAAGACGAACCAGGACTGGGTCGCCGTAGCGCCGGCGGACGGCGTGCGCGACCACCCGCTCCTGCAGGACGTCTTCACGCGGCTCGAGGGCGTGCCCCAGTGGTGGATCGAGTCGGGGAGTTTTCCGGTGAAGGTGTTGCAGCCGGAGAAAGTGCAGGTCCTGGTGACCAGCGAGGACATGCGTCTACGGTACGGACACGGGACGATCGCGCTCACCTTCGCCTTTCACCAGGGGCGCATTCTGCATGTGTGCTCCCACTTCGACCAGGCGGCCGGCGACGCGAAGGCGCATTTCAGCATGTCGCAGTTGATCGTCAACTTCATCCTGGTGGCGAAGAAGGCGGACGTGCCGGGCGGCGGGAAGTAGAGGCGGAGGCGGGGGGTGTGGCAGGGGAGAGGAGCCGGGGAGATGCCAGGGGCGGGATTTGAACCCGCGACCAAGGGCTTATGAGTCCCTTGCTCTACCGGGCTGAGCTACCCTGGCAGGGCGCCTCCTGCAAGGGCCGCATTATACGCACGCGACGGTTCCTGTCAACGATTGGGCGGGCTGCAGGTCGTGCTTCGCCGGCAGGGACACGCCGTGACCGTTGACGGGGAGGTCCGTATCGCCGCAGCGCCACGGAGTCCCGGAGGATGCACGGAGAGACTGACACTTCGCTTCAGGAATCCAACGATTTGTTTTTGACAGGATAACAGGATCAACAGGATGTTCCGATGCCGTATCCCGTTGATCCTGTTATCCTGTCAGGAAGAAAGCCGACGCAATGGCTCTGGGGGAGTCCTGTGCTGATAGGGCCGGCGAGGGTCCTCCCTAAGGCCTCCATTTCTCCGGCGCGCAGTGGTGAACGGTTACCACGCGTCGACCGGCGACGGGATCGTTTCGTCGTCACGCGATTTGACATTCCGCCTCGCATGGCGTATCATTATGCCTTCCGACTCAGCCGGCGCCGAGGCCGCCGCGGGTCCAGTCGATCGGGGACGGGAATCTTCGAGCGCTTCCGCGCACAGGAGTCATGCCATGCGATGGTCACTGCCCGCTCTCTTTCTGTCCGCCTTGCTTCTGGCCGTCCCGCCCGCCGCCCTCGCGGGCGACGAGCCCCCGCCCACGCCCGCGCAACTGCAAGCCACCGAGGCCGCCGCGCTCGCCGCGGGAAACGCCGAGAGCGAGACGAAGCGCCTCCTGCAACTCTGGGCGCGCGCCTTCGTCGGCGGCCTCAAGCCCGGGGATGTCGAAGACCTGATCCGGTTGGTCGACGGCCGGTACTACGATGCGCGGAAGGCCGGCCTGCAAGACCTCCGGGTCGTCGTCCGCGAGCCCCGCATGGCGGAGCAGATGGACAAGCTCCCGATCAAGTTCCGCCTCCTCTGGAAGGCGCCGACTCGCGTGAAGGGAAAGGTCGAGGGGCCGCCGGGGCTTCCGCCCGAGGCCGCGAACGCCTTGCAGTCGGGCCTCCCGGGGATGTCGCGCCTCGGAGAACTGCTCTTTCAGAAGACGTTGGAGGAGCAGTCGAGCGGGTGCGACCTCAGCGTCGCGCCGGACTTCGACGTGCCCGCCGCGTTCAGCCCGCTCCCCTTCATGCACGCGCAGCGGTTCTACCTCCTGCTGCGAATGACGGCCCGCGGCGCTTCGGCCGAGGAGCGGGAGAAGGATTTCTGGATCGAGTTGACGCCGACCGGCGACCTGCGCGTGGTGAAGCTGTACCTGCTGGTCGCTACGGCGGACGGGCCCGCGCACGGTTGGGCGCGGGTCACGAACACGGCGGTGCCCGTGGGCGGCGGCACGAAGTCCCTGATGACGCGGCTCGACGGCTACGACAGTCCGTGGGTCGATGCGCCGTGGTCTTTCCCGAAGAGCACGACGATCCGGACCGTCAAGCAGGTCGGCGGCTTCTGGCTGCTGTCGCGCTTCCAGGAGTTCAGCGACCAGGACACGGACATCGGTTTCGTGGAGCACGCGGCGAACCAGGGCATCACCGAGGACGAGATGAAGGAGGGGAGCGGTCCGGCGGGGCCGTCGGTTCCGGCGGCACCCGCGGCAACGAACCCGGTCGCGGGCGGGGCGGCGGTCGACGCGAGCGGGGCTTCTCCCGAGACGCGCAAGCTCTTCGATGCCGGCATGGCGGCGTTGGCTGCGGGCGACTTCGGGAGGGCCGCGCGGCTTTTCGATCAGGTGGCCGCGAGCAACCAGGCCGGCGACCTGGCGAAGCGAGCGAAGGACCAGGTGGCGGGGATCGAGCGCGCCGGAAAGGACCGACTGAACGAGGCGGTCTCGGGCGGCGCGAGCCCCGGCGCGTCGGGCGGGACCGGCGGCGGGGCGACAAGCACGGCCCCTGGAAAAAGCGGCGCGCCCGCCGCGGGCTCCGGTGGCGTGGGCAACGCGGCCGGCGCGGTCGGTGGCGGTGGCGCGTTCGTCGGTGGTGTCTCGATCGGCTCCGTGAAGGAGGTGGCGCGGAGATTTGCCGGAACTTCGGCCGGCGACGAGGCCGGTCGGATCCTGAAGGGGCTGGACGCGACGCCCGGCGCCGGTGAGTCGACGGCCGCTGCCGGAAAGAGCGGGCCGACCCCGGACGCGGCGAACGAGAAAACCGCCGATGATGCCCTGGCTGCGGCGCGCGACGCCGAGGCACGGAGAGAATTCACGCGCGCGCTTCGCGGGTACAAAGACGCGGCAGCGCGGTTCCCCGGGACCCCGGCCGGACAGGCGGCGGCGGAGGCCGCGCGGAAGCTGGAGGCGGTCCCGGAGGCGATGCAGCTCATCGAGCAGGATTGCAAGGCTCTTCTCGACGGAGCCGAGGCGCTCGTGAAGATCGGGCAGGTCGAGCAGGCGGCCGAGCTGCTGGAGCGCGTGATCAACGAGTCCCCGCTTGCCGACTGCGTGACGCACGCGCGCCGGCGGAAGGCGGATCTGCAGATGCCGAAATAGTCGAGCAGTCCTTCGTGCACGCGCGGGCCGGCGCGTCGGAGCTTAGTGTCCGCGCAAAAACAACTGCGCGGACTCCGACCTCGAGGCCGGCCCTTTCAAGGTGGGGAGGACGGTTCGACTGTCGTAAGATGGAGCATCAGATGCTGGGTGCGGGAAGGAGCCACCGTCTCCCAGTTTTTCTCCGTCGGCCACGAGCCCTTGTGGTGCAGGGCTTCCGCCTTCGCGTGCGGCGCTTCGGTGGACGTGTCCGCCCTGCACCGACGGGACGCCCCGTATGAAAGTCGTCAAGCGTTCGGAGTGCGGGAGCGGCCAGAGGAAGGCGGGGAAGAGCTTCGGACGATCCGTGCGAGAGCGGGTGCAGGGCGGAAGCCCTGCACCACAAGACAGGCTCAAGTCTCGTCATCAAGTGAGCAGCCGGCTCAGGTCCGGCACCGGGGCGGCGCAGCCACCTTGGAAGGGCTGCCTCGTGGCTCTTGGGTGCGCGGCCCTCTGGCCCGTGCCCCCCGGGCGCGTCTTCGCCGGCGCGAGCGAGAGGCCCACTCCAGCCCTCGGGGAAGCCACGTGCGAGTTCTGACCTACGTCCTGTGGGCGATCCTGTTCCACGCCCTGATGCTCCTCGTCTCGAGCGGGGTGCGGTTTGGTCACCGCGCGTGCGAGCTGGGAGGCATGAGCGGCTCGGCCCTGGTCTTGGGTCTGGGCGTCCTACTCGAACGGGATCGCGCTCCGACTGCGCAACTCCGTCGTTCGCTCGCACTCCTGCCCGTGCTCGGTTTCTGCCTCGGCCTGTACGAGGCGGCGTGGTCGATCGAGTCGCGTGCGGCCTTTGAACGGAACGGCGTTCACTGGGAGGCCGTGCTGACGATGTTCGTGGCGCTGCCCCTCTGGACGCTCGCGCTCGGGCTGGGCGGCGGCTCGGTCAGCGTGGCGTTCTGGTCCGCGGCGACCCATGGCTGGGCGTTCGCCATCGGGACGGTCGTGCTCTTTCCGATCACGTTCGGTTGGTTCTTCGACGATTTGTCTGCCTCGATGCTGGTCGCCTCGGCGCTCGGGCTGGCCGGCGCGGTCGCGGTTGCGCGGTGGCTCGGGCCCCGGCGGCTCGAGCCGCGGCGCGGCTGGTGGTTGCCGTGGGCCTATGCGGTGGCGTCGTTGGTCGGGCTCCCCGCGGTTCGGTGGGCCGCGGGAGCGGTGTCGCGACTCGGAGGTTGAGAAGCGCCTCGCGGTTTTCAGCTCCCTTCCCTAGCGACATCCCAGCGGCTGCCCCTCACTTCGCGCCTCCGGCGACCGCCGCCCACCGCGGGTCGTCGTGCAGCGAGGCCAGGTCCGGGTCCGCCCCCAGATGTTTCATCTCGGTCCAGCCCAAGCGCAGGGCCGACTCGAGATGCTCGAAAGCGGCATCCCGGAGGCTTCCCTGGCTCACCGAATCCTGCGCCTCGCCGGACCGCCCCTGGCCGGCCACCATGCGTCCGAGCGCGCACGCCAGATTGTAGTGCGCGTCCAGGAGGCCGGCCTTGACCCGCGGCGCCGCGAGGCGCTCCGTCCGCTCCGCCTCCGAGAGCGGCCGAAGTTCCTCCTCCAGCAGCGCGAGCGCCCGCTCGTACCTTGTTCGCGCCGCGGCCGGATCCGACCTGCGCAAGGCCTGTCCGCCGTACACCAGCTCAGCCGCCCAGCCGCCTCCCGCGACGAGCGCGAGAATGCGACGGCACTCCGCGATCCGCGGGGCGGCCCATGGCCCCAGCTCCGGCACCGCGCGGGAGCCGGCCTCGAGGGTCCGCACCGCCTCGTCCCAGTCTCCCGTGGCCATCTCCAGTTCCCCCAGGCTGAGTCGGGCCTTCTCGAAGGCGCCCGCCACGGCCGCCTCCAGATCTTCCTTCGCCCGCGCAAAGGCCTCCGCGGCGGACTCGCCGCGGCCCGCCCGGGCCTCGCCGAGGCAGAAGTAGGCGCGTCCGCGGTTCCCCAGCACCTCCGCACGCCCCGGGGTGAGCCTAAGGTCTTCACCGTAGTCCGCGACGGCCCGTTCGTAGCTGGGCCTCGGATCGAGAGCGTGCCCGCCCTCCCATGCGCCGAGTTCCAGCCACAGGTTGCCACGCTCGTTCCACCCCTTTCGGTCCGCCGGTCTGCGCCGCAGGAACTCGCCGTAGTCCTCGAGCGCCTTCGCAAAGCTCGCTCGCGGATCCAGCTCCCGGGCGGTCTCGGCGCGGCCCCGGCGAAAAAGCGCGGTCGCCCGGTTGTAGCGCGTCGAAGCGAGACCGGGCTCCGCCAGGACCGCCGCGTCCATTTCCGCCAGCGCCTGCTCGAGGCTTGGGAGGGGATCGCGTCCGGCGGCCGCCTCGAACTCCGCGATGCCGAGCCAGGCGTTGCCCCGACTCTCGAGCGCGTGGGGGAACCAGGCTTCACGCGGGCCGGTCTTGCCGTACGCCTCGATGGCCAGCGCGTAGGTCCCGTGGGGGTCGAGTCCGCGCGCGGCCTGGACGCGCGCGATGTGGTAAAGCACGACGCCCCGGTTGTAGTAGCCGAGCGTGAACGCGGGATCGGCCTGGATGGCCGCGTCCTCGTCGGCAAGTGCCTTCCGATAGCTGTCCAAAGGATCGAGCCCGCGCTCCTCCTCGGCCTCCGCGAGGGCGAGCCAGGTATTCCCGCGACCGGCCACAGCCATGGAGGACTCTGGGGCGAGGCGCATCGCCTCGCCGCAATCGGCGATCGCGTTTCGAAAGTCCTCGCGCGGGTCTTCCCGCTGCGCCGCGCGCGCTTCGCCGAGCCCGAAGCGCGCATGGGCGCGCGTAGCGTGGAGACGGGCCGACGTCGGCCGGAGCCGGAGCGCCTCCTCGAAATCCGCGATCGCGTCGGCGTAGGCCGGGCGTGCGTCCGTGCCCGCCGCGAGCCGCTCGAGGGCGACCGCGGCCCGGGCGTTCCCGCGCCCCTCGAGCGACTCCTCGTCCACGGTCCATTCCGCAAGCCCGGCGGAAAAGGCGCGGCACGCATCCTCGAAACGGCCCAGCAGGAAGAGCGCCCGTCCTTCGGTGCGGCGCGCGGCAGCCGAGGGGAGCCCGCGGGCGAGCTCCGCGGCTTTGCGGAGATTCTCCTTCCCGCCTGCGTGGAGCGCGGCCACCGCGCGACCCAGCGTCGCGCGCCAGGGCGCGAGGCCCGCATCGCGGGGGAGCAGCCCCTCCATGCGTGCGAAGGCCGCCAGCCCGCTCTCGCGCAGCCGCGCCTCCTCGGGCGTATCCGGCGGCATCTCGCCGAAGACCATGCCCGTCGACAGATTCACCCACGGGGGAGTGCCCCGGGAACGACCGTAGGCCTCGATGTCGTGGCTCCCCTTCAGGAACCACACGATGGCACGATCGGGCGCGAGTCGGCAGCCCTGGTCGAAGTCGGCCTCCGCCTCGGTCGCCTCGCCGAGCCGATCGTGCACCCGGCCGCGCCAGGCGAAGGCCGGGCCGAAGTCGGGCTCGTCCCGGATGAGCTGCTCGAGCAGGGCGAGCGGTTGGCGGGCGTGCGCGCGACGGGCGCCGGGTGACATGGCATAGCGTCCCACGTCGTCCTCGAACACGTCCACCGCCTCCGCGATCCGAGCCAGCCACTCCCTCGCCCTCGTCTCCGCGCGCGCTTCCGCTTCCGCGCGGAAGCGACGATCGTGTACGGCGGAGGCGAGGGCGCCGGTCAGCACCAGGCCGGCGACGGAGACGGGCACGAGGATTCGTGCCCGCCGGACGGCCCAGCGCCAGGCGCGTCGGGCCGGCCCAGGCGGGCGTGCAAGGAGCGGTTCCCCACGCAGCCAGCGGCGCAGCTCTTCGGCCATCTCCGCGGCGGTCCGGTAGCGGGCCGCCGGGTCCTTCTCGAGCGCATGCAGGCAGGCCCCTTCCAGTTCCGCGGGCGCGAAGCGATGGCGCGCGCGGGGCCGCACCGGCTCGTCATGGACGACCGCCCGGAGCATGTCCCAGGCGCTGCCGGCGCGTTCGAAGGGAGTCTCACCGGTGAGGATTTCGTACAGGATGGCGCCGAGGGCCCACACGTCCGAGCCGGGTCCGATGCGGGCCGCGTCGCCGAGCGCCTGTTCCGGACTCATGTACGCGGGCGTGCCGAGCGCCTGTCCGGTCAGGGTCAGGCTGCGGTGGATTTCCGCGGTTGCCGGAGTCGCGGCGGGGAGGCCGACCTCCTTCGCAAGGCCGAAGTCGGTGACGAAAGGGCGACCGGCGCCGTCCAGGAGCACGTTGCCGGGCTTGAGATCGCGGTGAACGATGCCTTGCTCGTGGGCGTGGGCGATCGCGTCGGCGACCTCGGCGAGCAGGGCGACTTCCTGGCGAAGGCGTCCCAGGGCCTCGCGCGCCCCCGCGCGTCGCGAGTCGCGCCCCTCGTCGAGCCACGACTGCAGGGTGCGGCCCGCGACGAGGTCCATCGTGAGGAAGTGGGTCCCGTCGACGATGCCGACGTCATGGACGGGGACGATGTTCGGGTGACGGAGTCGGGCGGCGACCCGCGCCTCGCGGAGGAAGCGCTCGACCGCGTCGCGCCCGCCGGCATCTGGCTCTCGGATCTGCTTCAGGGCGATCACGCGGCGCAGGTCCGTGTCCCATGCTTTCCAGACGATCCCCATGCCGCCGGCGCCGAGCCGCTCGAGGAGGCGGTAGCGCCCGAAAGGGCGGCCTGCCTCCGCGTCGAGCGCGGAGGAGGGGGCCGTTGTAGGCGTGCGCCCGGGTGCGCCGGGCGCGGGCGAGGCGATGAGTCGCGGCGTCGCGTCCAAGTCGGACCCCGGACGTTCCTGCAAGCGGAGCGTGGGGGAGGAGCAGGTGGGTTCGGGGCGATCCGCGTCGGCGATGCGGGTCGCGTCGAGGCTGGAGCTTGGTTGCGTTTCCTCGGCCGGCGCCGGGATGCGCAGGGGGCCGCCGCAAGCGGGGCATCGTTCGTCGCGCATCTCAGGTGAATACCTGATCACGGGGCCCGCTCGGGGGGAACTGCTATCGGGGCACGTCGACCCTCCGCCAGAGGCGGCTCGGGTTTGTTAGGGGGGTGCCGGCACCCGCGCCCTAGCAGGCCTTCAAGATCGACCCTGGAAGTGCGCGCGCGCGGGTCATTGGGGAACGGACGCGACGCCTCTACACGTCTCCTTCTTCGAGGGCTTCAGGGATGTAGACGCGCTTGAGTGGAAGAAGGCCCTTGTAGCGGGAGTCGAATTGCTCGTAGTGCTGGAGGATGAGGTCTACCAACTCCGTGCCATCCACGAGTCGGAGGTTGCTCTTGCTGCGTGCGAAGCTCCGGGCTTGCGCGGTGAACGTGCTGAGAGTCACGAGTGAGCCGAATTCGGTCTGGGCGACCTTGCCGTAAAGGGCTGAAACTACGGGGTCTCCGACGCTGCCGTCTCCGCTCTTCACCTGCACCTTGATGATCGGTGGCTCGAACCCCAACTCGTCCTTGTGCGCCAGGACGTCGATCCCGCCGTCCGGCCCCTCTGGTGAAACTTTGGTCCGACGAGGGCAACACAATTTCCCTTGAGGAAGAGACTGTCCGCATCGCCGGTCCTGCCACCGTGGATGCCCCAAATCGCCGTCTCCTGATTCGCCAAGGTCGATCCCTCCTCAGACTTGCCGGGCTCAAACTTTTGAAGGGGACTGGGAACCGTCGGGTGACCCCTTCTGCGGCAAGTGCGCCTCGCGCTCGATTTCGGCTACGAACTCCGGGACTTGTGCTTCGGCGACCACCCTGATCTCGTACGCCTGGAACACGCGCCCGACATGCTGCGTGATGTGCAAGGCCGGGTCTTTGGTGAAGGCGCACACCATGATGAGTTTGCGCTTGCCGCTCCCGTGACCTTCGAGACCGGATCGCTGCAGAAGGTCGCCGCGAAGCGCCCAGCGTCCTGCGGCATGGACCGCCTTCTCCTCCGAGGAGCCGAATCGGTAGGGCTTGATGAGGTTCAAGACCCCGTTCTGGTAGGCGTAGGGAACACGCATGTCCAAGTCGAGAATCGGCACCCGCACTCGGTGGTCGAAGAGGAGGCGCGGTGCGAGCGTGGGGGAGCGGACCAGCCGATCGAGTTCGGGAATCTTCGGTTCGTGCTCCTGGCGCTTGGCACGTCCGCCCACCAGTTCCAGAAACAGGCTGTCGAGTTCGGCCTTGGGCTCTGAAACCCGGATGGGGCGCGGTGCAACGATTCGAAGGTCGCCCGCCCGCGTCTCGATGAAGCGCTGAAGCTGCTCGATGGTCCGCAGCTCTCCCTGCTCCTGGCGCAAGCGGGAGGCGAACGCCTGTTTTGCCGACTGGAGTCGTTCCAGGTCCAGGCTCTCTCCGCGGAAGAAGCGCCTCACCCGGTCGTTTCCGGCAGACATTGACGTTTCCAGGAAGCCGACTTCCGGGCAGCACAGGAGCACGCCGACGTTTGCGCCCTCAGCGCGCGATGGGTTGGGGCAATACTGAATCACCCCGTAGTAGCCGCGTGTATCCGGCATGGCAGCCTCCGATCTACGGATAGGGCAGGAAGCCGAGTCGCGCCAGAAAAGTCTCGCCCAGGAACTTCGCTCGGTCCAAGATCAGATGCGCGAGCGCCCCTCGGCCCGACTCCGAAAGGGCCCATTCGGCGGGAATCCCGCGAAGCATCTGCTCCAGAGCGTCCGACGTGATGGCGCTCATGCGGTCCAGGGCGATCCGAACATCTGGCAACCCGATTTGTTTAACAAAGGCTGGGAAGAGTCCGTAGACCCGTTCGTCCTTGATTCGATCAATGCCGGCTACTGGGGCGGTGAGCTCACGCCCCCCACTCAAGAAGCACTCGGTGTGGTCCATAGCAAGCAACCGGTACCTTCCCGGTGCCGCTCCTTCTTCGCTGAAAAACACGTTGTCGTAGTGTGGACGCCTTGAAACTCCGGGTGGCGGGTAGCGATCCGCATTCAGTGTCCACGTGTCGAACAAGACGATCCTGGCGATGGCTTCAGGATTCTCCAAACAAAGCAAGTCGGCTTCATCACCTCCCCATGTGCGCCCCCGCACTGCCCGTACGCAGAAGGCGGGGCCGGGGCCGGCGAGAGTTCCTCCGTGAAGAGGAATCTCGTCCAAGTCGTCAAGGTACAGCACGGCGAAATCGAAGGTCTGCAATCCAAGCCATCGTGCAAGACTTGTCCCGACCCACTCGCGGACGAGTGCGTGTGGCCCCATCGGGTTGTTCATGGCCTTGAGGAAAGCGGGTCCGGCATCCGTAATGATCCGGGCAGGATGAGTGCTTGTGCCAATCGATTCTTCGAACCTTCGGAACTTCGTGGGTTGCCACGGTAGCGCGCTCACAGGGCCCCCTCGAAAGCACAAGTCGGAAGAACATGAGGGAGCGCGTCGATGGGCCCAAGCTGCTCCTAGGCGGTACTTCGTACGCTCACAGCGTGCCGCGCGCGCTCGGACAGGGGATTGGCCGTCCTCTGCCGCTGCTCCGCAGGGGGTTCGGGGCTACGCCGAGCAGGTTCGCTGCCTTCCTGAGGAGGAGCAACTCTCACAAGTTGGCGGTAGGTCGGTTTCCCCCACGGAGTGGGGTCGGATTGCTCACCTTGGCCAAAGGTTACCAGAGTGGGCGAAGGGGGTCAAGGAGGGTGTCGCGTCCCACTCTTTCCGCGACCCATGTCCGCCGCAATAGGGGACCGATGCCTCACGCTGCGCGTGCGCAGGGCGAATGTCCCCGGGCCGTGCACACCCGATCCTCAAGGCCCCCTACCCCCGGCCCACCGCCTTCATGCTGCGATCGAAACCCGGGAAGGAGACGTCGATGCACTCGGCGTCCGCGAGCACCGTGCGCCCCTTCGCGACGAGACCGGCCACGTAGAAGGCCATGGCGATCCGGTGATCGCCGTAGGTTTCGAGGCGGGCGCCGCGAAGCAGGGACGGGCCGGTGATCGCCAGGCCGTCCGGGCGCTCCTCGACCTTCGCCCCCATCCGGGCGAGCCCGACCGCGAGCGCGTGCAGGCGATCGCTCTCCTTGACTCGCAGCTCCGCCGCGTCGCGAATGAGCGTGGTCCCCTCCGCCTGGGTCGCCAGCGCAGCGAGGATCGGGAGTTCGTCGATCAGGCCGGGGATGTCGGCGCCGCCGACCTGCACGGCCCGCAACTCGGCGTGCCGGGCGGTCAATCTGCCGACGGGCTCGCCGCTCGTCTCCTTCACGCCGTGTGCCTCGACCGCGGTCCCCATCCGCTCCAGGACGTCCAGGAACGCGGTCCGCGTCGGATTCAGTCCGACGCCGGTGATCGAGAGCCGCGACCCGGGGAGGAGGGCGGTCGCAGCGAGCGGGAAGGCCGCGGACGAGATGTCGCCCGGGATGTGGAGGGGGCGCGCGACCAGGGGCAGCGACGGCTGGATCTGCGTCATTTCGGGCGCGGCCTGGATCGCCCCCCCGAGGTAGGCGAGCATCCGTTCCGTATGGTCGCGGGTCGGCGCCGGCTCCCGCACCGTCGTCCCCCCCTCGGCAAAAAGACCCGCGAGCAGCACGCAGGACTTGACTTGCGCGCTGGACAGCGGGACCGTGTAGTCGATGCCCTGCAGCCGGCCGCCGCGGATCGCCAGCGGGGCGAGGCTGTCGGCGTCCCGCCCCCGGATGTCCGCGCCCATGGACCGGAGCGGCTCCACGATGCGCCGCATGGGCCGCCCGCGCAGCGACTCGTCCCCGGTCAGCACCGAAAAAAAAGGCTGTCCAGCGAGGATGCCCGCCAGCAGGCGCGTGGTGGTGCCGGAGTTCCTGGCGTCGAGCACGTCGCCCGGCTCGCGCATGCCGTGCGCGCCGGACCCGTGGACGACGAGTCCGTCCGGCCCCTTGCGGTCGATCCGCACGCCGAGGCGGCGCAGGCATTCGAGCGTCGCGAGCGTGTCGAGCGAGGGAAGAAAGCCCCGCACGGACACGTTGCCGTCACACAGGGAGCCGAGGAGCAAGGCGCGATGCGAGATCGACTTGTCGCCGGGCAGCCGGAGCGTGCCGCGCAACGAGCGCAGCCGGGGTACGGTGAGATCCACGCGACACCTCGTTCGATTGCGGGCCGAGCCGGTTTTGCACGGGTTGCTTTTTTTGCAGGCTGCGCCGGAGCGGGCGTCGGCCATGCAGCTCCACCCGCCGCCGGAGCCACGCGTTGTCGATTTCGAATCGTCGCCACGCGGGCACGGCAGCGCCGTGCCCCAACGGTCGCGATCGGCCCGCCGCGGCGCCGCGCCGCCGCGCCGGCCATCCGCATCAGGCGCTCGGCGGCTCCGCGCCCCGGTACATGCGCGTCGCCGAGGAAGGCTCCCGCACATGCTGCGCGAGCAGCGTCTCGCGCCACTTCTTGCCCTTCTCCAGGAGCTCGGCCAGGGCGGGGTCGTCGCCGCGCTGAAGGAGGCCCTTCACCTGGCCCAGGTCCGCGATGAAGCGGTCGAGCACCTTCACGAGGTTCTCGCGGTTGGTCGCGAGGATGTCGAGCGTCATGCTCGGCGGACTGACGGCCACGCGCGTGGCGTCCCGGAAGCTCCCGCCGATCACGCGGCTCATGAGCTGGGGGGAGTTGCTGACGCCGCCGGCGAAGCGGGACAGCAGCACGGCCAGGAGATAAGGCAGGTGGCTCGTCACCGCGAGCAGGGCGTCGTGCGTGGCCGGGTCCATGAAGACCGGCCGCGCGCCGAGCGCCTGCAGAAACTCGAGCACGGGGTAGCCGTAGCCGCCAAGCGCGAAGGGGTCAGGCTCAAGCGCCAGCGCGGGGGTCTTCGCGGCCACGCTCGCGGGCGGCGTGAGGAGGAAGAGCGAGCCGTTGAAGAGCGCCGGGTCCGCGGCGGCGATGCCTGCCTTTTCCGTGCCCGCCATCGGGTGGCCGCCCACGTACCGGACGTGGTTGGGCATGCACGGCGGCAAATGCTGGTGGAACACCTTCATGACCTCCACCTTCGTGCTCCCGACGTCCAGGAAAACGACGTCCTCCCGCGCGCGCTTCGCCAGGTCTGGGATCATCTTCAAAATCTCGCGTACCGGGACCGCGAGGATCACGAGATCGGCGTCGAGGGCGGCCGGGCCGATCGAGGTTTCCCCTTCCTGGATGAAGCCCCGGTCCACGGCGGTCTTGACCGTGGCCGCGTGCCGGTCCACACCCCGCACGGACCGGACGAGCTTGGTCTGCGACATCGCGGCGGCGAGCGACGCGCCGATCTGACCGAGCCCGATGATCGTGACCTTCCATTCCGCGACGTTTCGCATGAGCGCTTAGCCCTCCGCCCGGAGATCGTGGGGCGAGCTGGTGGCCGTCGCCGGCGCCGCGGGGGCGGCGGCGTCCGGCGAGGGAGCGACCTCCCGCCCGATGGCGCGCGCGATCAGGCGCAGCTCCTCCATCATTTTCTGAAAGTCGCTCGGCAAAAGCGCCTGCGCCCCGTCGCACAGCGCGTGCTCCGGGTGCGGGTGCACCTCCACGATGATGCCGTCGGCCCCGGCGGCGATGCCCGCGCGCGCGAGTGTGCCGACCAGGTACTTCTCGCCGGCCGCGTGGCTCGGGTCGACGACGACCGGCAGGTGGGACAGCCGTTTGAGCACCGGCACGGCCGAGACGTCCAGCGTGTTGCGCGTGTACTTCTCAAAGGTTCGGATGCCGCGCTCACACAGGATCACGTTCATGTTCCCCTTCGAGAGAATGTACTCCGCCGACATCAGCAGCTCCTCGAGCGTGGACATCATGCCGCGTTTCAAGAGGACCGGCTTCTGCACGCGGCCGACTTCCTCGAGGAGATTGAAATTCTGCATGTTGCGCGCGCCGATCTGGATTACGTCCGCGAATTCGACGATCGCCGGCAGGTCCTGCACGGCCAGGCATTCGGTCACGACCGGGAGGCCGGTCCGCTCCCTGGCCTCGCGCAGGAGCTCGAGCCCCTTGCGTCCGAGCCCCTGGAAGGCGTAGGGGGAGGTGCGCGGCTTGAAGGCCCCGCCGCGCAGGAGCCGTGCGCCGTGTCGCTTCACGGCCTCCGCCGCCTCGAACAACTGCTCCCGATCTTCCACGGCGCACGGGCCGGCCATCACCACCGCCTCTCGGCCGCCGATCTGCACGCCGCAGACGTTGACGATCGTGTCGTCGGGGTGGAACTCGCGGCTGGCGAGCTTGAAGGGGCGAAGGATCGGGATGACCTTCTCCACCCCGGGCAGGACCTCGAGCCGGCCGGGATCGAACTTGCGCTCGTTCCCGATCACGCCGATCACCGTCCGCTCCTCCCCTTTGGAGAGGTGCGGCTTGAAGCCCATCTCCTCGATGGTCTTGATCACCTGGCCCACTTCCTTGGCCGTGGCGCCGAGGCGCATGACCACGATCATGGCAGTTTCCCCTGATTGAGATCCGGCCGTAGCCACCGGGCTTCTCCTAAATAAACGTGCTCGACGCCGCCCTGCGGCCGGTCGGTGTTCCAGAGGAGGAGGACGCGAATCACGCGCGCCAGGCCGCCCGGCACGTGGATCTCGCGGGAGCACAGGAGCGGGACCGCGTTCCAGCCGAGACCGCGCGCCGCGCGCGCCGGGTAGTCCGCGTCCAGGTCGTCCGTCACCGTGAAGAGCGCGGCGGCCAGGTCCTCGAGCGCGAACCCGTTCGCGCTCTGTAGCTTGACCAGCAGTTCCTCGGTGGACGCGGCGATCGCCTCAGGCGTGTTGGCAGCCGCGGTCGTCGCCCCGCGCACACCTCGAGTGGACACGAGAGATTTCTCCTACGAACGCGCCGGCAAAGCCCGTCGGAGGGCGCAGAGCAGCCGCTGCACGCGGGCGGCCCCCTGCGGGACGCCGTCGGCCTCGCGAAGAAGCTTCACCAGCGCGCTGCCGATGACGACGCCGTCCGCGATCCGCCCGATCCGGGCCGCCTGCTCTGGCCCGGCCACGCCGAACCCGACGCAGAGCGGGAGCTCCGTGACGCGTCGGGCGCGCGCGACGAACGCCTCGAGGTCGGACGCGACCGACGCGCGAACGCCGGTCACGCCCGTCACCGACACCATGTACAGGAAGCCGCGCGATGCGCCGGCCAGCGCGCGCAGCCGGGCCGTCGGGCTCGTCGGCGCCGCGAGCTGCACGAGGTCCAGCCGCGCCGCGCGCACGCTCGGCAGCAGGTCGCGGCCCGCCTCCAGGCTGAGATCCGGAATGATCAGGCCCGCGACGCCCGCGGAGCGGATGCGGGCCAGCGAGAGCTCAAACCCGCCCGCGAGCAACACGTTCACGTAGGTCATGAGCACGATCGGGACGGACGCGCGCGCCGCGGAGGCCTCCGCGATCCGTAGGGCCCCGTCCAGCGTCATGCCGTTTTCGAGCGCGTGATGCGACGCCTGCTGGATCGCCGGCCCGTCGGCGAGCGGATCGGAGAACGGAGACCCCAGCTCCAGGACGTCCGCGCCCGCGTCCACGGCCCGCGCAAGGAGGTCGCGCGTGGCCGCCGCGGAAGGGAACCCGGCCATGAAATACGGGATGAGGGCCGGGCGCCGCTCGGCGAGCAGGCGGGAGAAGCAGGCGGAGAGCGGGGAGCCCGCGAACGGGGTGCGGGGAGCTGGAGAATTTCGCGCTGCCGAGGCGGGGCGTGGGAAGGACGCCATGCTGCATCCCGATTTCAAATTGCAAATTTCAAAGGTCAAATTTCAAATTCGGTTTGGAGGCTCGCCGTACGGTCTCGACATCCTTGTCGCCGCGGCCGCTGAGGTTGATCACCAAGACCGCTCGGCGGCCAAGGCGGCGGGCGAGCTTGCGTCCGTAGGCGAGCGCGTGGGAGGACTCGAGCGCAGGGAGGATCCCCTCGAGGCGGCACAGCTCGTGGAAGGCCTCGAGCGCCTCCGCGTCGGTCACGGCGACGTACACGGCGCGGCCCGTGTCGCGGAGCCAGCTATGCTCCGGGCCCACGCCGGGGTAGTCGAGACCGGCCGAGATCGAGTGCGTCGGCTGGATCTGCCCCCGGGCGTCCTGCAGCAGGTAGCTGCGCGAGCCGTGGAGGACGCCTGGCCGCCCTTTCGACAGCGTGGCCGCGTGCCGGCCGGAGGCGAGACCGTCGCCGGCCGCTTCCACGCCGATGAGGCGAACAGATGCGTCCCGCACGAAGTCGGTGAAAATGCCGAGCGAGTTGCTGCCGCCGCCTACGCAGGCAACGACGGCGTCCGGCAGCCGACCTTCGGCGCGCCGGACCTGGCGGCGCGCCTCGCGTCCGATCACGGATTGGAATTCGCGCACGAGGATCGGATACGGGTGCGGTCCAACCGTGGACCCGATGATGTAGTGCGTGTCGCGGACGTTCGTCACCCAGTCGCGGATCGCTTCGTTCGTCGCGTCCTTCAGCGTCTTCGTGCCGGAAGATACGGGGCGCACGCGCGCGCCCAGCAGCTCCATGCGGTACACGTTCGGCCGCTGGCGAGCCATGTCCTCCTCGCCCATGTAGACCTCGCAGTCGAGGCCGAGCAGGGCGGAAACCGTCGCGGTGGCGACGCCGTGCTGGCCCGCTCCCGTCTCGGCGATGATGCGGCTCTTCCGGAGGCGGCGAGCGAGCAGGCCCTGCCCCAGGCAATTGTTGATCTTGTGCGCGCCCGTGTGGTTCAGGTCCTCGCGCTTCAGGTAGACGCGCGCGCCCTTCCACGCGGCCGTCAGCCGGTCCGCCCGGTAGAGGGGCGTCGGTCGCCCCGAGTAGTCCGCTTGGAGCGCGGAGAGCTCCCGGACGAACGCCGGCTCGCGGCGATACCGCCTCCACGCGCGCTCCAATTCGGCCAGCGCGGGCATCAGGGTTTCGGGGACGAACTGGCCCCCGAACTCGCCGAAATACCCCCGGCGATCCGGTTGTCCCACGCTCGCACTTCCTCCACGAAGGCGCGCACCCGCGCCGCGTCCTTCCGTCCCGGCCGCGACTCGACGCCGCTCGAAACGTCCACGCCGAAAGGCCGCACTCGCTCCAGCGCCTCGGCGATGTTGCCCGGCGTCAGGCCGCCCGCGAGGAGGATCCGTCCGCGGCCGGCCGCACGCGCGGCGATGTCCCAGTTGAAGGTCCGCCCGGTGCCGCCGGCGCTTCCCTCGACGTGCGCATCGAGCAGTACTTCGTAGCCGCCCGCCCGGAACCGGTCGGCCTCCGGCAGCACCGAGTCGTCCCGCACGCGAAAGGCCTTCCAGCAGTCCACGCCCGCGTGCTCCATGAAGTCGATTCCCTCGGAGCCGTGAAGCTGCGCGATGTCGAGCCCGACCACCTGCGAAGTCACGGCGACGACGTCCGGCGGCGCGTCCACGAACACGCCGACGGCGACCAGGTCGCGCGCGCATGCGTCGAGAATCTCGCTCGCGAGCCGGGCTTCGATCTTGCGCGGGCTCTCGGGCCAGAACACGAAGCCGAGGGCGTCCGCGCCCGCGTCGCAGGCCGCGCGCGCGTCTTCGAGGCAGGTGATGCCGCAGATTTTTATGAAGGTCGCCATGCGCTGAGATCCGTTTCGAGACTGGGCAGGCCGTGTTGGATGGACGGGGGGATTCACCACAGAGACGCGGAGACGCTGAGGGTTTTCGAATGAGGGAGAGCCAGGAACCGATTCACGTGACTTCGGGACGATTCAGCCCAAGAGCTGGCGGATTTTTCTACCGGGATCGTCGGAGGTCACGATGGCCTCGCCGACCAGCACCGCATGCGCGCCGAGCTGTCCGTAGCGCAGGACGTCGGCCCGCGTGGAGACGCCGCTCTCCGCGACGAGCAGGACGCCGGCGGGCACGCGCGGGGCCAGCCGCGCGGTCAGGTCGCGGTCCACCTGGAAGGTCACGAGGTCGCGGTGATTCACGCCGACGGCGCCGGCCTCCACGCCGAGGGCGAGGTCCAGCTCTCGCTCGTCGTGCACCTCCACGAGCGGGAAGAGCCCCAGGGCGCGCGCCTCGCCCGCCATGCGTCGGAGGCCTTCCGGTCCGAGCGCCCGCACGATGAGAAGCGCCGCGTCCGCGCCGTGCGCGCGCGCCTCCGCGAGCTGGTAGGGCTCCAGGAGAAAGTCCTTGCGCAGGAGCGGCACTTCGGTTTCGGTTCGGGCCTCCGCCAGGTCCTGCAGGCTGCCTTTGAAGAACTCCGGCTCCGTGAGCACGGAGATCGCGTGCGCGCCGGCCTCTTCGTAGACCCGGGCGAAATGGCCCGCGCGAAGCCCGAGGTTCAGGCTCCCCTTCGACGGGGAGGCGCGCTTGATCTCCGCGAGGAGCGCCACGGGCGCCCCCGCGCGCAGGGCCGAGAGGAAGTCGCGGGCGGGCGGTGCGCCGGCGGCTCGTGCCCGGAGTTCCGCTTCCGGGAGCTTCGCGCGCGCCGCGTCGAGGCGCTTGCGGGTCGACGCGAGCAGGGCGTCAAGCATGCGAAACCTCGCGCAGACGGTTCAGCGCGGCAAGCGCTTTGCCCGAATCGAGCGACTCGAAGGCTAGCGTGAGCGCGGCGCGCGGGTCGGCGGCGCGCCCGCACACCCAGAGGGCGAGCGCCGCGGACAAGGCGACCGTGTCGCGTCTCGGGCCTTTTTCGCCGCCCAGGATTCGCAGCAGAATTTCGGCATTCTCAACGGCGTCGCCGCCCCGCAGCGCTTCCAGCCCGACCGCCGGCAGGCCGAGTTCCGCGGGATCGATCGTCATGGCGACGCGCTCCCCGGCGCGCACGTCGATCGCATGCGTCACGCCGACGGTCGTCGCCTCATCGAGTCCGCTCGCGCCGTGGACGACGAGCGCCCGTCGCACGCCCACGCGGGCAAGGATGCGCGCCGCGCGGTCCAGCAGGCCGCGGTCGAAGACTCCCATGACCTGGTAGGCCGGTCGTGCCGGATTGCACAAGGGGCCGAGGAAGTTGAAGACGCTTCGGAACCCCAGCTCCCGGCGCGGCGCCGAGGCATGTCGGAGCGCGGGGTGATAGGCCGGCGCGTACAGGAAGGCCATCCCGGCCTCGCGCAGGCAACGCGCCGCCTGCTCCGGGGAGCACTCGACCCGGACGCCGAGGGCCTCGAGTACGTCCGCGCTGCCGCACCGGCTCGACACCGACCGGTTGCCGTGCTTGGCCACGCGCGCGCCCGCGCCCGCCGCCACGAAGGCCGCGGCCGTCGAGATGTTGAAGGTCGAGGCGCCGTCGCCGCCGGTCCCGCAGGTGTCGACGAGGTCGTCGCCGAGGTCCGCAGGCAGGCGGACGGCCGCCTCGCGCATCGCCTGCACGAAGCCGGCCACCTCCTCGGTGGTCTCCCCTTTTCGGCGCAGGCCCATGAGGAGCGCGCCGATTTGCGCCGGTGAGGCCGCGCCCTGGAGCACTTCGCGCAGGCAGGCGGAGGCCTGGTCCTCGGAGAGGTCACGTCCCTCCGAGAGGAGGAGGAGCGCGTCGCGGATCATCGGAGGTCGAGGAAATTCTGGAGGACGGTCTTGCCGACGGTCGTGAGCACCGACTCGGGATGGAACTGGACGCCCTCGACCGGCGAGCCTTTGAGCCGGATCCCCATGATCTCCCCTTCCGACGTGTGCGACGTGACCACGAGTTTCGCGGGCAGGGACTCCTCACGGACGATGAGCGAGTGGTAGCGGGTCGCAGCGAAAGGGTTCGGCAGGCCGCGGTAAATCCCCTTCCCGTCGTGGTAGACGAGGGAGACCTTGCCGTGCATCATGCGGTCGGCGCGGTTCACTTCCCCGCCGAAGCAATACGCGAGGCATTGATGACCGAGGCAGACGCCGAGGACGGGGATCTTGTCCGCGAAATGCTGGATGAGGTCGTTCGACACGCCGGCGTCCGCGGGCCCGCCGGGCCCGGGGGAGATCACGAGGTGGGTCGGGCGGAGGGCGATCGCCTCGGCGAGCGGCAGCTTGTCGTTGCGGAAGACCTGGAGCGGCCGGCCCATCTCGCCGAAAACCTGCACCAGGTTGTAGGTGAAGCTGTCGTAGTTGTCGATGATGAGGATCATCAGAAGCCCTCGGAGGCGAGCAGCACGGCGCTCTTGAGCGCCTCCATTTTGTTCAGCGTCTCCTGCCACTCCTTCTCCGGGACGGAGTCCGCCACGATGCCGGCGCCCGCTTGGAGGTAGGCCGTGTCCCCCTTGATGACGATCGTCCGGATCGTGATGCAGAAATCCGCCTCGCCGTTCAGCCCGAAGTACCCGACCGAACCCGCGTAGGGTCCGCGCTCCGTGGGCTCCAGCTCTTCGATGAGCTGCATGGCGCGGACCTTCGGAGCGCCCGTGACCGTGCCGGCGGGGAAGCTCATGCGCACGAGGTCGAAGGCGTCCCGGCCCGCGGTGAGGCGCCCGACGACCTGCGACACGATGTGCATGACGTGGGAGTACTTCTCGATGGAGAAGAGCTCCGTCACCTTGACCGTGCCGAAATCGCAGACGCGGCCGAGATCGTTGCGCGCGAGGTCGACGAGCATGACGTGCTCGGCCTTTTCTTTTTCGTCCGCGAGCAGCTCGGCGGCGAGGACGCGGTCCTCCTCCTCGGTGGGGCCGCGGGGGCGGGTGCCGGCGATGGGCCGGATCGTGGCCACGCGGTTCTCGAGCTTGACCAGCATCTCGGGGGAGGACCCCACGAGGTGCAGATGCCCGAAATCGAGGTAGAACATGTACGGAGAGGGGTTGAGGGAGCGAAGCGCGCGGTAGAGCTGGAACGGAGGCACCTCGACCTTGCACGTGGCGCGCTGGGAGAGGACGATCTGGTACGCATCCCCGGAGCGGATGTACTCTTTCGCCTTGCCGACCGCGTCGCAGAAGCCGTCCTTGGCGGGGGTCGATGTGAATTCGAGCTTGGAGGCGTCGGAGCGGAAGGCGATCATGGGGTCGAGGGGGGCGGTGCGGAGGATGTGGATGAGGCGCTCGAGCCGGTCGTGGGCCTCGCTCTCGGAGAGGCCGGCGCCGCCGGCGAGCGCCACGAGGAGGATCTTCCGCTTGATGTGGTCGAAGACCACCAGCGTATCGACGAGGTAGAACATGCAGAGCGGAATGCCCAGGCCCTCTTTGATGCGGTCGGGGATCGGTTCGAGGCGGCGCGCGTAGTCGTAGCTGACGTAGCCGACCGCCCCCCCGAGCAGCCGGGGGACCGACGCGTTGCGCTGGATCTCATATGTGCCCAGCGTCCGCTTGAGGTGCTCGAGCGGGTCGCCGCCTTTGAGCGGGATCTCCTCGAGTTTCCCCGTGTGGTCCCAGACGTGGATCGTGTCGTCGTTCACCTGGAAGAGCTTGAGGAAGCTCCCGCCGATGAACGAGTAGCGGCCGAGGTTCTCCCCCTGCTCCACGCTTTCCAGCAGGAAGCGCGCGCCGTGGGCCCGCAGCTTCAGGAAGGCGGAGACCGGCGTCTCGAGATCGGCCGGCACCTCCTTGATGATGGCGGTGAGCTTCTGCGGGCCGATCGGGACCTGGCGCGTGGCTTCGCGGGTCATGCTTGGGCCTCAGGCCGTGACGGTGTGGCGCGGGCCGCCCGAAAATAAAAGTGGACGGCGGCCGATGTGGGCTCGGCGTCCTCGGAGGGAAGGCGGCATTATACGCGGGGAGGGGAGGGATTCAACCAATTTCCCGGGTCGGGGAGAGGCCTGGTGGGCCTTCCCACTCGATCCTGGGTGTGCACGACATGGGGACGATGGAAGCGGAACGGGTCCGCGACGGAACCACGGAACCGCAACCGTGAGGGAGCGGTCTCCGCGCGTTCTTCCAGAGCCGCGGATTCGACCTCGCGGCCCGGTGGGTTCGCGGGGCGCTCCCCTGCGGGACGGCGGCCTCGAACCGGAGGGCATGGCGGAACGCCCCCAGACCGCTCCCTCACGGTCGCGGTTCGGTTTCAACGCGGGACGCGCGTGCGACGGGAACGGAGGACCTACCGAAACGACATGGAAGGCCCACTCGTGGCCCGTTGACGAAGTCCAGACACGATGCCTGGGGGCGCGGGCCTCCGGCCCGCGCGAACGGCCGCATGGGTTACGACCCGCCGTGACAGAGTTGACGACCGTGTCCGAAGTTGGTCAACGGGCCACTAGGAATTCGGGGCGGCGAGGACCGCCTCGATGCGTGCAGCCACGGAAGCTGCGGTGTCCCCGGAGGAGAGGTCGAGCCAGTGGACGTCGGGGAAGGAGCGAAACCACGTCATCTGGCGCCGGGCGAAGCGACGAGTACGCTGGGCGACGAGCGCGACCGTCTCGGGCAGCGGTCTCACGCCGTGCAGGTGCTCGACGACTTCGCGGTAGCCGAGCGCCTGGGCGGCCTCGCGGCCCAGGCCGCGAGGGTCGGCAAGCAGGCCGCGGACCTCCTCGACGAGCCCCTGGGTGAACATGCGTTCCACGCGCTCGTGGATGCGGCGGTCGAGGGAGTCGGGCGTCCAGCGGAGGCCGACCAGGAGCACGCTCCCAGCGCGTGGAGCGGCGGGCTGGACCTGGAAACTGGAGAGCGCGCGGCCGGTGGCGCGCCAGACTTCCAGCGCGCGGACGATCCGCTTGGCGTCGTTCGGGTGGAGTCGGGCGGCGGTGGCGGGATCGCACGCGGCCAGCTCGGCGTGCAGGGCCGACAGCTCGCCGGCGGCCACGCGCGCCTCCAGCGCGCCGCGCACGGCGGCATCGACGGGCGGACCCTCGAAAATCCCCACCATGAGCGCGCGCACGTAAAGGCCGGTCCCTCCGACGAGGAGCGGGAGACGCCCGCGCGCGGCGACTGCAGCTCGGGCGCGCCCGGCCTCCGAGACGAAACGCGCGACGTTCCAGCGCTCCCACGGCTCCGCCACGTCGATCAAGTGGTGCGGAACGGACCTGCGCTCCTCCGGCGTCGGCTTCGCGGTCCCGACGTCCATCCCCCGATAGACTTTCATCGAGTCGACCGAGAGTACTTCGAGGGGCACGCGTGCGGCCAACGCGCGTGCGGCCGCGCCCTTGCCGGACGCGGTCTGCCCCAGGAGGAAAACGAGCGGCGCGTCAGGGCCGAAGAGTCGAGCTTCCACCTGCCTCCCCGCCAAGGGACGCCGAGTACTCCGACGCAGGGGTTCGCTGCCTTATTCTGACAGGAGCAAAGGATGGACTGGTTGTTTCTCTCCCTATCCCGTTCATCCTGTGATCCTGTCAGAAAGCAGGCATGGGTCATCGGACTTGCGAAATGGCCCACGAGCCGAATGGGCTCGAATCGCCCCCAGGGCGGTCGTGCGCAGGGGGGCGGATCGCACCCTGGGGGGACGAAGGACGCCTCGAGGCCGCTCCCTCACGGTCGCGGTTTGGTGCTGGATCCGCCGCTAGTCGAACACGAGCGCCGGCTCGAGGATGGGCTTGTAGTCTTCCGGGAACGGTGCAAAAAAAAGTCCGGCCTCGAGCACGCCGGCGGCGGTGCGTGCCACCGCCATGCCGATTCCCTTCAGGAAGCCGATGGTCGCGCCTTTGCCGGCGCCGTCCTCCTTGGCGGTGCGCGCGATCTGCTTCGGGATTTCGATCCAGCCGGTCAGGATGTTCAGCAGCCCGCGCGTGAACTTGCTGACCATGAGCGAGGTGGACGACTCGCTGCCGGTGTCGGGCCGGTCCCAGGCCCGCTTCACTTCCTTCTGCTCGTACTTCTGGACAGGGTTCGGCGTCCCGCCGCGCGGGCGCGTGTCGTCGTCGGCAAGCGCCTGGGGGGCGAAGACGAAGAAGGCGGACCCGAGGACCGCCGCGACGAGAAATCTGCGGAGCATGACTCACTCCTCCCTGCTTTGGCGGGCCGGCCGCCGTTCTCCTTTCCACGGGACCGGGGAGCGCCGGACCAACCGGGCGCTTCCTCCGTCCCTCTGGATTATCGGAAAGGGGGGGAGAAGCCTTGAGTCCGTCCGCCCGCGGTCTTCAGGAAGCGGCCCCCGCGGCGGCGAAGGCCGCGTCGACCGGCCGCCGATGCCGGCGCGGAAGCCACCGGGCGATCAGCGTTCGCACGGCCGTGAGGTCCGCCGCGGTGGCGCCGACGTTCACGGCGCCGCGCAAATGGGCCTGGAGCTGGGGGATCGTCCCCTCCACGGCCAGGATCGCCAGCACGCACAGCTCGCGACGGCGCGCGTCCAGCCGCGGCCGGCTCAGGACCTTGCCGTAACCCTCCCACAGGATCCACGCGGCCAGCTCCGGGGAGAGCGCGCGCATGTTCCGGAGCATCTTCTCGAAGGACGCGCCGTAGATGCGCCGGCAGAGCCGCTCCCCGCGTCGCCGCCAAAGCCCGATCGAGTCGTGACCGGGACCGCGCCCCGGCAACGCGAGCCCGCGCGCGTCGAGCGCCCGCCGCAAGCCGGTCAACGCGTTGATGGCGCGCGGATACCCGAGGAAGAGGTAGGACTGCAGGAGCGCCTCGTGCAGGTCGTCGACGGCGACCCCCGCGTCCAGGGCGGCCGTCACCGCGGAAGGGATCGCAGCGGCGTCGCGGGCCGCGAGCGCGGACACGCGGACCAGATGGGCGTCGAGCCCGAGGCTGTCCCTCCGCGGGGTCGCGCGTGCGGGCATGGAGTGCTCCTCAGGAGGAAACAGCCGCGTGCACGGCCCGCATTCTATGGCGCTCCCGGTCGCGGCGTCCAGGCATTTCCCTTGACTTGCCTTCGGGCCGAATCTATCTTCCTCCCTCCTTCCGCTTATTCCCTCCCAAGGAGATTGCGCATGTCCGCTCGAGCCCTTCTCGCCGTCGGACTCCTCCTCTCGCTGTCCCACCTCTCCACTCCCGCGCTCGCCGACGCGGAGGATTTTCTGCGCGTCGAGGACACGCGGCCGGGCATGACCGGCTACGGTCTCACGGTCTTCAAGGGGACCGAGATCGAGCGCTTCGACGTCAAGGTGCTCGCCGTCCTCAAGCGGGTCATGCCGTGCCGCGACCTCGTCCTCATCGAGTGCGGCGCGAAAATCCTCGAGAAATCCTCCATCATCGCCGGCATGAGCGGCAGCCCCATCTACATCGAAGGCAAGCTCGCGGGCGCTCTCTCCCGCGGCTTCACCTTCCCCAAAGACGCCATCGCCATGTACACGCCGATCGCCGACATGGTGGAGGAGGGAAACCACCCCCTCGAATACGGCCGGTACTGGCGCGCCGACGACGCCTCCGGGATCGTCCCGTGCCGCACGCCGCTCTTCGTCTCCGGACTCGGCCCGCGCGCGCAGGAGTTCCTCGCCGACCGCCTCAAGCCGTTCGGCCTCGTGCCCGTCGCCGGCGGGGCCGGAGACGCGGCCGCGGGCGGACCGGAGATCCCGCTGGTCGCGGGCAGCGCGGTGGGCTTCCAGCTCTGCAAGGGGGACCTCACGATGACCGGGGTCGGCACCGTGACCTACCGCGACGGCGATCGCGTGTTCGCCTTCGGTCACCCCTTCCTGCAGGGGGGCGAACTCTCCATGCCCATGACCACGGCCGTCGTCCACACGGTCGTCGCTTCTTCCATGATGTCGTTCAAAATGGCGTCCCCCGCCCAGGAGGTCGGTTCTCTCGTCCAGGACCGCGCCTCCACCGTCATGGGGGTGATCGGCAAGATCTGCCCGATGCTGCCGGTCGAGGTCACGCTCGAAAACCTGAAGACGAAGACCGTGCAAAAGGTTCGGATCGAGGTCATTCGCAATCCGGTCTACACGCCGATGCTGATCCAGTTGGCCGTCATGAACGCGATCGAGACGCTCGAGCCGGGCTCGAACGACGTCACGGTCGAAGTGAAGGCCCGGATGGAGTTGGACAAGTACCCCGCGCTGGAGGTCAGCGAGACCGCGTCGAGCACCTCCGGCCTCTCGGGCGATCCGTCCGGCATCGCGAGCGTCCTCATGCCGGCGGTGCAGCTCATGATGAACCCGTTCCAGAAGGTGCAGGTGAAGAGCCTTTCGGTCTGGATCGGCCTGCGTCCGGAGCGCCGCACCGCGGAGATCACCCGGGCGTGGTCGGAGCAGGCCCAGGTGGAGGCGGGGAAAGAAGCGCGCGTGTGCGTGGCCCTCCGGCCGTACAATGGCTCCGAGGCGTTGAAGACCCTTTCGGTTCCGATCCCGCGGGACGTACCGAGCGGCAGCCGGCTTCTCGTGCACCTGCACGGCGGACAGGCCGCGCGGACGCTGCTGCCCCAGCCCACGAACGTCGATGAGTTGCTCGCCTTTCTCAAAGACCGGCACTCGTCCACCAACCTGGTCGCGACGCTCGTCCTCCCGAGCGCGAGCGTGCGCTACCGGGGCTTCGACACCCGGCGGATCCCCATCGGCCTCCTGCGCGAGCTGGTGCCTCTCCTCGACCATCGCGCCCGCGTCGCCCCGGACCTGGACCGGGTCTTCCTGCCGACCGAATGGGTCGTCGAGGGGACCTACGGCGTGACGCTTCGCGTGAAATAGCTCACGGCGCCGTTGGGCCGGAGTCCAGGGGCGACGAAACCACAGATTGCACAGATTTCACAGATCAGAATCGTCGCAATCTGTGTAATCTGTGAAATCTGTGGTTCGTCGAGGTTTGGTTGCGGCCATCGGCTGCTCTGGGAAATCTGTGGTTCCGTCGTCGTTTGGTCGCGGCCATCCGCTGCTGCGGGAAATCCGTGGTTTCCGAGGTGCCCGATCCCCCGAGAAGCGTGCGAAAAAACGAACTCCCACCGATGTGCAGCCTAGATCAAGGAGCGATTCATGCATCCACGAATGCTCGCCGCGGTCGGCGCCGCCGGCGTCCTCGCCCTGGCCTCCACCGCGTTCGCGGTGAGGACCCGCCTCTGGGAAGTGACGAACGAGGCCGAGTTCAGCCGCGGCGAGCTGGAGAACGCGGTCGTGACGTCCGCGGGCTCGGTGCACCTCGGCCGGAAGCTCACCGAAATCAAGTCGGAGGAGAAAGGCTTCTGGTCGTCCGCGGTCGGACAGGACGGCACGCTCTACCTCGGCGGGGGGGACAACGGGAAGGTGTTTCGCCTCGACGGAGACAAGCTCGCCGAGGTCGGCGACACGGGCGAGATGATGGTGACCGCGCTCGCGGTCGACGGCGCGGGCGTGCTCTTCGCCGCCACCCTCCCGAACGGAAGGATTTTCCGCCTCGGGAAGGAGGGGAAACTCGAGCTCTTCGCCACGCTCCCGGCGCCGAACGTCTGGTGTCTCGCGCCCGGAACCGACGGCGCGCTCTACGCGGGGGCGGGTCCGAAGGGCCGGCTCTATCGGGTCGCCGCGGGCGCCGGTTCGGAAGAGTTGTACGTCACGCGCAGCGAAAACATCCTGAGTCTGGTCGCGGGCGAAAAAGGGGACTTGTACTTCGGCACCGCCAAGCCGGGCGTCGTGTATCGCCGGACGTCAGAGGGCAAGGTGCGCGGCCTCGCGGACCTGGGTACGCACGAAATCCGGGCGATGGCGTGGGGTCCGGGCGGGCTCACGGTGGCCGCGAACCTGCCCGGGGAGGCCGTGGGCGCGGCCGCGTCGGAGGGGACTGGGAAGGCGGGCGGCGCGATCCACATCACGCCGTCGGGCGGTGCGCCGACGATCACGATCGACGAGGACGAACTGGGCGGCGGGGACGGGGAGGGCAAAGCCGCGGTCGCGCCGGACGCGAAGGGTGGGGAAGGGGCCCTGTACCGGGTCGACGCGCGCGGCGCGCTGGACGAGCTCGTCCGCTTGCCCGGCGGCCTGATCTCCTCGGTGGTCGCGTCGGCGGATGGGGCCGTCTACGCCGCCTCGAGTTCGGCGGGCAAGGTCTTCCAATTTCTGGCGGATAACGTGAACTCGACGCTGCTCAATGCGCAGGGGCGGCAGGCGCTGACGCTTGCCCTGGAGAAAGGCGCCCTTCGCTATGTGGGGATGAGCCATCCGGCGGGCGTTTTCCGGGTCGAGTCGGAACGGGCCGAGTCGGGCAGTCTCGTGTCGGAGGTCTTCGACGCGCGCTTCTCCGCGGATTGGGGACGCATCCACTGGGTCGGGAACGGCGCGCTCGGCTTCGCGACGCGCAGCGGCAACTCGGCCACGCCCGACGAGACGTGGTCGGACTGGTCGCCGATCGTGGAGGGGAACCCGGTGGCGGTTTCGGCCCCGCCGGGCCGTTTCCTCCAATGGAAGGCCGCCTGGACGCAGGATCGGCAGGCTACGCTGACCGCGGTGCGAGTGGCGTACCTGGTGCAGAACCAGCGCCCGCGCGTGACCTCGGTGTCGCTCTCGGTCCCGGAAGGGGGAGACGAGGGGGAGGGGAAACCCGCGACGCCGTCCGCCGCGACCGCGCTCCTGGGCGCGACGCTGTCGGGCAGCGAGGCCGGCAAGGACAAGGGGACCTCGATCGGCGCGCACGACGGCGGCGGTTCGGGGACCGGCGGCTTGCACAAGCTCGGGCAACAGGTGGGGGTCGTGAAGAAGCTCACCTGGGCGGCCGAGGATCCGGACGGCGACGCGCTGGGCTACCGGCTCTGGTTCGCGGAGCAGGGGACGACCCGCTGGATTCCGCTCACGCACGGTGACCCGATGCTGGAGACGACCTTCGACTGGAACACGGAATCCGTGCCGGACGGCTACTACGTGGTGAAGGTCGAGGCGACCGACGAGAACGCGAACCCGCGCGAGGCGGTGCTGAAGTCGTCGAAGGTGTCGTCCCCGATCCTCGTGGACAACACGAGGCCGGTCGTGCGCGGCCTGGCGGTGGGGGACGATTTGCAGCTCACGGGCACGGCGGAGGACTCCGCGAGCCTGATCGACGAGCTCGAGTACTCCGTCGACGGGGGGGCGTGGCATCCGGCCTGGCCGGAGGGAAGACTGGCGGACCGCCGGCAGGCGGCGTTCCGGATCCGGCTGGAGGGGCTGGCCGTCGGGGACCACGTGGTGGCCGTGCGGGCCAAGGACCTCGCGGGAAACGTGGGCGCGGCCCAGGTCCCCTTCGGGAGCAAGTGAAGTCGGAGGCGAAAACCGCCGATGTAGTTATCGGCCGAGCAACCAATTCGGAGGGTGTTCGATGGTTCGTGCCGATCGGCGGTCCAACGCTCGCGCGCGGCTGCGCGAGGCCTTCGCCGTGCTGCGCCTCGTGGGGGGCGAGCTGCCGGCGAACCGAGTGGCGAAGGTCAGCGACATTTCGGCGGGGGGACTGACGCTCACGGCCTGGGCGTGCCTCAATCCAGGGGACCGGGTGATGCTCGCCGTGAACCTGCCGATCCTGGACCTGGCCTGCGAGGCCGAGGTGGTCTGGGCGCGGGGGGAAGCGGGGAAGGGACCGATGGCGAACGCGCACTGGGTGGCGGGAGTGCAGTTCCTGGAAATGCCGCGCGAGGCGCACGAGCAGATCGAGCGACTGCTGGCGAACCCGATGCTGGGGATGTCGGCGTGGGGCAAGGGGACGGAGACGAGGCGCCGGGAGGCGATGGCGCCGCCGCGGCTGGAGTTGGAGAAGGTGGCGGCGGCGGTGAGGCCGGCCGTAGCGTAGGGGCAGCCCTTGTGGCTGCCCGCGAGCTGCCAGGGTGCCGCGAGCCCCGGCGCGGTCCTCGCGCCAGGGCGGCTGCAAGGGCCGCCCCTACGGCGTGATCAACCGCACGAACTCCTGGAAACGGTGCTCGATCTCCGGGCGGGTGAGCCGCTTGAGCCTGTCGAGGGAGAAGTCCTCGATGGCGAACGACGCGGTCACGGTCCCGTAGAGGACCCCGCGCTTCAAGTGCGCGAAGCTCGGGGAGCCGTTCTGGGCGAGGTAGCCCATCAAGCCGCCGGCGAAGCTGTCCCCCGCGCCGGTGGGGTCCTGCACGTCCGCGAGGGGGAAAGCGGGCACGGCGAAAAACTCATCCCGGCTCATCAGGAAGGCGCCGTGCTCGGCCTTCTTCAGGATGAGGATGCGCGGTCCCATCTCGAGGATGGCCCGCCCCGCCGCGATCAGGTTCGAGCGTCCGCTGAGTTGCACGGCTTCGTGGTTGTTGAGGATGATGCCGTCCACGCGGCGCAGGAGATCGAGGAGGGCGGCGCGTTCGGTTTCGATCCAGAGATTCATGCTGTCCGCGAGCACGAAGGCCGGGTCGGAGACCTGGTCGAGGACGGCAATCTGTGTCTTCGGGCTGCCGTTGGCGAGGAAGACGTACCGTGACTGACGAAACGCGGCCGGGATCTTCGGGCGATAGTCGTCGAAAACGTTCAGCTCGACCGAGACCGTCGTGGCGCTGGACAGGTCTCCCTTGTACCGGCCGTGCCAGCGGAACGTGCGGCCCGCGGCGACCTCAAGGCCGGCCGTGTCCACGCCCAGCGAACGGTAAAATTCGATGTGTTCCTGCCGGAAGTCGCTGCCGACGATGCCGACGAGCCGGGGGGGCGTGAAGAAGCTGGCGCAGGCGGAGAAGTAGGACGCGGAGCCTCCGAGCACGCTCTCGACCCGACGATGCTGGGTCTCGATGGTATCGTAGGCGATGGAGCCGACGACCAGGAGAGACATGGGGACCTCCCAAGCAGGGGCGCGGGACGGGCGGGGTAGAGCCCACCAAGAAGGACTTCGCGTTGCTACTGCGGTTGCCCTGCCGGAGAGGGCGCGGTGCGGGCCAAGCCGTCGAGCTTGCGGACGGCCTCGTCCAGCCGAGCCGCGACCTTGTCCTTCCCGAGGGCCACCATGGTCTCGCAGAGCGGCGGCGTGGCCGTCTTGCCCGTCACGGCCACCCGGAGCATCATGAAGAGGTCGCCGACTTTCCAGCCCAGCCTCTCCGCGATCGCCCGCCCCTCGCGGTCGATCTCCGTCGCGACGGGGGCGGCCATCGCCGCATAGGCCTGGACGAAGGTCCGCAGCCCCTCGACCGCGCGCGCGGGCTCCAGCTTCTTCGGGACGAGGAGGCCCGCCTCGTACTCGACGCGGTCTGCGAAAAAAAAGTCCGTCAGCTCCTGGAACTCGCCGAGCCGCTTCAGCCGGCCCTGGACGAGCGGGAGGATCGACCGCACGGTCTCGAGCGACGTCCCGGGACGGGCGAAGGGGAGAAGCCGTTGCGCGAGGTCCTCCGCGCCGAGCTTGCGGATGTACTCGCCGTTCAGCCACTCGAGCTTCTGCAGGTCGAAGACGGGGCCCGTGGTGTTGATGCGGGAGAACTCGAAGGTCTCGACCACGCGCGAGAACGGGAAGATCTCGATGCCTTCCGGGACCGAGAAGCCCTGGAGCGCGAGGAAATTGACGAGCGCCTCGGGGAGGTAGCCCTGGGCCTCGTACCACTTGAGCGACGTGGGATTCTTGCGCTTGGAGATCTTCGTGCGATCGCTGTTGCGCAACAGCGGCATGTGCCCGAACTGCGGCGTCTCCCACCCGAAGGCCCGGTACAGGAGCAGGTGCTTGGGCGTGGAGGAGATCCACTCCTCGGCGCGCACCACGTGGGTGATGCCCATGAGCCGGTCGTCCACGACGTTGGCAAGGTGGTAGGTCGGCATGCCGTCCGACTTGAGCAGCACCTGGTCATCCACGGTGCGATTCTCGATCCGGACCTCGCCGCGAATCAGATCCGCGAAGGACGTGAACCCGTCCTCCGGGACCCGCAGGCGGACCACGTGAGGCTCCCCGGCGGCGACGCGTGCCTCGGCCTCGGCGCGAGGGAGGATGCGGCACTTGCCGTCGTAGCGGGGCTGGTGCTTCGCCGCCTCCTGGGCCTTGCGCACCTGGTCGAGCCTCTCCGCGCTGCAGAAACAGCGATAGGCCGCGCCCTTCTCCAGCAGCTCGTCCGCGTACTTGCGATAGAGGGCGCCGCGCTCGGACTGCCGGTACGGCCCGTTCGGCCCGCCCACGTCCGGTCCCTCGTCCCAGAGGAGGCCGAGCCAGCGCAGCGATTCGCTGATCATGCGCTCCGACTCCGGCGTGGAGCGCGCGCGATCCGTGTCCTCGATGCGCAGGACGAACCGGCCGCCGTGCCGGCGCGCGAAGGCGAGATTGAAAAGCGCGATGTAGGCCGTTCCCACGTGGGGGTCGCCGGTGGGGCTGGGCGCGATGCGCAGACGTACCGTCATGGGAGGCTCCCGGGGGGGCTCCGAGGGGGCGGAAGGGGTCTGTGAAGCGGGCTGTGAGGCGGGCGGACAGGATAATTCGCGGCCCGTCGTCTGTCAATCGAATTCCCCGAAGGGTTCAGCTGCCCATGCGACCTGTGTCCACAGGACAGCGCAGGGCTTCCGCCTTCGCGCGCGGCGCTTCGGTGGACGGGTCCACCCTGCACGCGTTCTCGCACGGAGGGCCGGAAGCACCTCCCTGCTCTCACCCGGAGCCAGGACCGCGCTCCAAGGGCTCGGTGCCGTCAACACGGGTTGTCCCGTCGGTGCAGGGCGGAAGCCCTGCACCACCAGGGCTCGTGGCCGGCGGAGGGGACGCCTGGGAAGTTTGCCCCCTCCCGCCTTCGGGCCGTGGCTGCCCCGTTTCGCAAGGGTCGACGGGTTCATCCCACCTTGACAGGTCCGTGCGGGAGGCCGACCGCCCCTCCGCGCCGGGTCACTCCTGCGCGAGGTCGTCAAAAAAAAGTTCGCCGGGCTCGTCGCTCGGCGCGCGCTGTACGCGCACGCGCCGGATGGCGGCCGGGTCGGGACGACCGACGGCCTGCATGGAGGAAAGCGCGAGCTCCACGCGCTGCCAGCCCGCGCCCGGCATCGGGATGGAGGCGTGCAGGTAGTCGGACGCGCTGGAGAGAAGCAGGACCTCGAGGGGCGGGGCGGGGAAGCGCACGTTCGAAAGCCAGAAGGTCAGACGCGCCTCCGCGGGCCAGGCGGCCGGCAGGCGGGAGGTCTCGGCGACCGCTTCCCGTTTGCCCGGCGGGATCCTCCAGCAGAGCGAGCGACGGCCTCCGGTCGCGCGGTCCGGACCTTCCTTGAGCTGCAGCGTGGACTCGAGGCTCAGCCAGGCCTGCGCGGAGTAGCCCTCCTCGAAATCGGCGAAGACCGGTCCGGGGCCGAGCGGACGCTCCCCCGGCGTCGCGGCCGGCGGAAGTTCGTTGCCGACGAGCAGGCGTCCCTCGCGGAGTCGCAGTTCCCGGGGGGAAACGGCCCGTCCCACGCAGTGTTCCAGCATCGCAGCCACCTCCGCCGGCGCAGCGGATCCGGTCTCGAACACGCGTGCGAGAAACCGGCGGCACGCGGCGGAGTCCCCTCGGTCTTCGGCAAGGTAGGCGCAACCGAGGGGCCGGGCGGCCGCGGTGCCCGTCTGCTCGGCGAGCGCGAACACGTCGGTCGCGGCGACGTCCGTCCACGGGACCCCGCGCGTCAGGGGGGCGGGCACGGCCGGCGTCAAAAGCTTCAACTCCTGCCGGCTCGCGCCGACGACCCGACACCAGCCCACGCCCGCGAGGGCGCGCTCCGCGCCTTTGCCGCCGGCGGCGCCGAGCTTCGCGATGAGGTCCTCGAGGGCTTCGTTCGCTTTCCGGTGCCGGTCGGCGCGGGCGCGGCGTTGCCGCGTCTCTTCGTCGTCTTGCGGCAGGAGGGCGAGGGCGGCCTCGTAGCGCGCGACCGCCCCGAGGTAGTCCCCCTTCCGCACAAGCTCCTCGGCGGCGGCGAAGCCGGTCTTCGCCGCGAGGCGCGCGTCGGCCGCGGGTCGGTCGGCGCCGAGGGGCGGCCCGGGCTCGTTCCCGCCGGTCCCTCGGCCCTTCATCAACCACCCGGCGGCGACGAGGACCGCTACGCCGAGCGCGCTGAGCGCGGCCCCCGTGACGGCCCCCTTTCGCACGCGTCTCAGTCGCCGCGGCGCCCGCGAGGGCGCGCGGGCGGGCGCCTGCCGGCGCTGCGTTTGGAGCCCGACCATCGTCCGGATGGCCTGCTCGCTCAGGTAGCCTTTGAGGATGAGGATCTCGCCGATTTTCCGTTGGATCCCCAGTTCGCGCAGCCTCGCCTGCACCTCCAGGCTCTCCCCGATCTGCTCCTCGGTGACGAGCTGGTTGTCGACGATCACACGGCCGAGCCGGTTCTCATGGTCGTCGCCGAGCTGCGGATTGACGAGGAGCGGCGGGCCGGCGAGCTGGCGCCGTTCCGACTGCGCTTCCAGGACCGATTGCACGGCCTTCGGTTCGAGCACGCGACGGTCGAGCAGGACCTCCCCGAGCTGCCGCCGGAGGCCCGTGCGCTCGAAGATCTGCCGCTGGAGGGTCAACGCCTCCTGGATCTGCTCGCGCGTCGCGAGTCCCTTCGCGACCGCGATCGCTCCGAAAAAAAGATCGTCCTGTCGCAACAGAGAGCCGCCGGAGCTTTTGGAGGCCTTGCCCTCGAGGGCCCGCTGCAGCTCCAGCAGGCTCTTGACCAGGTCGGTCGACAGGAAGTTCTTCTCGACCAGGATTTCGCCGAGCGGCTTCTTCGCCCCGAGCTTCGCGACTTCTTTTTGCAGGGCGAGGCACTGGTCGAGGGCGACCTGCGCCAGCAGTCCGTTCCGAAGGGCGAGATTGCCGATCTTGCGGTCCTCGTCGGAGGTCATCTGCAGGGGCTTGAAGTTCGCGTCGCGGATCGCGCGCTCGGTCTCGCGCACCGGGAGCTTCCGAAGCGCGTCGAGGGCCGGCCGTTCCACGAAACCCTTTTCGACGAGGACGTCCGCCAGGGCGATCCGGAGCCCCAACTCGCCGGCCTTTTCGACCGCCTGGAGACAGGCGTCGACCTGCTCCTGGCTCACGAGGCCGTTGTGCACCAGGGACTTCGAGAGGAGGCGATCGGCTTCGGTCAGCATGGGGAAGGGAGCGTCCTGTCGTTGGAGGGCAGGGCGCGCATCCGACAGCGCGCGCGACGGCTCGGCTTCGGCGGTCTACGGGTCCGAGGAGCGGCGTCGAACGTGTCGGAGCGCGTGCGGGGGCGGCGACGGCTCGCGGGGAGGGAAGACGTCATGGCGCGATCGGGCCGCCCGCGGCGCGTTCGGTGGCCAGGCGCAGGAAGGCGGCCAGGTTGGGGAGCTCTGGGTTGAGCTGCTGGGCCAGGCGGAATTCGTCCCGCGCCCTCGACCAGTTGCCCTTGTCGCAGCAGGCGAGGCCCAGGTAGAAGCGCGCGAGGTCCGGCGTCTGATCGGCGAGGACGGCCTTCTCGAACGACTCGATGGCAAGGTCGTGGTTTTCCACGCGAAGCGCCGCGAGGCCGGCCGCGACGGCGTCGTCCGCGGCCGGGGCGGCCGCGGGGGGCGCGACCTTGAGCACCACGGCGGTCATGTCGTCCTCCGGGGGCAGGTCGCCGAGGTGAAAGATGGCGGCGTGGCGCAGGATCTCGAGGATGTCGCCCGCGGGATCGCCATGGGTCTCCGAGACCAAACGGTCGAGCGCTTCCCGGCCCAGGGGATCTCCCGCCGCGTTGCGCATCTCCCACATGCCGTCCGTCGTCAGGAGGAGGACGTCGCCGTCCTCGAGCCGGACTTCGGGGGAGAGGTCGTAGCGGGCGTCATGGACAAAGCCGAGGGCCGTGCCGTTGGCGACCAGGTGCTCGATGCGGCCCTCTCGCCGGCGGTAGAGGGTCGGGTGCTCGTGGCCCGCGTTGACGAAGGAGAAGGTGCGGTGGGCGTGGTCGAGGATCCCGAGGAAGAGGGTGACGAAGAATTTTCCGGCCGCGTCCTTGCGCACGACGTTGTTGAGGCGGGCGAGGACCTCGCGTGGGTCCTGGTGGTACTGGAGGAGCGTGAGCAGCGAGGCGCGGACCGTGGCCATGAGCAGGGCCGCGCCCATGCCGTGTCCCGACACGTCGCCGATGACGAGCGCGAGGCGGTGGTCGGGGAGCGGGATGTAGTCGAAATAGTCGCCGCCGGCGCTCTCGCAGGGCTTGCTCCAGCCGGCGATGTCGAAACCCGCGAGGCGCGGAGCGCGGGAGGGCAGCAGCTTCTCCTGGACGACGCGCGCAAGGTCGAGCGACTGTCGCAGGTCCTGGTGACGGCGGTAGTGATCGAAGAGCCGCGCGTTGATGAGGGACATGGTCGCGTTGTCGGAGAGGGCCTGGAAGACGTCGAGCAGGGCCTCGCTCCAGTCCCGGGTCACGGAAGTGCTGTCGACGTAGAGCACGCCGAGGATCCCGCCGAACGTGGGGATCTCGAGGGAAGGGAGGCCCTCGGGCGGGACGAGGACGCCCTCCGTCTTGAGAATGAGCGGCGCGCACATGACGGCGAGGAGCCGCAACTCGAGGACGCTGTCGGTCTGTGCGAAGGGGCTCTGGTAGAGGTTGGGGATGCACAGGGCGTCGCCGCGTTCGCGGACGCGGCGGATGACCGTCGAAGACGGCTTGAAGTCGGCGGCATCGAGGTCCTTGGCATCCAGGCCGCGGGCGACGGCGACCTTGAAGCCCTCCTCCTCGGTGTAGAGGAGAAGGCAGCCGCGCTGGGCGTGGGTGATGGATACGGCCGTATCGATGACCGCCTCGAGCGTCTTGCGCAGGTCGAAGAAGCAGCCGCTCATGAGGTCGGCGACGCGGGAGAGGGCGGGCCACGCGCAGCGTCGGCAGATGGGCAGGCGTCCCGGCTGTCCCTCCTCCGCCGGCTCGGGGGGGCGGCGGGGGGCGAACGGGTCGGGTTGCTCGAAATCGTAGAAGGGACCGGCCATGGAGGCTCCGGGAGGAGAGTCGCTTGAAACCGCGATTTTACCGAAGTGCGGGCCGCGGGCGGAAGGGAAATCGGGTCGTCGCGCTACTCGTACCGGAGGGCGTACACGGGATCCAGCATGGCCGCGCGCCACGCGGGATAGATCCCCGAGCCGATCCCGGTCAGCACGGAGATCCCCAGGCCGAGGACCAGGAACTCCATCGAGAGCGCGATCGGACGCGCGGAAACGTGCTCGATGACGAGCGTCGCCCCGACGCCCACGACCACGCCCAAGACGCCTCCCGACACGCTGATCGCAACCGCCTCCACCAGGAACTGGAGCAGGATGTCCCGGTCCTTCGCCCCCAGCGCCTTGCGCACGCCGATCTCGCGCACGCGCTCCATCACCGACGACGTCATGATGTTCATGATGCCGATGCCGCCGACGACCAGCGAGATGCCCGCGGCCACCAGCGCGACCCACCACGCCACGCCGACGACCTTGTTCGTCGTGTCGATGTACTGCTTCATCGTCTCGGTCTCGTACTCGAACTTCCCGCCATGGCGGAGCGAGAGCAGCTCCTTCGCCTGCCGGGCCGCGACCTCCGCCACGTCGACGGAGGCCGCCTGCGCCTGCACGACCTCGACTTCCCGGAGCCCGTGCCGAGCCTGAAAGGCCGTGTACGGGACCACGACGCGGTCGTTCGCGGTTTCCCCGCCGAGCGAGCCGATGCTCGCCAGGAAATCGCGGTTCTTCGGGGCGAGCACGCCGACCACCTGGTACTTGCCCAGCCCGATGTCGACCGCTTCGCCGAGCGGGCTGCCCCCCGGGCCGAAGAGGTCGGAGGCGAGGTCGGGTCCGAGCAGGCAGACGCGGCGACGCGCGGCGACGTCGTCGGGCACGAGGAAACGACCCTCGCGGAGGCCCTCGCTGTCGATCGCGAAGTAGTCGGCCCCGACCGCGACGATCCGGCAGCGGGCGTACTTCGCGCCGCGTCGGGCCCAAACGCCCCACTTGCCGTAGATCGGGGACGCGCGTCGCACGCGGTCGCAGCGCTCGGCGAGCGCGACGACGTCTTCGTTCGTGATGGCGCGGCCGCTGCGTTCGGTGCGCGTCGGGGACTTGCCCGCGGCCCGGTGGATCCAAAGGGAGGTCGTGCCGAAGGTCTCGAGTTCCTCGAGGATCAGGCGCTTGCCGCTCTGCCCGATCGCGCCGATCGCGATGACGCTGGCGACGCCGATGAGGACGCCGAGGAGCGTGAGGGCGGTGCGGAACTTGTTCACGCGCATGGACTGGAAAGCCGTGCGGATCGACTCGAGGAGCGAGGACATGAGTGGCCTCCGCGAAGCGTGCGGGCGAAGCTCAGGTTCGAATTCCGCATGCGGGTCAAGCGCTCAGGGCCGGCAAGCGCTCACGAGGGGAACGGAACCGCGACCGTGAGGGAGCGGCCTCGGCACGTTCTTCCATGCCCTTGGGTTCGACCGGTCCGGTCCCGTGGACACGTCCGTGGGACCATGGCCGACGTCGACATCCCGCGGTGCGGCCACCTCCGCGAGCGGTTTCGTTTCGGTCCCATGGCTCCTCCGGTCTTCAGCACCCCCGTCCCTGCCGCTCGCGCACGACCGCGGAGCGTGGCGGCCCCAACCGCGTGGCCGGATGGACACGCTGAGACCGCTCCCCCATGGTCGCGGTGCCGTTCAGGCGGGCCTGCTATTCCAGCACACCGTCGCGGACCCGGACGATGCGATCGGCGTGGCGGGCCTTCTCCTCGTCGTGGGTGACCATCAGGATCGTCACGCCGCGCGCGCGGAGACCGTCGAAGATCGACATGACGTCGGCCCCGACCTGGCTGTCCAGGTTGCCGGTCGGCTCGTCCGCGAGGAGGACGCGGGGCTCGCCGCAGAGCGCACGCGCGATCGCGACGCGCTGCTGCTCGCCGCCGGACAGCTCGTTTGGCAGGTGGCGCGCGCGGTGCGCCATGCCCAGTCCCTCCAGGGCCGCAAGCGAGCGACGTCGCCGGTCGGCCGGCGGCACGCCCGCGTACACGAGGGGCACCTCGACGTTGGCCGTCGCGTCCAGGCGGGGCAGGAGGTTGAACTGCTGAAAGACGAAGCCGACCTTGCGATTTCGAACGTCCGCCAACCGGTTGCGCGAGGCGGTGCTGACGTCCTCGCCATCGAGGACGTAGCTGCCGGAAGAGAGCGTCGTCAGGCAGCCGAGCACCGAGAGGAGAGTGGATTTGCCGGAGCCGGAGGGGCCCATGATGGCCACGAACTCCCCGGGCAGGATGTCGAGCGTGACGCCGCGGAGGGCGTGCACGGGGACGCCGACGCCGGCGTAGAGCTTCGCCGCGTCCCGGAGCACAAGGAGAGGGGACGGCTCGGGCACGATGGCCCTCCACGCGATGGAGCGCCTGGAAGAGGGGCGGACCGCGGGCTACTGGGGCCGCTCCACGGCGGCGACCGCGAGCCCATCGGCGAGGTCGAGCCCCAGCGACACGACGACGCGATCTTGAGGGCCGAGCCCCTCGAGAACTTCGGCCCGCTCCGCGTTCTGGACGCCGAGCCGGACCGGCCGCCGGCGCAGGACGCCTGCCTCGGCGACCCAGGCGAAGCGGCCCCCACGGTCGGCGCGGACGGCTTCGACCGGCACGCTGAGCACTTCACCCGCGTCCCGGGTGATCACCCGCACGTCGACCTGGTTTCCGACCTTGAGCCGTTCGGTCTCCTCGGTGAGCGTCGCGGTAACGACGACGACGGTCGCGTCGCGTTCGATGCGGGCGAGCGGGGCCACGCGCGTGACGCGGGCGGCGAAGGTCTCGCCGGGGAGGCTGTCGGCGGTGACGCTGCAGGACTGGTCCAGGCGGACCGCGGGGGCGTCCGCTTCGTCCACGTTGACGGCGACCTTGAGGCGCCGGTGGTCCGCCACGCGGAAGAGCGGCTGGCCGGCGGGGACCCATTGTCCCGCCTCGACGAGCTTTTCCAGGACGACGCCCGCGTGCGGCGAAGGGCAGTCGAGCTTGGCGAGATGGGTCCGTGCGAGCGCGAGCTCCTTCTCGGCGAGGGCGCCCTGGAGCCGCGCCTTCTCGAGGCGGCTCACTTTCGCGTCGAGGTCCGAGCGCGACTCGGAGGCGACGCTGACGAGGGAGCGCGAGTGCGCGAGCTCCCGCTCGGCGTCGCGGGACTCCCACTGGGCGAGGTCGAGGCGGTTTTGCGCCTGCTCGACGCGGTGCCGGGCGTCGTCGCCGTCGAAGAGCAGGAGCTCCCGGCCTTCGGTGACGGCGTCCCCCGCGTCCACGCGCAGCTCGCGGACCAGACCCTCGACGCGCGCGCGCACGGTGGTTTCGCGGGTGGACTCGACGCGGCCCTGCGCGGTGAGACCGGCGGCGACCTGCGCGCGGCGCGGGCGCACGACCTGGACCTCCGGAGGCACGGTCTTGCCGGCGGTCCACGCGCCGATGCCCGCGGCGGCGAGGAGGAGGACGAGCATGACGGGGAGGAGCGTTCGGCGCGGCATCGGGCACCTTCGGTCAAGCCCCGCCGGGACGGATCTTCGAGCGCCGTGGGGCGGGGGGGAGGGGAACGGCGCGGGCGGCAAGCGCGTCATCTTAGGGCGCGCGCGCGGGAGCGTCAAGTCCCAAGCGCTTTCCCTGAAACTTGTTGATTTTGAATTGGGTGCGTGCTAGCATCGCCGCCATGCGGAGCACGGTGTGAGGAGCTGGGTCTCCTTCACCAGCACTTGTTCCCCGTCGGCGGCTGCGCCGGCTCCGGCGCGACCCGACCCATTTCCCGGATGGCGATGGGCGCGCGCGCGATCATCTCGGACGTCCACTCCAACATCGAGGCCCTCGAGGCCGTCCTCAAGGACATCGACGCCCAGGGCATCACCCAGATCGCCTGCCTGGGGGACGTCGTCGGCTACGGGCCCAACCCCCGCGACTGCATCCTTCACATGAAGGAATTCGAATTCTGCATTCGCGGAAATCACGAGGACGCGCTCCTCTTCCTTGCGACCGATTTCAACCTCGAGGCCGCGCGCTCCATCGAGTGGACGCGGGGGCAGCTCAACTCGAAGACGCACGACAAGACCGAAAACCACGGGATGTGGAACTTCCTGGGCGACCTCACGGACCGCCGGGAAGAGGACGGGTGCCTCTTCGTCCACGGGTCGCCTCGCATGCCCACGCGCGAGTACATCCGCCCCTCGGACATCCACGACTCCGAAAAGATGGACGAGATCTTTTCGCTGCTGGATCGCGTGTGCTTCTGCGGCCACACGCACGAGCCGGGCATCTTCACCGAGGACGGGAAATTTCTCTTCCCGAAAATGCTGAAGGACAACACCTACAAGCTCGCGGGCAAGAAGTGCATCGTGAACGTCGGCTCGGTCGGCCAGTCGCGCGACCGGGACAACCGGTCGTGCTACGCGATCTACGACGGTGACACCATCTCGTTCCGCCGCGTCGAATACGACTTCAAGAAGACCATGCAGAAGATCGCGGCGACCAAGGAACTGCCCTCCCATCTCGCGCTGCGGCTGAAGGACGGCCGCTAGTGGCCCGTTGACGAACTTCGGACACAGTCGTCAACTCTGTCACGGCGGGTCGTAACCCCTGCGGCCGTTCGCGCGGGCCGGAGGCCCGCGCCCCCAGGCATCGTGTCTGGACTTCGTCAACGGGCCGCTCGTCCGCCGCACCGCGTGCCTCCTGGCTCGTGGGCGGCCGTGCTCGCACCCGTTTCGACGGCGTCGAGCGAGCGGCCGGCGGCGCGCCTGCCCGACCTCACTCTCCCTTTGAACGGCCTCTTGAGGAAGTCGAGCATGGGCCTGCTGGACAAGGTCGCGGGGCTCTTCCGGCCCGCGGGCCCTTCCGAGACCCCCTTTCTGCAGGAGTACGACAACCTCCAGCAGCTCGGCGCCGGCAGCTCCGGCGTCATTTACACGGCGCAGCATCGGCAGTCCAGGGACACGCGCGTCATCAAGAAGATGAAATGCGCGACGCCCGAGGCGCGGCGGCGGCTGCACCGGGAGCTGGAGGTCTGCCTGGGCATCAACCACGAGAACATCATCCGCTACCTGGGCTACCAGCAGAAGGACGGGAGCCACTGGGTCCTCGCGGAATATTTTCGGGGCTCGACGCTGCGGCAGTTCCTCCGGGAGGCGCTGGCAAACCCGAAGGCGCGACCTCCGTTCCTGACCGGGCGCGATTTCCTGGTGGTCTTCCTGCAGGCCGTGCGGGGCTTGCAGCACGTCCACTCGCGGGGCTTCCTGCACCTCGACATCAAGCCCGAGAACATCATGGCCAGCGGCCTCAGCAAGTCCGCCGGGATTTCGGGCGAGCGCGTCGCGCTCCAAAAGGGGACCGAGGTGATCCGGCTGGAGAGCGCGGAGCGCGCCCGGGCGATCAAGGTCAAGATCCTGGATTTCGGCGTCAGCATCCGCGAGGGGGAGCAGGCCCCCGTCGGCGGCTCGATCTTCTACCTGTCGCCGGAAGTGGCGGACGGGAAGAAAGTCGGGGGGGAGGGGATCTCGCAGCGGTCCGACATCTACTCGCTCGGCGCCACGATGTACGAGCTGGCGACCGGGGACCCGCCCTACCTGCCCGAGTTCTTCGCCAAGAAGGGGAAGAACTGGACGCTCTTCTGGAAAGAGTACGAGGCGTTGCCCAAGCTGACGCGGTCGGCGTACGAGAAGGAGATGCTCGAGTCGCGTCGGTCGAAGGAACCGGACTTCGGGCGCATCCCGTACGGCGAGGCGGTGCGGCAGATCCTGAAGAAGTGCCTGGAGTACCCGATCGCGCGCCGCTATGCGCAGACGTACACGCTGCTCAAGGACGCCGAGGTGCTCTGCGAGAATCTGTAGACCGACCGTACCGCGTCGAGAAGCGACAGGTCCGGCGGAACGGGGCGGGAGACTTCGTGGGGGACGGGACGGGAGGTGGACGCCACGTCGGCGTGACACGGCGCGGGTGGGGGGAGAGGTAGAGGTTGGGGTTGGGTGGAGGGGCGCAAGTGCTACCCGTCAATGCGCCAGTTTTTTCCTTCCTGCACGAACGGGATCGCCGGGAGTCGGGTGCCGTCTCCGTACAGGACGATCATCGTAGCGCGTCCCTGCTTGTCATCGGAAACCTGCCGCACGGATGCGTTCGCATACTTCGTGATCCACGCGCCGCGGTTGGCCGCGAATTGCGCCTTCAGCCCTTCCAGGCTCTCCATGGTGCGCATCCGCGTGCTGTAGTTGGCGAAGACGGTCTCCATGTCGCCGCGCAGAATGGCGTCACGCACGACCTTGAAGACCGCCTCCGGGGAGGAGCCGGCGTCTCCCGTCCCTGAGGTCGCGCAGCCCGCGAGGCCGACCAGGGGCAGGAAGAGGAGAACCGCCCAGACCGGAAGTGACGACCGCATCGAGGCTCTCCTCGTTCAGGACCGCTTGGAAGAAGACAGGTACCGGTCGACCGCCACCGCTACGCAGGGCATCACTTCGGAGAGGATTTGCTGGTGGCGGGGACCCAAGGCGTCCGCTTCGAAGGAACCGACGTTGAAGGTGCCGAGGACGCGCTCTCCGAGGACGAGCGGGAAGAGCAGTTCGCAGGAGCAGGCGCGCTTGAGGAAGTTCGTGTCGCTCTTGAACCGGAGCGTGGAGGTCTTGAGGTTCTTGCGGAGGACCGGGCCGCGGGCGCGAACGACCTCGTCGATCACGGTATCCCGGGTCGGGAGGGGGCCCTCCGCGTTCACCGTGACGCGACCGCCCTTCACGAAGTAGGGGATGCGAAAGGTCCCGCGCTCGGCGTCGAGGAGGGCGATGGACACGCGGTCGTAGGGGCAGAGCTGCTTCAGGTTGAAGGCGAAGACCTGCAGGATTTCGCGGAGATCCATCGCGGTCCCCAGGCTCCGCAGGAGCGCGTTCACGATGCCGAGCTGCTCGGACTTCTCGTTCACGGCGTCGAGCAGCGTCCGGCAGGAGTGCTGCGACTCCCGCAGCGCCTTCTCGAGTTCTTGCACTTTTTTTTGAAGGTCGGCGGAGGTCGCGCGGGTGGCCATCCGTGGTCCTCGTACCCAAGAGCCGGGCGTAGGCGGGGGTAGCGCCCGCGCAGCGCGGCTCGGAGGGCCGGGCCCCCGGGAACCTCGAGGGCCGAAGCTGCACGGTTATTCTTGCGCGGGCGCTTAGCGCCCGCGCATGAATTACTTTACATTTTCGTAGATCGACCGATGCCTGGGGGCGCGGGCCCCCGGCCCGCGCGGCGCGGCCCCGCGGGCCGCGCCCCCAGGAGCCTCGAGGTCCGAGTCTGCGCAGTTATTTTTGCGCGGGCGCTTACCGCAGGCAGGCGGCGATTCTAGCACCGGGTCGCATGGGCTGTCAAGGCGTCGGGAGCGTCGCGTCGGCGCTCCGCCCCCGTCACTTCCCCTCGAGCGCCGGCACGTAGCCTTTCGCCAGCTCGCCCTGCGGGTAGTAGAAGCGGAGAATCGCGGCGAAGTCCATGCCCTTCTGCCCCATCCGCTGCGCGCCGCTCTGGCACATCCCGACGCCGTGCCCCCAGCCGTGGCCGGAGAGGACCCACTTCCCGTCGCGTCGCTCGATCGTGAACCAGGTGCTCTTCACGCGGTCGCCGTCGAGCGCGAGCCGAAAGGCCGCGCCGCTCATTTTCGTCGTGCGCTCCGAGCCGCTCTTGACGTGCACCAGCCCCACCTTGAGCACCCGGCCGCTCGGACGCGCGTCGAGGATCTTGAGGTCGCGCAGCTCGCCCAGGTCCGCCTCCTCCTTGCGCAGGCGGTCCTCCATTTCCTTCGGGGTGAATTTCGCCGACCAGTCCGCGAGCGTCGCCCGGTCGCACCAGGGGTCCTTCACGCCCGCGAGCGGCGGGATGTCGGCGTCGCCGAAGACGTCGTGGGCGGAGTCGGTTGCGCCGCCGCAGGTACTATGGAAATACGCCGTGAAGATTTTACCGCGAAACTGGAGGACGAGGCCCTGGGTCTCCTCGACCGCCTTCGAGACGTTGGGGGAGACGTTCGCCATGCCCTTGTAGACTTGCGAGCGCTCGTCCGGATAGACGTCGAAGTACTTGAGCTTGCGCGTGCGGTGCTCGTCCTCCATCCGGGCGAGGGCGTAGGTACGGGCGGCGACGGCCTGCGCCGCAAGCGCCGCGCGCGCGGAGGAGGCCCCGATCTCGGCGCCGATCACGCCTCGCGTGTAGGCGTCCAGGTCCACCTGGTTCACGAGGAGGAGGCGGTTCTTGTTGTTTCGGACGAGGTGGAAAGTCCCTTCGTAGCGGATGCCGGCATGCTTGAGCCGGGCGGGGGCGCGGGGGTGGAGGCGGATTTCCTTCTCCGCGAGGAGGACGCCGCCGACGTCGAAGCCCTTGTCGCTCGCCTTGACCTCGGTCTTTCGTCCGTCGAGGTCGCGGGTGAGCGGCTGGTCATCGGTGAGGCGGGAGATCCAGTAGGGCCCGTCGAGGTCGAACGTGGCGACGGCTGCCCACTCGACGAGGGCGACGCGGATTTCGACCCCGGCGCGGGGTTCGGTGGCGGCGGCGGTCGGGAGGAAGGCTGCGCGCGGGCCGGCGGCGGCGCAGGCGACGAGGGCCAGCACGACGGCGAGGGCGGCGCCGACAGCGAGGGAGCGGAGACGTGGCGTCCGCATGGCGTGCCGAGCCCCTGTGTAAAGCCGGCGCGGGAGCGCCGCACCGTGGTCGTGCGGCGACCCGCGCCGGGCTCGGGAGCGAGGAGGGAAGGGGCGGTACGGAGGGCCCTACCGGTTCGCGAGCGCGGCGCGCCGCGGAGGGGGGGCGCCGATCTCCTTGTGGAACGTGTCCCGCTGACGCGCGGTCCGCCCCGCCTTTCGCAGGAGTCGGTTGAGCGCGGTCGGCGTCACGCAGAGGTTCGTGACCGAGGGGTCGTGGACGATGTCGTCTTCGTGACACGTGCCGCCCAGGTCGTTCACGCCGATCGAAAGGCTGCGGGCCGCCGGTTCGAGACCGAGGTGGGGCCAGGGGGCCTGCAGGTTTTGGATGCTGTGGCTGAAGAAAAGGCGCGAGAGCGCGAAGAGCCGGAAGATCTCGTCGATGTCCGCGCGCTGGGACCGGAGTTCCTGGCGTTCGACCGCCGCATGGGCCGGGACGAACGGAATGGGGAGGAACTCCTGGAAGCCGCCCGTCTCCTTCTGGAGATTCCGGAGGATGTCCAAGTGCTCGACCACGTGGACTTCGTTTTCGATGTGCCCGAAGAGGATGGTGGCCGAGGTGTGGAGGCCGAGCTGATGGGCGATGCGCATGATCTCGACCCACTCGCCGGTGCGGAGCTTGTCGGGGCAGATTTTTTTTCGGAGCTTGTCGTTCAGGATCTCCGCGGACGTGCCGGGCAGGAAATCGAGGCCGTCCTCTTTCCACTGCGTCAGGAGTTCCCGGTAGGACATGCGTTGTTTGCGCGCGTAGTAGTGGACCTCGACGGGGGAGAACGCGCGGAGCTGGAGGGACGGGAAGCGGCGGCGCGTCTCGCGCAGGATGTCCCGCAGGTACTCGTAGGGCAGGTCGGGATTCAACCCGCCTTCGTAGTGGACCTCGGTGACGTCCGCATAGCCGGCGACCCGCTCGAGGAGCTCCTCGACCGAGCGCACGTAGGCCTCGCTGGAACCCCGCTTGCGATAGAAGGAGCACGTACGGGAGCTGGACCTGCACACGTTCGTGTAGCTGAGGTGCGCGGAGTGGACGTACGTGACCACGTCGCCGTGCAGGCGGTGGTTCACGAAGTCGGCGACCCGGAAGATTTCGGGGAGAAGAGAGCGGTCGGCCTGGAGCAGGAGAAGGGCCTCGATCGGAGAGATCTCCTGGCCTGCCATGGCCGCTTTCAAGATCAGGCTCGGATCCATCCAGTTACCCCCTGCGAGTGTACCGGAAAGAAATTGCGTCTGAAAACCCTCCTGAGGAGGGCAAAATGATAGCAGATCTCAAATGAGTGTCAAGCAGGAAGTCGCGCAGCCTTGCCGTCTTCGTGAACTCGAGGATCCGGCGGCACGCGGCGTTTTTTCTGGCGCGCCCCCCGGCGGCCCGGCTATCCTGTCGCCCCGAGCGGGCTTTCCGCACGATACATCCACTTTCCACCAGGAGCCACGACATGGGCACACTCGCCGGCAGGACCGTCCTCGTGACCGGGGCGAGCCGCGGCATCGGTCGCGCGATCGCGCTCCGCGTGGCCGCGGACGGCGCGAACGTGGTCCTCGCGGCCAAGTCGGTCGACAACACCGGAAAGCTCCCCGGCACGATCCACGAAGTCGCCGAGGAGGTGCGCGCCGCCGGAGGGCACCCGCTGCCGTTCCCGCTCGACGTTCGCGACGCCGATCGGATCGAAGCGATGGCGGCCGAGACGGTCGCGCGCTTCGGCGGGATCGACGTGCTCGTGAACAACGCAGGCGCGATCGCCCTCCTGCCGACGGAAAGCCTGCCCGTGAAGGCCCTCGACTTGATGCTCTCCATCAATCCGCGCGCGTCGCTCCTCTGCGCCCGGGCGTGCATCCCGCACCTCAAGAAGTCCGCCAACGGGCACATCCTGACCCTGTCGCCGCCGATCGACCTCGCCCCGCGCTGGTTCGGCCCCCACACCGCGTACACGATTTCCAAGTTCGCGATGACGATGCTCACCCTGGGGCTGGCCGAGGAGCTGCGGCCCGCGGGCGTGGCGGCGAACTCGCTGTGGCCGCGCACGACCATCGCGACGGCGGCGGTCGCGAAACTCGGCGGCGAAAAGCTGATGAAGGCGAGCCGGACCCCCGCGATCATGGCCGACGCGGCGCACGCGATCCTGACGACCCCCGCGCGCGAGCTGACGGGGCGCGCCCTCCTCGACGAGGATTTCCTGCGCAGCCGCGGCGTGCGGGATTTCGAAGGCTACGCCGTTGACCCGTCGGCCCGGCTCATGACCGATCTGTACGTGCCGGGCTAGGGCCGGCGACGGCTCGGGGGGATTGGGCGCGCGTCGCGGAAGACGGGCGCCCCGATTCCTCCGAGCAACGAAGATTGCAAAGACTCGGAGTCCGTGAGAAGCCGTCTGAGCCAGGTCAAGACGGCCGAGACGACGAAAAAGACTGCGAATCGGCAAGCGACGCCCATTCGGAACCGCGACCGTCAGGTAGCGGTCTGAGCATGTCCGACGTCTCCCTCGGGTTCGGTCTCGCCGGCGAGAGGCGAAGCCGAAAACGAGTTCCCGCCGGAGCACGCGGGCACTTCGGGCGGCGGATGTCTTCAAAACCACGACCCGAACAGAGGCTAAACGAGACCGAGGACGGCAAGTGGCTAGCTCATGGCTCCGCGTCCCAACTAGCCGCGGGCGAAATTTGAAATTTGCAATTTGAAATTCGGACCGGTCGTGTGGGTCGAATGCGGGACTTTTACACAGAGACCCGGAGACGCAGAGGCAGGGCGCCGAGTCCACCCTCCTCTACCGGCGATAATCGCTGGCAACGCACGGAGAGATCGATTTTAGCTTCATTTCGGCTTGTTGCTTCAAAATCCGTAGGACGAGCCACCGAACGCACCGAAGACGCCGAAGGCCCTCCTTCCATGGTCGTGAAGTTCGGTGTCTTCGGCGTTTTCGGTGGCCCGTCCTTCCGTCGGTGGCCCCTCCGTGGCGTCTCTCCCGAGCCGGGGCACCGCCCGCTCAGCGCTTCGGCTTCACGACCTGCCCGTCGATGCCGATGGTCGAACCCTTGAGCCGCAGCTCCATCGTGCGGCCCTGCCGCACGACGACCATGACCGCGTCCCCGTCCTTGCCCGCCTTTCGCGTTTCCTCCCCGAGCGTCCTCCCGGTCGAGATCTCCACGTCGTTGTAGCGCACGATGAGATCGCCGGATTGAAGCCCGAGCCGTGACGCCTGCGAGTCCGGATAGATCTGGGTGACCAGGTACCCGGGCGCCGGCGGGTCGCGGTAGAGGGCCATGAGGTTCGCCAGCTCCCGCACCTTCGGATCCGCGTCCGAGTACCGCGCGTCCTGCACCAGCCGGTCGACCTCCGGGTTGTCGCTGTCCCAGAGCGCTTCCAGCACCGTGTGGCGCAGGTCCGGCCGGTCCGTCTTGGTGCGGAAGGCCGCGAGCAGCGCCTCGGTCGCCGCGGGCTCGTGGCGATTCGAAAGCACGCTCGCCATTTCCCCCGCGACCCGGTCGTTTTTCTCCGAGCCGAAGCGCTCCGCGAGGAGCGTGACCACTTCCGGATCGTCGGACCAGGCGAGGCTCTCGACCGCGAGCCTGCGAAACGACGCGTTCCCGTCGTCGTGGGAAATCGCGAATTTCAAAAGCGGCACCATTTTCTCCGACGAGAGCGTCCGTAGCAGGGCGCGATAGTCGAGCCGCAGCTTCCCCTCCCCGCGCATGTCCTCGACGATCTTGGCCGCGAGGTCGGCCGCCGCGGCAAAGCCCGCCTCTCCCAGCTCGGCGAGCTTGCGCAGAATGGAAAGAAGCCCGACGCCGTCGTGGCCCGCCAGGAGTTCCGGGATCCGGGCGGAAAGCTCCGCCGCCTGCCGGCGCAGCTCCTCCGCGTCCGGCGCAGCGGGGGCGGCGGTCGGCAGGTCGGCGTCCGCCTGGCCGGAGGCCGACGCCGCGGCCGCGGCCGGCCCTTTCGCGCCCAGCTTCGCGAGCGCCTTGCGTGCGCGGCTGAGTTCGTCGGAGAGCGTGCGATTCTCGGCGGCCCGCTTCTCGAGCGCCTGCCGAAGCGCCGCCGGATCGTCAGCGTGAGACGACGCGTCCGCGGCGCCGGCGCTTCTCACCGACGCGCCTGCGTTCCCGCCCGACGGCGCGGGGGCCGGCGCGCCGGGACGCGACCCGCCGGCGAACGCGAAAAAGCCCGTCGTCGCCACGGTGCCCGCCATGAGGCCGAGGATGAAGGAGAGAATGCGTTGTTTCATGCCTCTGCTTTCCTGCGCATCGGTTTCTGAGGGGGCCTGGGAGGATCGGCGAAGGCGCGGGGGGGAAGGAAGGGCGCGCCGAGGCCGCTCCCCCGCGGTCGCGATCCGTGCTGCACTACGGATGCGGTTCGGTTTGCGTTGGGTCCCGCGGGCCGTCCCGAAATGGTTGGCGGCGTCGCTCTCCCAGGGTTACAATCCGCCTCGCGTCCCATTTCCCCGCTCGGAGTCAGCGCATGCCCCGACTCTTCCTGATCGATGGAAGCGGCTACGTCCACCGCGCCTTTCACGCCGTGACCGGTCTCACGAACGACCAGGGGCTCCCGACGGGCGCGGTCCACGGCTACGGGCAGATGGTCCTTCGCATCCTCAAGGAGGAGAGGCCGGACTTTCTTGCCGTCGTTTTCGACGAGCCCGGTCCCACCTTCCGCGATGCCATCGACCCCCAGTACAAGGCCAACCGTCCCCCGCTCGCGGAGGAACTCTCCGTCCAGTTCCCCTACATCTTTCGCCTGACGGACGCGCTCGGCGTCACGAGGCTGTCGCTGGCGGGCTACGAGGCGGACGACCTGCTCGCGACCGTCGCCCTCGAGGCGGAGAAGCGCGGGCACGAAGTCGTCGTCGTGACCTCGGACAAGGACCTCACCCAGGTCGTGACCGAGCGCGTGACGCTGCTCGACACCATGGACAACCGGAGGACGGGCATCCCCGAAGTGAAGGAAAAGTTCGGCGTCGAGCCCTCGCGCGTCCGCGAGGTCCAGGCCCTCATGGGGGACAGCGTGGACAACGTGCCCGGCGTGCCGGGGGTCGGCGCGAAGACCGCGACCCGCCTCATTCAGGAGCACGGCTCCGTCGAAGAGCTGCTCGCCCATCTCGACAAGCTGAAACCGGGCAAGGTGCGCTCGAGCCTGGAGGCCCACGCCGAGGACGCGCGTCGCAGCCTCAAGCTGGTCACGCTCTGCACGCAGGTCCCGCTGGCCTTCGACATCGAGGCGTGGGCGCCGCGCCCACCGGACGCGACGACCCTTCGCCCCCTCGTCGACGAACTGGGGCTCACCCGGCTCGCCCGTGAGCTGCTGCCGCCGCCGCCGTCCGCGGTTTCCTACCAGGACTACCACGCCATCCTTACCGAGGAGGACTTCGAGCGCATGCTCGAGCGCCTCCGCCGCGCGTCGGCGGTCGCCGTGGACACGGAGACGACTTCGAAGGAGCCTGTGCAGGCGGACCTCGTCGGCATCAGCCTCTCCTTCAAAAAGCACGAATCCTTCTACATCCCGGTCGGCCATCGGTACATCGGCGCCCCGAGCCAGCTCCCGCTGGAGCGGGTCCTCGCGGGGCTGAAGCCGATCCTGGAGAATCCCGAGGTCACGAAGTTCGGGCAGAACGCGAAGTACGACATGATCGTGTTCGCGAAGTACGGCGTGCGTGTCCGCGGGCTCGAGTGCGACACGATGATCGCCTCGTACTGCCTGGATCCTTCGCGCAGGTCCCACTCCCTCGCGTCCCTCGCCGAGGACCACCTGAACCACCGGATGATCCTCTTCGAGCACGTGACCGGAAAAGGGAAGGAGCAGGTCACTTTCGACATGGTGCCGGTGGAGCAGGCCACGACGTACTCCGCGGAGGACGCGGACGTGACTTTCCAGCTCGCGGGCATCCTGCTCCCGCGCGTGCGGGAGGCTCGGCTCTGGAACCTCTTCGCCGACGTCGAGGTGCCGCTCGTCGAGGTGCTCGTCGCCATGGAGCGCAACGGCGTCCTCGTGGACGTCGCGTTCCTGCGCCGGCTCGCGGGCGAATTCGACAAGGACCTGCGTGCGCTCGAGGCCGAGTGCCGGTCGCTTGCCGGGGAGGCCTTCAATCTCGACTCGCCGAAGCAGCTCCAGGTGATCCTCTTCGACAAGCTCGGGCTGACGAAGGGGCGAAAAACAAAGACCGGCTGGAGCACGGACGAGGAGGTCCTGGCGTCGCTCGCCGCGGAGCACCCGCTGCCCGCGAAGCTGCTCGCGTACCGGTCGCTCGCGAAACTGAAGCACGGGTACGTGGACTCGCTGCCCGAGCTGGTCTATCCGAAGACGGGGCGGATCCACACGTCCTACAACCAGACCGTCGCGGCCACCGGCCGCTTGTCGTCGAGCGATCCGAACCTGCAGAACATCCCCATCCGCACCGAGGAGGGACGGAAGATCCGGCAGGCCTTCGTGCCCGCGCCCGGGTGCCGGTTCGTCTCCGCCGACTATTCGCAAGTGGAGCTGCGCGTGCTGGCGCACCTGGCCGCGGACGACGCGCTCCTCGCCTCGTTCCGCGAGGGGAAGGACATCCACACGCTGACCGCGATGGAGGTGTTCGGCGCCGCGGCGGACTCGGTGACGAGCGAGCAGCGGCGTCAGGCGAAGGCGATCAATTTCGGGATCATCTACGGCATGGGGGCCGCGGGCCTTGCGGCGCAGCTCGGCATCAAGCGGGAGGCGGCGCAGGAGTACATCGAGGCCTACTTCCGGCGCTACCCGCGCGTGCGCGCCTTCCTGGACGGCGTGGTCGCGGAGGCCCAGCGGACGCGGACGGTAACGACCCTGCTGGGGAGGCGCAGGCCGCTGCCGGACATCGCGAGCCAGAACCCGGGCTTGCGCGCGGCCGCGGAGCGGATGGCGGTGAACACGCCGGTGCAAGGGACCGCGGCGGACCTGATGAAAGTGGCCATGCTCCGGCTGCACCGCGCGCTCGAGGAGAAGGGGCTGCTTTCGAAGATGATCCTCCAGGTGCACGACGAGCTGGTGTTCGAGTGTCCGGAGGCGGAGGTCGAGACGTTGAAGAAGCTGGCGCGGGACGAGATGGAGAGCGCCCTGGAGCTGAAGGTGCCGCTGGTCGTCGATCTGTCGGTCGGCTCGAACTGGGCCGAACTGTAGGAGGGCACGGCATGGCGGGGAACGAGTGCGCCGCCCGCGACGCGACCGTGGGGCCGGCGCGCGCGGAGGACCTGTCCGCGATCCGGGGTCTGCTCGGGGAAGCGGGCTTGCCGATCCCCGGCGCCGGCGATCCGCCGGTGAGCTTCGTGGTGGCGCGTGGTGCGCACGGCGGCGTCTCGGGCTGCGCGGGCTGGGAGGTGCATGACGGGCGCGCGCTGCTTCGCTCGGTCGCCGTTCGCGCGGCGGAGCGAAGGGGCGGCGTCGGCGGGCGGCTCGTCGCGGCGGCGCTGGAAGGGCTGCGCGGCGCGGGCGTCCGCGAGGTCTGCCTGGTCACGATGGGCGCGGCGGCTTTCTTCGCGAGGCAAGGTTTTGCGCCGATCGCCCGGGACGCGGTGCCGGCTTCCCTGCGGCGATCGCCGGAGTTCGACCTGCACTGTTGCGGGCACGGCACGTGGATGCTCCGGACGGAAACGGGCGCGGCGGGACCCGGGGGCGCGGTGGCTGCGACGGCTGCCGCTGCCGCGGCCGCGCACGTCCGGCCGCCGGTGCCGCCGGGCCCGCTCGTCAGCCTCGTGTATCGCGTGAAGCCCGAGCGGCGTGGGGAACTTCTCGCCTTTCTTCGGGACGCGTTCCCGTTCTACGAATCGCCGGGCGGGATCCGGATGGCGCTGTACGAGGACGTGGACCAGCCCGGGCGCTTTCTGGAGCTCGTGGCGTACGACGGCGAGCCCGGCTACGCAGCGGACCAGGTGCGGATCGAACGCGACCCGGAGTGTCGCGCCCGGTTGGAGGCATGGCGCGGGCTGCTGGACGGCCCGGTCGAGGTGCTGCGAGCGCGGCCGGTGGATCCGGGCGCGGCGGGGGCGCTGGGCGAGGCGTCGAGAGACGGGGTTTGACGCGGACCGAGCGAATCCGCCGGCCAAGGACGCGCGATGCGCCCGCGCAAGCTGCACTTCATGATTTCGTAGGCGGACCAGAGCCACCATCGGTCGTGAAGTCTGCGGGTACGCAGTTAGCGCCCGCGCAAAAATAACTGCGCGGATTCGGACCTCGAGGCTCCTGGAGGCGCGGCCCCCAGGGGCCCCCAGCGCCGGCCCGGGGCCCCCCCCCCCTGTGCGCCGACTCCCGGCCGGGCTCGGGCGTGCGCGAGTCGGCGCGCCGATGGCTCGAGGAGGCGCACGGCGACCAGGACCTGGGCGTGGACGAGTCCGGCGAATTCGTGCCTGCCACGATGTTCCCACCGGACGTCGCGGGGAATTTGCGCCCATCCATGCGGATGCTCGGCATGAAACCCGCGGACCTGCTGCGCAGCGTGTTCGGAGGCGGCGTGCCGGGCGGTCCGCCTCCGGGGCCTGGCATCGACCCGCAAAAGGCGCTTGACCTCCTGGACAAGATGGGGAAGGAAAAATGAGCCGACCGATCGTGCAGCCGCCGTCCGGCGAGTGGGGTGGCGCGGCACTGTCCACCGGTGGGACCCTCGGGGAGCTTGCGGCCCGCGACCGCGTGCTCCTCGTGTTCCTGCGCCATTCGGGCTGAGTCTTTTGCAGCGAGGTCCTCGCGGATCTCGCGCGGCTCCGGTCGGAGCTGGCGAAGCGCGGCGCGCGCGTGGCGCTCGTTCACCAGGCGGACGAGGGCCTGGGGCGCGCCCTGGCGGAGCAGTACGAAGTCGCGGACTGGCCGTGGATCTCGGACCCGGAGCGGAAACTCTATCGCGCCTTCGGCCTCGAGCATGGGACGCTCGGCCAAGTCCTCGGCGCGAAGTCGCTCCTGCGGGGGGCGGGCGTGCTCCTGAGCGGCGGTCATTCGCTCCTCCGCAAGCAGGTAGGCAGCCTGAGCCAGATGCCCGGCGCGTTCGTGCTGGAGAGCGGGCGGGTCACGGCGGAGTACCGGCACGAGAGCGTGGCGGACCGGCCGGACTACCTGGCGCTGCTGGACGGGGCCCGGGCGGGGGCCGCGTAGAGTGACGGCCGGATCCGGTGCAGGCCGCGTCCCCGAGCCTCCGGAGCGGAGGGGGTACGCCGAGCGGGAGCGGATCCTGGATTTCATTTGCCGGCAAGGGGCCGCCGATGCCGCGGTTCAGTGCGTTCCCAGTCCTGCCCAGGTCGCGATCCGGGCTCCGTCGAGAAGCAGTACGTTCGCGGAGAGCAGGAGCGACAGGAACCCGAGGCGAACGGACGAGCGCATGGAGGTAAATTCGAGCAGCAAGGCGGGTAGGCTAGGCGCAACGAGGAGGAGGACAACCGGGCACCCGCAGCCGGAGAGCAGGTGCACGTAGTTCGACGCGAACCCCAGCGATGGAACTGGAACCTCGGCCTGCCGGGCGAGCGGCCCTAGGGACGCGAGGCAGAGCAGCAAGGCGTTCAGTTCACACATCCCCGCTGTCAGCAGCATGGCGGGGTCTCCTAGCTGTTCGCGCTTCGAGCGCATACCGAAAGCGTGGCGTACAAAAAGGTACGGGAGCAGCACAGCGAAGGGAACCAGGATACACTCGAATAAGCCCACATGGGCATTGCCGCAAAACGAAGTGTTGAAATACCGATCGTCCTGCACGAGACCTCCCATCTGGGACCACCAGGTCAGGAACCCGGTTGCGAGCGTCCCCAGACCGTAAAGAGTGCAGGCCGAGCGCAGGGCGGGGCGTTTGTTCAAGCTCTGAACGAAGCCTGCCGTCACCACCAACAGCGCGCCCGGGATTGCGAGGCCGGGGTGCCCAGCGAGGAGTCCCGGGAAGAGCAGGCCATCGTAACGCGCCGATCCGGAGTAGTGTCGGCTTGTCCAGAGGAAGAGGCCGGCGGCCGCGACGATTTGAGGCAACAGCCCCCACCAGAAGGCGCGCGCGACCTCACTCGGTGAAATCGGCGCATCCAGCATTCCGGGGAGGGCCTGACTCCAGCGAAGGGGCCAGTGGCCGTCCTGAGATGGATGGGGCCGAGGTTGGCGGAGAGGTGCGCTCACGCTGCCTCCGATGCGAGTCTCCCGATGCTTTCACACCGCCCGCAGCGCCGACCGCGGGTTCTCCCCCGCGCGGAGCGAGATCGTCGCGCCCTCCTCGCCGAGCTCGAGGCATTCGAAGAGATTGCGGACGGCCTGGCCCAGACGATCGTGGCCGAGCCCGCCCGCCTCGATGTCGTCCACGATCAGACGTCCGAGACGCGCGGCCTCGAGGACGACCCGAGCCGCCTCCGCCGAGGGCGGGTTCTCGCCGTCGCGGCGATACGGCGCGAGCAGTTCGAGCAGCTCCACGGCGCGCGGCGGGACGATGGAGTTCGCGGTCTTCTCGGAGAGGTGGTAGGCGATCCGCAGCGCGACCGTACCCGCGTGGGGGAGGTCGAGGGGGATGCGAAAGTGCGGAACGGAAGGCGGCATGCGGCCTCCAGCGTTGCGCGCCGCGCTCCACGAGGTCCCTCACCTCGTGGGCGGCACCTGGGGCGGGGGGGAGGGCGTGCGTTGCCGGGAATCCGGCCCGTCGGGTTCGGTCGGCAGGCCGTACTGGTCGATCTTGGCCTGGAGCGTCTTCGGGTCGGTGCCGAGGATCTGGGCGGCCTGCGTCCGATTGCCGCCGACGGACTTGAGCCCGCGGCTCACGCACCGCTTCTCCACGTCCCGGAGCAGCAGCAACTCCTTGTCCGCGGACGTGCCCACGAGGAAGCGGACCTCGAGCGGGAGATCCGTGAGGGCCAGCGTGTCCCCTTCCGCCGAGAGCAGGGCCCGCTCGACGGTGTTGCGCAGTTCGCGCACGTTCGCCGGCCAGTGGTAGGTGCGGAGCCGGGCGAGGGCGTCTGCGGAAAGGGCCGTCACCCGGGTCGCGAGCCGATTGCGGAAATAGCGGAAAAAATAATCGATGAGGGGCGGGATGTCTTCCGGACGGTCCCGAAGGGCGGGGATGCGGATCTCGTTCGCGCTGAGGAGGTGGAAGAGGTCGTTCCTGAATTCGCGCGCCTGCACGGCCTTCAGCAGGTCCCGCCGGGTGGCGACGATCAGCCGGCACTTGGCGTCCAGCACTTCCTGGCCGCCGATTCGCTGGAACTCCCCCTTGTCGAGGACGCGGAAGACCTTTTGCTGAAGCGGCACGGGCAGCTCGGAGACCTCGTCGAGAAAGAGCGTGCCCTTGCCGGCCATTTCGAGCGCGCCCATCTTGCGGGCGATGGCGTTGGCGAAGGCGCCGCGCTCGTGGCCGAAAATCTCGCTCTCGAGGGGGCTCTCGCTCAGGGAGGAGCAGTTGACGGTCACGAACGGCGAGTCCCTGCGCGTGCCGTTCAGGTGGATGGAGCGGGCCACCAGCTCCTTCCCGGTGCCGGGTTCGCCGCTCACGAGCACCGGCGCCTCGCCTGCGGCGCTGCGGGTCACCTGTCGAAGCACTTCGTGCATGGGCTTCGAAGTGGCGATGAGATCGAGGCGACGCAGGACCGTGCCTCCGGCCGCCAGGGAGGGCTCCTGTGCGGAGAGTTCGCCCCGGGCCCGGCCGACCGTCTCCGCCATGGGCGCGTCTTCCATATAGAGGAAGAGCGTATCCCCGATGCGGACCTCGTCGCCGTGGTTCAGGGTGCGATGCTCGATGGGGAGGCCGTTCACGCTGGTGCCGTTGCGGCTGCGGTTGTCGATCACCGCGTAGCGCGTGGCCTCGCGCAGGATCTTGGCGTGCGAGCGGGAGATCTTGTCGTCGATGACCTGGATCGAATTGTCCACGTCCCGGCCGATCGAGACGGAATCCGAGGTGATCTCGAAAATCGCCCCGCGGTTGTAGCCCTCTTTCACGATGAGTTTGGGCACTGGTCCCCCCCGAATTCTCGAGTCGGTCTTGCACCCTCGTCCGGTCTCGGCCCGGACGCGCGTCGCCGGCGGTCCCCGGCGGGGCCGCCAGCCTCTGCGGCCACAGCCCGAATTCTAACACATGCCGAAGAAAAACGAAAGGGTTGACACCGCGTTCACCCCTTGCGCGCGGATTCCCCAGGTTGTAGACTGCCGTGCTGGGTGGGATCCGGTCCGGCTCCGGAAGCAGGTCGTGCCTGCCCGGAACCCCAGTCGCTGGGCCAGGGCCGCCGCGCGTCCCCGAGCTCCGACTGCGGTGCATCGGCCTTTCGGGCCTGCCGTTGCGCATCGGCGGGCTCAAAACCGATGCTGTGCAAGGATGCGCTGAGACCGCTCCCTGACGGTCGCGGTTCCGTGCAGCCTTCGGGGAGCCACACGAGTTCGGCGTCTTTTTTTCTCCCTACAGTCTACCGAGATGGCCATGCGACGACTCGTCCTCGCGCCCTGCGCGCTCCTGCTCCTGGCCCTGTGGCACACGCAGCCGAACGCGGCCGCGCCCCACGTTTCGGACTTCGCGCCGCTGGAAGAGGAGTATTTCCGCCTCGGGTGGAACCGGGACGCGCACGCGCGCCTGGATGAGCTTGCGGACCGGCGGCGGTTTCGGGACCGGCTCGAGGCGTGCAAGGACGGCGACCTCACGCCGGCGGAGGCGCTGGACCGCAACCTCCTTGCCTGGCGGCTGGACTCCGCGGAGGCGTCGGCCAAGGCGTACGATGCGCTCCACACCGATCCGTGGATCTACCTGCCGCGGGAGGAGAGCCTGAAGCGCATCCTGGAGCCGGGCGCGGCGGGCACGCCGGCGCCCGCCGCTCCGCGTCGTGCGAAGGCCGCCGCGGAGGCGTTGGAGGAGCTGGCCCTCCAGTTCGAACGCGGGACCTCCGCGCTTACCTCGGTGAATGGAGACGAAGTCGCGGAGTTGGTGAAGGCCTGTGAAAAGTGCGCGCGGGAACTGGAGCCGCCGGCCCCGCAGGGCGATCCGGCTGCGGCGCGCGGAGCGGAGACGCTACGCGCCGGCCGGGAGCGCGCGCTCAGCGCCCTTCGAAGACTCGAGGCACGCGTGCGCGAGGGGTTGCCCCGGTGTGGGCGGCGGCCGAACGGCGTCTCCGCGCGGGAGGACGCCGCGTATCGCCTGCGCTGGGACTACGGCGTGGAGGCGACGCCCGAGGAACTGCTCGACCAGGGCTACAAGCTGTACGACGAGACGCAGCGGGAGCTGGCGCGGCTTGCGGAGACGATCGCGCCCGGTCGAACCTGGCGCGCCCTCATCGACACGATGAAGGAGGAACACCCGGCACCGGAGGACCTGCTTGCCGCGGCGGATCGCGAGATGCACCGTGCGCTGGCCTTCGTGCGGGAGCGGGACCTCGTGAGCGTGCCGGACTACGCCCTCAACATCTCGACGCGCTGGGGAGACCCGAAAAGCGACACGCCTTTCGGCCACTACCAACCGCCGGACGCCGCGGACCCGCGGCTGCAGGGGAGCTACGTCGTGATCCCCCTGGGGTCCCACCTCGCGGCGGAGGAGCGCGCGCAATGGCTGCGGGGGAACAACATCTACTGGATCCGAGTGGTCTCTCTCCACGAAGCCATCCCGGGGCATCATCTGCAGTTCGCGATCGCGCTGCACAACGGCTCGCGCGTGCAGAAGCTCTTCTATAACACGTCGTTCGTCGAGGGCTGGGGGCTCTACTGCGAGGAGATGATGTTCCGGAACGGGTACAACGCGGACGCGAAGACGCGGCTGTCCCAGCTCAAAATGAGGCTGTGGCGTGCCGCGCGCGTCGTGATCGACGTCGGGTCGCAGCTCGGGCTGCTCTCGAAGGAGGAGGCCCTCGGGCTCCTCGCGAACGGAGTGGGGATCGAGCCCGCGCTGTCGCGGTATGAAGTGGGGCGGTACCTGGGGAACCCCCTGTACTATTCGGGCTACGTGGTCGGCGAGCGGGAAATCGAGCGCCTTCGGCGCGCGTGGATGGGGCGGCCGGGCCCAGCGGGCTCCGAGAAGGAATTCCACGACCGGCTGCTCCGGTGCGGGCCGGTCCCGTTCGCGACCATCCGGCGAGACCTTGCGCGCTGAGGGCCCGTAAAAAAAACAACTCATGCAGTTCGGAAACCAGGGAGTTCCTCGGGAGAAGGCTCAAGGCTCAACGCTCAATTTTCAGACAAGGCTCAAAGTTCAAGGCTCAGAGTCCGCGATCCCGTGCCCGGGCTACGTTCCATGGTGGTCATTGAGAATTGCACCTTGAGCCTTGTCTGAGTCTTGAAAATCGAGCATTGAGAATTCATGTCGCCCTCCTGCGCGTCCATCGAGCGAGTTATTTTCTTACGGGCCCTAGGTACCGCTCCACGGAAGTCGGTGGCCAAGCGCCGAGCCCATGGGTCACCCCATTCCGTGGGGCGGTACTGAGGTGCCAAGGCAGGAGAAAGATGCGCGGCAAGCGGGGAATTCGGGTCGGGGCACTGGAGGAGGACGACCTCGGGCCGCTCCTGCGGCTCGCGCCCGGGGAGCGGCTGTACCGGGTCGCGGCCACGCCGTGGCTGAAAGTGGGCGCCTCGAAGCCGATCGTCTTCCGCGCCGTGACGAAGGCCCGGGGGGACGGTCTGCTCGAGGTCTTCCACTTTTCGCAGCGCGAGGGGGAGCGGCGTATCGTGGCCGCCCACATGGTGGTGCCCGAGTCGGCGTATCCGCGGGTCATGGCGTCGATCCATTTGACCATCGCTCGCTTCTATCCGGGGACCGACTGGAAGCAGCGGGAGGGCCGGACGATTCCGCCGGAAGCCCCGATCGAAGGGCTGTATCGCGAACGTCCGCGCGGTTGAGCTTGACGGGGGGGGCGGGGGTGATAGAATGCGCGGCCCTTGACCTCGACCGCGGCGCGGCGGAGGGGGGGGCCGCTTGGAAGCAGGCCGCGACGCGCAGCCGGCGGCCGGACGCCCTGCCCTCCAGGGAAGCGGGTTTCAGAAGCTCCAGTCCAAGGGATGCCTCCGATGTGGAAGCGCCGGATGCCGCGCGGTTGCCGCATGTGCCTGAGAGTCGCGGCGGTCTTCGCAACCGCGGCCGCGACCACGACCGCGTCGTCGGCGTGTGCTGACTGGGTGGAGCTGGCGGACGGCGGCGCGCTCGAGGGGCGGGTGGTGGAGCTTGGGGAATCAATTCGGGTGGAAGGACGGCTCGGGTCGGTCACGCTCCCGCGTGCGAAGGTGCTCCGGGTGACCGTGGGGGAGCTGTCGTGGGAGGCCTATCCGCGACGCGCCGCCGGACTCGCGGACGCGGATGCGGACGGCCATTACCGTCTGGGCTTGTGGTGCCGGGAGAAGGAACTGGGGCGGGAGGCGCGGGAGCAGTTCGAGCGCGCGATCGCCGGCGATCCCGGGCACGAGGCGGCCCACGCGGCGCTCGGGCACGTCCGCGTCGATGGGACGTGGCTGGAAGTGGACCCGGGGTCCGGGAGCGCGGGGAAGGCGGGGGGGTGGACCGAGTGGGTCACGCCGGAGGAGAAGGCTCTCCGCGCGGAGCAGGCCCACCAGAAGGAATTGGAGGAGCAGCTTCGGAAGCGCGTTCTCCGCTTCGTGCTCCAGACCGGCAACGACACGCTGGCGAAGAGGGAAGAGGCGTTCGAGGTGTTAGCTTCCATCGGCGCGTCGCGAAAGCTCCCGGTCCTGATTTCAGTCCTGGAGGAAACGAACCCTGAGGTGCGCGGGTACGCCGTGCTGGAGTTGGGCCGGATGCGGGCCCCGCGCGCCGTTCCCGGCCTGGCGAAGTGCTGCGTCGCGGACCCGGTTCTTGAGGTGCGGGAAATGGCGTGGGCCATGCTCTGGGAAATGGAGGACGCCGACACGAGCCTGAGTCTTGCCCGGCATCTTCGGGACAGCCGGGCCGAAGTGCGAATCCGGGCGGCGGAGGCGCTCGCGAAACTGCCCGATCGACGGGTGGCGGGACTGCTCGTGGAGGCGCTGGACGAGACTTGCCGTGCGGGTGGCTCCCGCGTCAAGAGGGGGACGATCGGCGGAGAGACGCCCGGCGGCGCGAACGCGCCCAAAGGGAAGGGAGCCGTCGCCGCCGGGGGCGGGGGGTCCGTCGCCGCGGAGGGTCTCCCGCTCGTCCCGGTGCAGGACGCCGGCGCTCGTGCGGGAAGCGGCAGCGCCGCGGAGGATCCGCTGGAGGTCAAGGACCGGGAGCGGCAAACGATCCTCCGGGCGCTCCGGGCGATCAGCGGGATGGACTTCGGTCTTCGCCTGGACCTGTGGCGCTTCTGGCTGAAGCTTTCGAAGGAGAGGGCCGCGGGGAAACCGGAGGGAAGATAGGGCTTTTCCGGCGAGGGCCGGGTCGAACTTGCGCCGGAGGCCGAAACGGTTCGAGCAGGTAGGAAGGTCCGCTGCATATGCGAATTCTGGTGGTAGGCGGTGGCGGTCGGGAGCATGCGCTGGTCTGGAAGCTCCGGCAATCGCCCCGCGTGGAGCAGGTGTTCTGCGCCCCGGGGAACGCGGGCATTGCGGCGATCGCGACCTGCGTGGAGCTGCAGCCGACGGACGTGGACGGGCTTTTCGCGTTCGCCAAGAAAGAGCGCATCAACCTCACGGTCGTCGGGCCGGAGGCCGCCCTTTGCGCAGGGATCGTCGACCGGTTCGAAGGCGGGGGACTGCGCATTTTCGGGCCCAGTCAGGCCGCCGCCGAGCTGGAGGGGAGCAAGGTCTTTTGCAAGAATCTCCTGCGGAAACACTCGATTCCGACCGCGGACTCCCGCATCTTCGTCAACCCGAGAGACGCCTATGAATACCTGCGGACCTCCACGTATCCGATCGTGGTGAAGGCCGATGGGCTGGCGCAGGGGAAGGGCGTGTCGGTGTGCCCGACGCCCGAGGTGGCACAGGCGGCGGTGCGGACGATCATGGAGGAAAAGGCTTTTGGCCCCGCGGGAAACCGGCTCATCATCGAGGAGCACCTGACCGGACCTGAGGTGTCGGTGCTTTGTTTCACCGATGGGAAGAATTTGCTGGTGCTGGACGGCGCGCAGGACTACAAGCGCCTGGAGGACGCGGACCTTGGGCCCAACACGGGAGGGATGGGCGCCTATTCTCCCACGCCCGCGCTCGACGAGGGCACGCGCGCGATCGTCGAGGGGGACATCCTGGTTCGTGTCGTCCACGCCATGAAGAACGAAGGGAGGCTCTTCCGCGGCGTGCTGTATGCGGGCTTGATGCTGACCCGGAATGGGCCGCGCGTGTTGGAGTTCAACGCGCGGTTCGGCGATCCCGAGGCCCAGGTGTTGCTCGTGCGCATGCGCTGCGACCTGGTCTCGGTGCTCGAAGCGACGATCGACGGGAAGCTGGACGAGGTCGACCTGACCTGGGATCCGCGGCCCGCCGTCTGCGTCGTGCTCGCGGCCAAGGGATACCCCGGTAGCAGCGAAAAGGACCAGCCGATCCAGGGCCTGACCGAGGGGGCGCTGACCCCGGACGTGTGGAATTTCCATGCGGGGACTCGGCGGCATCGAGGGGAAATCGTGACGAGCGGCGGGCGGGTCCTGGGCGTGACCGCGCTCGGGCAGGACCTGCAGGCAGCTCGGACGCGCGCGTACGAAGCCGTCGAACGAGTACACTTCAGCGGTGCCCAGCATCGAACCGACATCGCGAGGAGGGTGAGATGAGGAGTCTTCGAGGCGGCGCGGCGGGCGCGCTTGCGCCGGCGCGGGCTGCGGTGCCGGCCCTGGTGCTGGCCCTGGCTCTTTCTTCGTGCCAGCCGGGTCAGTCCGACATGGGCTTCCGGAAGCACGTCCAGCTCCACTTCGCGAAGCAGGGGCATGTGATCTACTGCGAGGGCGCAAGTCTCTCGGAGTTCCGGTTTGTAGGCTCGGGCCTGGGCCGACGGATCGTGCGCGATGAGTCCGACCTTGCGGAGGTGGACGTCGAGGGCGCCGGGACCGTGCTCTGGGGGAAGAACTCCATTGCGGTGAACCCCGGCGAAGTTCGAGTCAATGGCCAGCCTCTCGTTCACGTCGTGGTCCTCCTGCAGGCGGACCAGACGATGAGTCGCGGCTTCATCAAGACCTGGGCGAACTAGCGGACCTGCGACTTCGATACGATGGGTTAGGGCCCGCAAGAGAAAAACTTGCTTGTTTGACGCGCAGGGGGGCGACGAGAATTCTCAATGCTCAATTTTCAAGACTCAGAAAGGCTCAAGGTTCAATCCTCGATGACCACCACGGAACGAAGCCCGGGCATGGAATCGCGGACTCCGATCCTTGAACTTTGAGCCTTGCCTGAAAATTGAGCCTTGAGCCTTTTCCTGAGGAGCTCCCCGGTTTCCGACCTGCATGAGTTGTCTTTTTCTCGGGCCCTTACCGTAGGGTCCCCCCTCGTGAGCGCCCTAGAGCGCACGGCCTGTCCGAGGCCCGGGCGGGCACAAGGCCCGCCCCTACGCCTCGAAGCTGACCCACAGGCGCAGTGTTGAAGGCGCTCGGTCGGCGTGACCATCGGACAGGTCTTCTACGCGTATGCTGACCCGCCGGCTCCGTCCGGCACTCGCTCTTGATCGTGGCTACCCGCGTTCGGGAAAGTGGCAGGGCCCCGGCAGGCGAGTTCGCCTCCGGGGCCCTGTTTTCATTTGTCGAGGAGCGTTGAGTCGACTACAGGATTCTGCCGCTCGGGCCGTGCGGGCGAGATTGGCCGTGCGGACGATGGGGTGCGCCCCCTTGCGGAGCGGGGCGGCCATGCGGCCTTCCCTGGACGCGCGGCGGGGGGACAGGGCGGCCGTGAGGCCGCCGCTGGGCGTTCCGGGCTTGAGGGCCGGCGGGTCCGCGACGCGGGCCACCGCGCCGAAGGTCTCCACCGTTACGGTCGTTACGCTTTCCGCCGACGCCTTCCTGGTGGCGAGGTCCACGCTGCTCCATCGCCTGGTGGAAGCGCTTCAGGCCCTGATGGATCCGCGACTTCATGGCGGACGGTAGCCGGTCGAACGCCCGGTGCAGTCTCTCCTTCACCTGCGGAGGCAAGCGGTCCAGATGCTCCGCGGCCCGGCGCGGGAGGAAAAAGCCTTCCTGTTCCCGCTCGCTGCGGCCGTGTCGACCGTTTCGGGGCGCATGCTGGAACTGCCGCCCAGGGCGAGGCCGCGCGAGCCTGCGGGCTGAGGGGTGGCGACGCTGCTTTTGGATGCTAGGCTTCCCGCCCTTGTGGCCCTTGCGCGCGGACTCGTGGGTGAACTTGCGCGCAGCCTGGTTGGCCTTCTCCCGGCTCTTGACGCGAAGGCGCTTCTTGTCGGGCCTCTCAGCCCCCTTCGCCGCCTTCCCCCGCTTGGCATTGGCCTTGACCTTGAGCCTGGCTTCGGCCTTGGGGGCGGGGCCGTGCTTGGCCTGCGGGACCTGCTTCCCCTTCGCTGCCCCAGCCGCCGTCTGAGGCGGCTTCTGACCGGGCTGCTGCTTCCAGCGCTCGAGAATGCGCCCGAGCAGTTGGCGCAGCCGATCCGGCGGCACGCTGCGGATGGCCTGCAGCACACGCTCGCGCTGCTCCGGCGGCATCGCCGCGAGGCGCTTCTGGACCGCCTCCCGCACGGCGGGGGGTAGCTTGTCGAGTACGGAGTCCTTCCCCTTGTCCTTCCCCTGGCCCTCGTGCTTGACCGGTGGTTTCCTGGGGCGTTCCTGCACGGCGCTCGCGGTAGCGCCGCTCCACAGGACGGCGACGATCACCGAGAGCGTCGTCGCCCTTCGGGTCCAATGCAGCATTTCATGACCTCCAAACAATCCTGCCTCGCCTGGGCAATTCCAAACCAAATCTGCATGCTGGTGCCGCGCCTGCGACACTCCTACGCCGCGTTCGCGAGTCGTATCCCGTTTCCGCGGGCGAAGGGTTGACCCTCCCCCCCACGAGGAGAGAGGGCCTTGGCTGTCCCGCGTCCCTCCAGCTCGAGCCCCAAGGGCGCACGACCCCACGCCAGGCCGAACGGAGGGGCTGGAAAGCCATCCCTCCGGGTTCGGGGGCGCACGGCCGTGCTCCCCGTCGGGCCTTTGCGAACTCGCAGCGCCGATCCGACTCGACCTATTTCCCGGCGCCGGGGTCGGCCGAGCGGGGATTTCCGGGTTCACCCGGTTTGTGCTGTACGCGTTGAAGGATGGCGTCCTTGATGCGCCTCCACCGTTTTTCCGGCGGTAGGGCGAGCAATGCCGTGCGCTCATCGGAGCCGAGGACCAGGGACTGGAGGTAGTGTTCCTCCACCATGCGTTGAAGCATCTGAAGCCGCTCGGGTGGCAACAATTTGCGGATCCGCTGGCGTTCCTCCGGCGAGAGTCTGCCCATCATCCCGGCGAGGTTTCGGACCATTTCCTGTCTCGGGCCGGGGGGCTGTCCGTTCCGTTCCATCCGCTGGAGCAGCCGGGCGCGCTGCTCCGCGGGGAGTCCCTTCATCTTCTCCAGGATGGCGCGCCTCTTTTCGGGGGACAAGTTGCGCCATTCCCGGGCATTCTGAAAGACCCCGACCCGGGCCTCGGGCTGCATCGCCTTGAGCCTTTGCCATCTGGCCAGAAGCTCGGTTCTGCGTTCCTGGGGGAGCGCCTTCCAGCGCTCGAGCTTTGCGGGATCGAGCTGCGGGCGCGGCCGGGGTGCGGCAGGCGCGGGTCGCTTGTCCTGGGCGCTGACCTCCACGGGGACCAGCGCGAGCCAGGAAAACGTGAACGCTAGGAGGAGGAAAGGCTTCATCGGAGGATCTCCTCCTCGACTTCCAGGAGCTGCAGGATCTCGTCCGGGGAGGAAGCCGCGTCGATGAGGTCGAGCGACGCCACGACATCCAGGTCCTCGACGACGTCGAGATTCGCGACCACGTCCATCTCGTCGGGAGAAAGCTCGAGGCCTCCTGTGCCGAACTCATCGTGTTGATGCGGAAAGAAGATGCCGATGGCGAGGAGGGCGGCTGCGGCGGCGGCGAGCGGGGCGGCCCAGCGACGGAAGCGGAGGACCGTCCGGCCCCGCCCGACGGCGGGGGCCGTGCCCTGAACTCGGGCCCGGGTGAGCGCGGCGAACTCCGCCGGAACCTCAATCGCTTCCGCGAGGTCGAGGAGGCGCCAAAGTGCTTCCTGGGCCTTCTGCTCCCGGAGGCAGGCGGGACACTGCTGCAGGTGGGCCTGCAGGCGCTGGGCGTCCTCGGCGGAGAGTTGAGCGTCGATCCGGGCCGAGAGGCCCTCACGAACTTCTTCGCACGTCATTTGGCTTTCCTTCCTCGACCTGGTTCCTGTTCGTCCGCCACTCTAAACACGGGTGGGGGGGAAAAGTTCCGTTGCGAATTCTGTTTCGTGTGGAAGTCCTAACGCGGCCGGTGGCCGCAACCAAATCCCCACCCCCCTTCGCTCGCTGCGGCGAGCTTCGGGGGGTATGCTAGTCCTTCCTGCAGGATTTGCGCCTGACGCGCAAATCCTGCGGGGGAATAGCATAGTATTTTTGGACTTGAGTGTGCGACTCGACCAGCGTAGAATCGCCGCTGCGACCCCGCTTCCGGCTTATGGACGTGATTTTTGGACAAATCCTGTTTTTCGACAATAATCCCGCCCCTTGCCCGTTGGTTTGGGCAGAGAGGTGAGGGTGTGAAGAGCGAGCTTGAAAGACTGAAGGCGGCACAGGCGGGAGACCGAGGGGCGCTGGAGCGGCTCCTGGTTCCCTTCCAGACGCCTCTTCTCAACTATCTCTATCGAATGCTCGGGGACAGACACCAGGCCGAGGATCTCCTTCAAGAGACCTTCGTCCGGGTGCTGCGGTCGCTGCACGGCTTCCGGCCGCCGGAGGGCGTGGATCCTGGGGGAGGGGAGGGCCCCTCGCCCCTGCTCGCGCGGTGGGTGTTTACCATCGCGACGAATCTCGCTCGAGACGCGCGCCGCGGACGACGCCGTGATCCGCAGCCTCTCGCGGACGCGGAGGTTGAGGCCCCAAGCCCGGCGGAGGGATCCGCGGAGGATGGCGGGCTGCTCATCGCGCTGGACGCCGCGATCCGGGGCTTGCCGGAGACGCAACGAGAAGTCCTGCTTCTGAGGATCCACTCCGGGTTGACCTTCGGACGAATCGCGGAAATTCTGGGGTGCCCGCTCAACACCGCGCTGGGCCGCATGCACTACGCTCTCAATCGCCTGCGCCGTTCTTTGCGTCCCTACATGGCGATGGTGCAAGAGAGGTAACGGCGGGTCACGAGGCCCGCTGGGAACGAACCGGTTTGCGAGGACGACCATGGACTGCTCCGAGATGAGGTCGCGGGCCCTTGCTTACATCTATGGGGAGATGCCTCTCGCAGAACGACGTAGCGCTGAAGGACATCTCGCCGGCTGCGAGAGCTGCCTGGCCGAGGTCAGGGGCATGTCGGACATGGCGGACCTGGTCGGAAAAGTCGAACAGGTGGTGCCCTCCACGGAGTTCCACCGGCGCTTCGATCGTTTGGTCACGGCGGAGGCAGCGCCTGCGCGAACGCGCAGGGCAAGCTTCCGAGGGCCCGCGAGCTCGCGGGCCCTCGTCGCCATCGCGGCGGGCATCGCCGTGTTGGCCTGGCTGCGCACGGAGTGGGCGCCCATCCCCTCCGGCACGAGGCTGACGCTTCCACCGAGTTGCCGGATCCAGGTGCCACTCGACCTGGCATGGCGGGACGGTGCCGATGCCGATCTCGAGAGCCTTCGCGACCGTGTGGGGCTAGCCGTGAACGCTACGGTCGACCCGGAGTCCGGGGTTTCCGAGCAGCAGGATACAGAAGGGCCTACCCCCTCCTGGTCGGAGGCGTGCTACACACTTGGAGCCGGGTCTGACGTCCTGCGTTGGAAATTGGACCCGAGCGCGAGCCCCCGGCTCGACCGTGATCTCGAGTGGATTCGTGGGGCCATCGAGTCCATGGGGGCGGATCTCGGCGAGGGCTAGCGGCCGGTTGACGAAGGCTGGACACGATGCCTGGGAGGCGCGGGCCTTCGATCCGCGGGAACGGCCACATGGGCTGCGACCGGCCGTGACAGAATAGACGACTGTGTCCCAAGTCCGTCAACGGGCAACTCGTCCGCCGATTCAGGAATTCGGGCGAGCGACGCCCGGCGTACCCTGCTGTGGAGTCGCGAATGCCTGAGTACCGCTCCACGGAAGTCGGTGACCAACGGGCGAAGGCAAGTTTGGCCGCCCGCGAGGCGCGCGAGCAAGGCGTAGTCACGGAGAACTACGGCGAGCGAGCGCAACGCTTGCGCCCCGAAGCTCCCCAGCGCGAAGGGGGGAAGCGGGCGGCCGAAATCGCCGAGCAAATGGGTCCCCCAATTCTGTGGGGCGGTACTGAGGCCGCTTTTCTGAGCGGTACCCAGGTTTTCGTTGCGCCGAGTCGGGCTCCGATGGTTCCAGGCTTCAAAGTGGCTGGAGGCTCCGGGTGTGGTGCGGAGCGGTGTCGGCCGGAGAAGTGGTGATCCAGGTACCGGTTGCCCCGCGCTACCGGAGTTTTTGCTCTTCGCCCGGCTCGGTCGAGGCCTGCGGCAACCCGAAGTTGGCGACCGTCCAGGCTGCCCGCGACTGCCGCGTGCGGGGACAGCCGGTGTGAGATTCCACGAGAGCGATCGCTTGTACGATAGGAGACGGTCGATGAAGAAAATTCTAGGCATGGCGCTATTGATCCCTTTCGCCGCCGGCTGGCTGACAGCTCGCCCCGCGCTTGCGCAAGACAATCCCCCGGAGCGGCGCGGGCCTCGTGAGGATGTGCGACCTCCGGAACCTGGGGGGCCGGGCGGAGCCGGGGGGGCCGGCGGACCGGGCGGGGGGGAGTGGACGGGAGACGATCGCGACGGCCAGAGGGAGACGCGCGAGGCGCGGGAGAGGGAGGCCCGGGAACGGGAAGGGCGAGAGCGTCGCCCGGGACCTGGCTCCGGCCAGCCGGGGGGCCGGCAGGGGCGCCCCGGGCAGCCTGGCGCACCGGGCTTTCCGACCCTTGGCCCGGAGGACACCGCCCGAGTCGAGGCCTTCCTGAAGGAGTTCGATCCCGGCCGGCTCGAGAAGCTGCAGGCGATCCGGCGACAGAATCCGGAGGTTTTCGAGAACGCCCTTCGCGACGCCTTCATGGAGATGAAGCGACTGGAGCAACTCAAGCAGGAAGATCCGGAGCGGTTTGAACGGGTGATGTCCCAGCGGAGGTTGGAGGCGAAGAGCATGGACTTGGCCGCCCGGATCAAGCGCGCGCCGGAGGGCGACAAGGTCGTGCTCAAGAAGGAACTGAAGGAGCTGCTGTCTCAGGTGTTTGACTTGCGGGAAGCGGAGCGCGAGGCGGAGGTGAAGGAACTGGAGCGTCAGGTGGCCAAGCTCCGGGAGCGGATCGCGAAGAGGAAAGAGAGCCGGGACAAGATCATCCAGGGGCGCGCCGCTGAGTTGTTGGGGGAGCGGGAGGACCTGGACTGGTAGCGGGCCGTCGGTCGGGTCGGCAGTGGAGTCGGCAGGTGGATGGCCTACACGATCGTGCGTGACGCCTGCGAGGGTGTCGCGGACTGTCTCCCGGTCTGCCCCACCGAGTGCATCCTTGGCGTGGGAGGGCAGACCAACGCGAAGGGGACCCGTTTCGTCAGGATCGACGCGCCGCGTTGCATCGACTGTGGCGCATGCCTCTCTGTGTGCCCGATCGAGGGGGCGATCCTGGACGAGTGGCAGCCCGCGCTCCAGCGGGATCCCCCGGGGCTGCCGTGCCTCCGGTGCAGGCGGGCGATCCCGCCGGGCTCGCGGTTCTGTCCATCCTGCCGCGCACCCGTCGCTTCGAAGTGCAGGTGGGAGGACATGGGCCTGCTGGATGCCGAGGGGCTTGGGCGCGTGGTGAAGGGGTTGGAGGTGGAAGACCTGTGCATTCTGTTGGGGACCGCGGAGCCCCTCCTGGCCAATCGTCTGGGCGCCGCCATTGCGCCGGATCGGGCGTGCGCCGTCGCCACGGATCTGCAGTGGGCTCCGGCCGCGACGGGGAGAAGGGCGGAGGAGGCCCGCTCGCGGGCAACCTTTCGCCTCATGCTGTTGGCCGCGAGGTCTGAGGTCAGCTACGAAGGACCTGGGTAGGGGGGGGCCTCGCACAAGAGGACCAGCGCGGCGGGGCCGCAGCCAAGCGATGACGGAACCACAGATTTCCCAGGGCAGCCTATGGCCGCAACCAAACTACGACGAACCACAGATTTCACAGATTACACAGATTGCGACGATTCGAATCTGTGACACAAGCTCGCAAAAGCTTCTTCTTCTGGCAACGAATTCTCCGCAGAAAATTCGCGAAATTGGCGAAATGCGCGGTTCATCTTTCGGTGTTTTCGGCGTCTTCGGTGGCTCGTCCCTTTGGTTGCGGCCGGCGGCTGCCCTGGGAAATCTGTGGTTTTCGTGGCGTTCGACCCAAGCAAAA
>JACPWG010000075.1 GCA_016197205.1 Planctomycetota bacterium
GCAGCCGTAGGGGTATTCTTGGAGGTACGAGATCGCGTCGAGGAGGGAGAGGGCGACCGACGGGACGGCGCGGATCTCGACCTTTTCCGTGCCGGGGACCACGCCTTCGCCGGGCACGAGGAAATCGACGAGGGCGCGATCGACGACCTGCCCGCGTTCGGTCGCGACGACGGCGAGTCCGTGGGGGAGGATGGGAATTTCGAGCTCGAGGGCGTCGGACTCGGCATCGGTCTGGGCCTTGGCCTGGACGCGGGCCTTGCCGGCCGCGGCCGCGAGGACGCGGCGCGACCAGGCGCCGAGGGCGCGCGGCTCGATCCCCTTGAGCTCCGGGCCGACGAGGGTGAGCTGCGCGTCGGCGGCTGCCGCCGCCGCTGCGGCGGCTCCGGGGCCCGCACCCGGCGCGGGAGCGAGGGCGAGGCCGTTCGCAGTGACTTCGGTTTTCACGTCCTTCGCGGCGGCAAGATTGTTGTGGACGAAGGCCGCGAGGTCGATTTCGTCATGCTGCGTGAGGAAGCGGGGCGCGTCGACCCGCACAAGGAGGTCTTTTTTTGCGGTGACGCGCGCGGTGCCGCTGCCGACCAGGGTGTCGCGCGTGACGCAACGCGCCGTGGCCTTCCAGGTGGTCAGATTGTCCGGGAGGGTGACGGTGATCGTCGCCTTGCCGTTCGCGTCCGTGCGCGCCTGCGCGACCCAGAAGGCGGTGTCGGCGAAGTTGCGGCGGAGGACGGGGGCGATCCAGGCCGTGAGGGAGGTCCGCTTGTAGTACTTGCCGGCCACTTCGCCGAGCTGTTCCTGCGACGCGGCGTTCACATTGCCCGGCATCTTGCCCCAGCCCCGGGGCTTTCCGTCCTTCGAGTCAAGCTCCAGCGCCTTCTGCACATCCTCGATGGTCTTTTCGTACTCACCGGACTCGCCTTCCAGCGCCTCCGAGAAGTCCGCCTTCGCGGCGTCGAGGTCCCCCTGTTTCAATTTCGCTTCGCCCCGCCGCCGCAGGGACTCGGCCTGCTTGCGAAGCCCGCCCGTCGGCGTCCCGGGCCGTGGCGCGGAGGCCGGGGCGTTCGCTTTGTCCGCGGGCGCCGGTTCGTCAGCGCCGCCGGCGTCGTCGCCGTTCTTGGTTCCGCCGCCCTTCGAGCGACGGTTGACCCGGCCGCCGAAAGACCCGCCGTAGCGGCCCCCGCCGCCGGCGCCGCCGCCGATGCCGATCGCGTCGCCCAGGCTCGATCCCTTCTCGGCCTTCGCCAGCTCCTCGAGCGCATAGAGCTCCCGGCCCTCCTCGGCGAGCGCCCGTTCACCGGCGGCAATGGCCGCGGTCGCCTCCGTTACGCGCCGCTCCATCTCCTTCTTCAAGTCCGCGGAGACCGTCTTCGTCTGCGCCGCGTGCTTGAACTCGTAGCTCGTCCGCGTGACGACCGCGTTCCGCCGCGCGCCGGCGTAGAAGTGCGACAGGATGTGCGGGGCGCGCTCGCTTTCGACCGCGTACACCGCCTCGTCCACGAGCCCAAGCGAAAACTCCGCCTCCACCGGGCGGCCGTTTTGATCGGTCGCCGCCACGTCGAAGGTCACCGCGCTCCCCGGCTTCACCTCGCCGGGCCGCGCCGCGACCGCCAGGGTCGCGAACTTGAACACCCGCACCTCGTCCGTGTCCTTGTAGAGCGTGTTCTTGTGCGGGATCGCGATCGACAGAAAAACGTTCGGCGCGAACTCGTCCTTCATTTCCACGGACAGGGTGGTCGCGCGATCCTTCAGGAAGAGCACCTGGTGCTCGAAGACCCGCTCCCCTTCGTACGTCAAAAGCGCCCACACGCCCTCGATCGGGCTCGACACGACGACGCGCGCCTTCTCCCCACGCTTGTATTCCTGCCGGTCCGCGACGATCCGCGCCTGCTTCGCCAAATCCTCCGCGGCGCCTTCGACCGTGATCGCGGCGCTCCCCTCCTCGCCGGCCTGCTTGCGCGCGCGGTCCGTCCCGACGTAGCGCAACACGTAATCGCCGGGCTTGTCGATGACGAGCTTTACCTCGCCGCGTCCGCCTTCGTCGGTCGAGGCCGGCGCCTCCTGCACCGCGTCCTCCACCACCTGGCCGCTCGCCTGCCGCCGCCGCACGACGATCAGTTTGCCCTCGGTGGGTACCGGCGTCTCCGCGGCGTTCACGGTGATCAGGGTGGCCGTCAGCGTTTCCTTCGGCTGGTACAGCTTCTTCTCCGTCTTCACGACGCTCCAGAAACTCCGCGCGGTCATCGGCACGCTCGCGTACCCCGACACCCAGCGGTTCGTCACGTCGCGCGCCAGGACCGCGATGCCGATCGTCACGTTCCGGTCCACGTGCCCCGTCGGCACGCTCACCTCCGCCTCTCCGTTCCTGTCGGTCCGGACGGTCGTCTCCAGGATCGTCTCCGCGACCTCCCCTTCCTCGCCTTGCGGCGCTTTTTTCCGCCGCGCCTCCTCCTCTTCCTTCGCCATGGCCTGGTAGTACCACGCGTAGTCCGCGTAGCGGGTCGTGTCGAACTTGTACGGCGACTTCATCGCCCGCACCCGCAGCTCGGCGTCCGGCACCGCGCCGCCGAACACGTACGTCACCTTTATTTTCGCCTTCACCGTCTCGCCCAGCGCGTACGCCTCGCGCTCCGGGCGCACGTCCACCAGGAACTCCGGCTTCCGGTACTCTTCGACCTTGAATTCGCCGGCATAGGGTGAATCCCCTAGCATCGCCGCGACCGCGTACGTCCCCAGCGCGGGCGCGTCCCCGAGGAAGCAGTCTTCGGCCACGGTTCCGAAGTCGTTCGTGGTCAGCTCCTTCTCGACGAGGACGAGCCCGTTCGGGTCCCGCACCGAGAGCTTCAGCTTTTCTCCGGCGGAAACGTCGTAATAGCCGCCCTTCACCCGCCGCACGATGCCCTTCACATGCACGATCTGGTTCGGCCGGTACACGGGCCGGTCCGTGTAGAGGTAGACTTTCGTCTGGTAGCCCCACACCGCGAGGTTCGTGAGCGCGGACTCGTTCGACGCGTACGACGCGCCCCGCCAGACGAAAATGCGGGCGCTGCCGCGCGGTCGCTCGAACTCCTTCGACCAGGTCCCGTCCTTGCCGGTCCGACCTTCACCCACGATCGACGACCCGTCGGAGACGAGGACGTTCACGCCTTCGGCCGGCGCGCCCTTCACCTCGTCCTTCGCGAAGACGAGGAGCTGCTGCGGGGCCTCCTTCGTCACGACAGAGAGGTCGGAGATCAGGACGAGCGTGGTCGCCGTATAGTCCTTCTCGCGGGCCACAAGGATCCACGCCCCTTCGCCCGAGAGCGGCAGATCGACTTCCTTCGAGATGAGCTTGAGTCGCTCGTATTCGCGGATCGGCTCCTCCCAGGTCTTGTCGGGTTTCACCACGTCCACGGCGATCTGCTCGAAGTTCGCGATGGTGCTTTTTTTTCGGAAGTACTCCAGGAGGTCGAGCCGGTACGCGCGCAGCTCGATGCGCTCGACGTTGCGCGTTTCGAGGTGGAGCTTCGCCGTCTCCGCGGTGGTGTACGAGCGCTCGACGCGCAACAGCAGGAACTTCTCCTTCATCTGCGCCGCGCGGAGCCCCGCCTCGCGCCCGGCCGAAGCGCCGCCGTACTGCTTGGCGATCGCTTCATACCCGGCGAGGGCTTCGTCCATGCGCACGAGCTTTTCCTCGGTGGCGCGTGCGGCCTTGAGCAGGACTTCGGGCGCGGCCGCCTCCTGCGGGAATTTCGCGGCGGCCTTCCGCCAGTCCGCGATCGCGTCGGCCCAGCGCCCCTGGGCGGCGCGGACCTCGCCGAGCGCGAACTGCGCCTGCGTGGCGCGCGGGGAAAGCGGGAACTGGTCGATGAAGGCGCTCCAGAGCGCGTGCGCCTTGTCGTAGTCCTTTTCCGTGAGGGCGAGCACGCCGCGCTGCCAGGCGGCCTCGACGAGGAGGCCCTGGGCCTGGGTCCAGAGCGGGTCGCTGGGGTAGGCGGCGAGGAACTGCGTGGCCGCGGTCGTCGCGTCCTCGAAGCGGTTCTGGGCGAGGAGCGTCTGGGCCACGGAGAACTGGGCCTTAGGCGCCTCCGCGTGTTTGGGCCAGCGCGCGAGGAAGGCGTTCCAGGCGGCGACGGCGCCCGCCGAGTCCCCCTTGGCGGCGAGGGCCTGGGCGATGCCGAACTGCGCGAGCGGGGCGTGGCCGTCGTCC
>JACPWG010000076.1 GCA_016197205.1 Planctomycetota bacterium
GACGTTGACCCCACCCGTGAACCCCACCTGCCCGTCGACCACGACGATCTTGCGATGGTTGCGCAGATTCAGGGACCAGCGCCGGAGCAGGGGGTTGACCGGGGCGAAGGCCGCCGTGCGACCGCCGGCCTTGCGCAGGGGTTCGAGGTCCGCCTCCGCGAGCGACCAGGACCCGACGCCGTCCACGAGGAGACGGACCTCGACGCCGGCGCGTGCCTTTCGCTCGAGCCGCTCCAGCAAAGAGCGGCCCACGCCGTCGGGCCGGAAGATGTAGTACTCCAAATGGACGTGGTCGCGCGCGGCCTCGATGGCCTCGGCGAGTGCGGCGAAGGTGGCCTTGCCGTCGAGGAGCAGGTCGGCGCGATTGCCGAGCGTCGCGGGCGCTCCGGTCAGGGAAGCCGCCGCGCGCATGAGCCCCGCGTCCTCCGGGGAGGTGCCGGGGGACTTGAGCGGGTCGAGGGCGCCGAGTCGGTCCCGCAACGGGGCGAGTTCCGGCTCGAGCGACTGGAGCGCGCGGCGCCTGCGCACGCGCTTGCGCCGCAGCCGAGTCACGCCGAACGCCCAGTAGAGGAGCGCGCCGACGAACGGCATGAAGACGATGGCGAGGACCCAGGCGAGGGTCGCGGCCGACTCCCGTCGCTCGGAGACGACACGCGGGACGAGAAAGGCGACGAGCAGCCAGCCGCCGAGGGTGAGGGCGACGGAGACCGCGGCCCAGAACACGGCCGCCTACCGCCGGCGCGGCACGCCGGGCCGCGCGGGTAGGGAGCTTGCCCGGCGCCGCTCCGGTGCGAGGCGACGCTCCAGCTCCTTGAGGAAGCCGCTATGCCGCGTTCGCTCGGCGGGCAGGAGGCGGCTGACGAGGAGGATCCCCTCCAGGTGGTCGATCTCGTGCTGGAAGGCCCGGGCGAGGAGCCCTTCCGCCCTTACCTCCACCGGCTGCCCTTCGAGATCGAGGGCGCCGACACGCACGGAGACCGCCCGATGGACCCTGGCGTGGAGGCCCGGAAAGCTGAGGCAGCCCTCGTCCGCCACTTCGTCCCCCTCGGAGGCGAGCAGCTCGGGGTTGACGAAAACGCGGGCGTCTTCCGGCTGCCCGGTCAGGTTGAGGGTGATGAGCCGATACGGGTAGCCCACCTGCGGCCCGGCCAGCCCGATCCCGCGTGCGCGGTACATGGTGTCGAGCATTTCGGCCGCCACGGAGCGCACGTGGTCGTCAATGGCTTCGATCGGCCTCGCCGTGTCGGTCAACGCCGGCGTAGGGTAGGGCAGGATATCCATGGCTTCTCCGCGCGCGAGTCTTCGGGGCGGATTCTAGCAGCGCCGGGGGCCGCGGGTCAAACTTTTCCTTGACACCCCCGGAGGTCACTGCTAGCATGAAAAACCCTTCCGGCGTCCCTAAACCCCGGAGGGGACGCACCTCGGGGAATCTGGGAGCGCTCATGCATGGCTGAAATCGACAAGCTCTTCACCAAGGCCGAAGAGGCCGTCCAGAAGAAGAACTACGGCTACGCCATCGACCTCCTGCAGCAAATCCTCTCCATCAAACCGGACGACGTCAAAGCCCGGCAGACCTTCCGAGGGGTCTGCGTGCGGCGGGCCAAGGAGCAGGGCGCCCCAAGCCCCGCCATGGCCTACGTGAAGGGGATCGGCCCGCTCCTCGGCATGTTCCTGGCGGGGGTGACCAAGAACTTCGAAAAGAAAATCGCCGCGGCGCAGAAATTCCTGGTCATCGACCCGGACAACGTCACCGTGCGTCTGGCCCTGGGGGACGCGCTCCGCAACTCAGGCCACATCGAGGGCGCCATCGTCGAGGTCGAATGCGTGTCGACCGTACACCGGGAGGACATCAAGGCCGCCCGGATGCTCGGCCAGCTCTACCGGGAGAAGGGAGACACGCCGAAGGCGATCGAGTGCTACAACGTCGTGAGCAGGCTGGCGCCGAACGACCGCGAGGCTTACCAGGCCCTGAAGGACCTTTTGGCCCAGAACACGATGCAGACCGGCGGGTGGGATACGGCCGGCGGCTCGCGCGACGTCATGAAGGACAAGGCCGGCGCCGCGAAGCTCGCCGAGGATCACAAGATCCACAAGAGCACGGAGGAGACCGAGCGGGAGGTCGCCGAGCTGGAAGAGAAGATCGCCGCGGCGCCGGACGATCCGGCCACGGTGAAGACGTACATGAAGCTCGGCGAGGTCCTCCAGAAGTCAGGGGATCTGGAACGGGCCCTGGAGATCTTCGAGAAGGCCTACGAGCTGGACAAGGTCAATCCGCAGATCCGGATGAAGGTCGGCGACATCCAGATCAAGCAGTATCAGAATCGCCTCGCCGAGGCCCAGACGGCCGCGAAGACCGGCGACGCCGACGCCAAGGAACTCGTGAAGCAGATCAAGGGGGAAATGCTCCAGTTCCAGACCGAGGAATTCCAGCGACGGGTCAAGGAGCATCCCACGGACATGGCGCTCAAGTTCGCGCTCGGGACCTACCTCTTCGAAGGCGGGCAGGTCGACGCGGCCGTCGGCGAGTTCCAGCAGACGGTGAAGGACCCCAAGAAGAAGCTCGACTCGCTGGAGTACCTCGGCCGGTGCTTCATGAACAAGAAGATGTACGACATGTCGATCGAGCAGTTCAAGAAGGCCATCAAGGAAAACAACTCGTCCGACCGCGAGAAGTCGCTGCGGTACAATCTCGGCGTTTCCTTCGAGAAGAAGGGAAAGCTGCAGGAGGCGCTGGACGAGTACAACCACATCTACGAAGTCGACATCAAGTACAGGGACGTGCCGAAGCGCATCGAAGACATCCAGGGCAAGTTGGGAGGCGGGTAGGGCGTTCGGGCGTGACGCGGCGCCCGCCGGAACGGCAACCACAGATTTCCCAGCTTGACGACGAGAGCTGTGGTTTCCCTAACGTTCGATCACAGAAACAACCGTACGCATTGGCTCCGGGGCGCCCTCGGTGGGCGCCCCGTTTTACTCGGCACCGACGCGTTCGTCCACGAGCGCGTCCTCGCACCTCACGTTCCACGGTCGGAGGCTCCATGGCGCACTCCCTGTCAGCTCGGAAACGGAACCGCCAAAACGTCAAGCGTAACCTGCGCAACAAGCAGGTGAAGTCCCGTGTGAAGACGCAGATCAAGAAGGTGCTCGAGGCGGTCCAGTCCGGGAGCGCGGAGGCTGCGAAGGCCGAGCTGAAGAAGGTGGTTCGCCTGATCGACAAGGCCAAGTCGAAGGGCGCCCTGCACCCGAACACGGTTTCGCGCCGCAAGTCCCGCCTCTCCGCGAAGGTGAACGCGCTGGCGGCGAAGCCTGCCGCTGCCCCGGCCGCCGCCGCTGCCGCGCCGTCGCCCGCGGCAGGCGCCGCAAAGGTCTAGCGGACTTCAAGATCGATCTGGGGGGTGCAGCTCGAAGTCGAAGGTTCAAGGCTCGATGCTCAAGGCTCAATCAAGGCTCAAGGCTCCGGGAGGCCAGAGACGCGAACGCTGATCCTCACCGAGTTGCTTCGTCAGCGGATTTTCGGGGATTCGGTCACGCTCGCGAACGAGGCGTTGAGCTTTGAGTCTTGAGACTCGACCGGACGGTGATCCTTGAGAAGGGAGCCTTCGTTCTCCCTCCCAGGCTTTCGAGGCGGGTCGGGACCACGAGAGACACCCGGAACCTACAGAAACGAATTTGAAGCCCCACCAGGGCCCACACCCCGGTCGCTTCTCGCCCTGCGGGGCTTCCTCCTTGCGCGTCGAGCGGGCTCGGCGCAGGGCATGGACCCGCTTCCCACTCGCGAGGAGGAGGGCCGGGACTTCGCCCGAGCCCTACGCCCTGAAGCGGATCGCGGCGCTTGCGAAGGGAGGCGAAGCAGGGCGGCCGCGTCGCGAAGGCGGAGCTCGCCTTCGATTTTTGGTCGCGACCACCCGCGCCACGATCGTACTCAAGCTGACGGGACGGCAGGGCGCGCATGAACCTCGAGGACGTCGTCTCCCGCGCGACCCGGCTCCACGCCAACGTGGAGCGGGTCATCATCGGCAAGTCCAACGTCGTCCGGCTCGCGCTCGTGGCTCTCTTCGGGCGCGGCCACCTCCTCATCGAGGACGTGCCGGGGACCGGGAAGACGGTCCTCGCCCGCGCGATCGCCCGCTCGCTCTCCGCCGTGTTCAAGCGGGTCCAGTTCACGCCCGACCTCCTCCCCTCCGACGTGACCGGCGCCTCGATCTTCAACCAAAAAGAAAACACGTTCGAGTTCCGTCCCGGTCCCGTCTTCGCCCACATCCTCCTCGCCGACGAGATCAATCGCGCCACGCCGCGTACCCAGTCCGCGCTGCTCGAGGCCATGGAGGAGCGGCAGTGCAGCGTCGACGGCATCACGCATCCCCTCCCGGTCCCGTTCTTCGTGATGGCGACCGAGAACCCCATCGAGCTGGCCGGGACGTACGCCCTGCCCGAGGCGCAGCTCGACCGCTTCATGCTCCGGCTCTCGATCGGCTATCCCGATGCCGTGCAGGAGATGGCCATCCTCGACAGCCAGGCCCGGCAGCACCCGCTCGAGCAGCTCGCCCCGGTCCTCACCATCGAGGACGTGGCCGCCATCCAGGATTTCGTCAAGGACTCCTTCGTCCACCCCTCCATCCGCAAGTACATCGTCGAGATCGCCGCGCGCACGCGCACGCACGACCACGCCCTCCTGGGGGTCAGCCCGCGCGGGGCCCTCTCGCTCATGAAGGCCTGCCAGACGCTCGCCCTCCTCGACGGCAGGAAGTTCGTCGCCCCCGAGCAGGTCAAGACGCTCGCGCCGTACTGCCTCGCGCACCGGCTGCTCGTCAAGCCGCAATCCCGGCTCAAGGGGATCACCGCGCAGGAAATCGTCGAGTCGGTCCTCAAGTCCGTCGAAGTCCCCACGAAATACGACGGAGACTGAGCGCCATGGCCATCGAGGGGCGGCCGGGCTTCTCCCGCCGATCGGGGTTCGTCCTCGCCGTGCTGGCGCTCGGAGCCACAGGGCTCCGGTTCGGCGTCTCGTTGCTCGTCGTCCTCGCCCTCGCGCTCGGCCTCCTCCTCGCCTTCGCCTTCCTCCTCACGCGCCTCCTCCTCCGCAACGTCTCCTGCGGGCGACGCGTGTACCACGGCGCCTTCGAGCAGGAGGAGATCGACGTCAAACTCCTGCTGCGGAATCACGGCCGCCTCCCGATCTACCTCCCCGTCGTCTGCGACGTCTTCGCGCCCGACCAGTTCGCGCACCGGCGCGTGCTCCTCCCGTCCCGGGCCGCGGGCCGCAACCAGCACTTCGTCCACTACACCGGCCATTGCTTCCGGCGGCGCGGCGTGTACAAGCTCGGCCCCATGAAAGTGGAACTCTCCGATCCGCTCGGCCTCTTCACGGCCGTGCGCGAATTCGACGTGCCGATGGACTTCCTCGTCTACCCGCGGACCGCGCCCATCCGGCCCCTCGCCCTCGCGGGGCGGAGGCCCATTTTCACGTCGGGCCACGACACGGTCGCGAGCCCCGGCCTCGGCGACCTCTACATGGGCACGCGGGAGTTCCGCCAGGGGGACGAGATCCGGCGCATCCACTGGAACGCCTCGGCCCGGTGGGGACGGCTCATCGTCAAGGAGTTCGAAAAGGACGTCACGCAGGAGGTCACGATCTTCCTCGACCTCGACCAGCGCAACGCGCGCGGGATCGGCCAGCGCTCGACGATCGAGATCGCGATCCGGGTGGCGGCCTCCTTGGCCATGACCGCCGTGCGCGCCCACGCCCACGTCCAGCTCGCGGGCCTCGGCAGCCGATACCATTACGTCCCCCTCGGCACCGGCGAGGCCCACCTCATCCGGCTGCTCGATCAGATGGTGCCGATCCGCCAGGACGGAGAGACGCACTTCGGGGATTTCCTCCACTTCGCCCGGGATCTCGTCCGCCCCGGCTCCACCGTCTGCCTCCTCTTCTCGACCACCGACCTTGCCCTCGACAAGTACGCCGCCGTCTTCGACCACCTCCGGAGCCGCGCCCCCCGCGTGCTCGCCTTCGTCCTCGACGACCGGTCCTTCGTCCAGTGGCGGGAACGGATCTCGGACGACCAGGTCTCGCGCTTCGACCCCGAGCGCGCCCGCGCCCTGCTGGAAAGCCAGGGCTTCGAGGTCCAGGTGCTCTCCGCGGAGGAAGACCTGGACGAGCAGTTGCTGCTGCGGGAGGAACGGGAGAGGAGGTGAGGGTCGGGCATTTTCCGAAGCTCGAGCTTCGCATGGAAAAGTGCGGTTCGAGAAGCGAGTCTCAGGCAGGGATTTCAAATGTCAAGACTCAAAACCCAACTCGGGCGAAGGCTCGAAACCCAAAATGGAGGAAATAGCCACCGAACACGCCGAAGACGCCGAAATTCACGATTAGGCCGTTCGGTGTCTTCGGCGAGTTCGGTGGCTCGTTCCCCCGTGGGCGGAGCGCACGGATTCCAGAATCGCGAAAGGCTTTCAAGAAGTCGAACGAGAGGGACTCCAAGCGATCACACGGCCGGTCGTCCAACGGAATTCCGGGAGAGTGACTCGTTAGCGTTCACCGTGAGACGCTTTTTGACCACGGAGGCACGGAGGACGCACGGAGAGGAACAGGAGCCTGCCAAACGTCCTCCGTGAAACTTCCGTGTCTCCGTGGTGAACGCTTAGAAGGACTCCACGAAACTCCAGGCTGCCGAAAAGGCGCCCAATTCTCAAATCTCCATTCTCCATTCTCAAATCCAATCGTTGCCATGCGTTTTCCCCGTCGTTGGACCTATCACCAGGGCAAGCTGGTCGCCGCGTTCGGGCTTTCGCTCGCCGCGGGACACGCGGCCGCCACTCTGTACACGCCGTTCGACCGCGACATTCTCCAGCTCGGGGTGAACCTGGCCGTCCTCTACGCCTTGGCGTTCGCGTGCGCCTATCGGTGGCGCCACGCGCTGAACGAGCTGGTCCATTTGTTTTGCGAATCCAACGCCCACCTTTTTCTCGGGGCGTTTCTCGTCTTCGGCACCGTCCTCCTTTTCGCCATGCTCCTCTACACCGATTCCCTCGAGTGGATCGCGGCCTTCACGCCCGTGTACATCGGCTTCCAGGCGGTGCTCGCGGTCTTTGCCTGCACGCCGCGCGGGGTGGACCGGCTGGGGGCGAACGCGCTGGTCCTGCTCGGGATCACGGCGCTGGGCTGCCACCCGCACGCCGCGGGGTACGCCGCGGTCACCCTCGGACTCGGCATCGCCGCCCAGGTTTTCGAACACTTCGAGCGGGTGGTGGCCTCCTTCCATAACGAGGACCGGCAGTACCCGTTCAACGCCGCCGTGTGCTCCGTCCTCGCCGGGGGCTTCGCCGCGCTGCTCTTCGTGGGCCTCCACGCGGTCGCGCCCGTCTCCACTTTCAAACCCGGTGCCGAGTTTCGGAGCCACCGCCTGCAGCGCGCCCTGGGCAGGGCCGTCAGGCGGGAGGACGCGGGCGAAGCGGACTCCGAGGCGGGGTGGGCCGAGCTGCTCCGATCCGTCCTGAACGTCGGAGCGGGCCTGGCCGGGGTCGGCCTGCTCCTCCTCGTGGCGCGCGCCCTCTTCACGCGCGGGGCCGAGGAGACGCAGGAACGGGAGGAGGAGCCGCAAGAGGAGGAAGACGAAGCGGAGGTGCCGATCGAGGACACGTCCATCTCCCGGCGGCACAAGACCTGGATCAAGACGCCGCAGATGCTGGTGATCGACATGTACCTGGGCATGACGGAACGGCTGCGCCGACACGGGGTGGTTCGCCAACCCTGGAGCAGCCCCGCCGAGTACGCGGAGACCCTCGCGGCACGGTCGCCCGACCTGCGAGGCCCGGTCGACCGCCTGACGGAGACCTTCCGACGCGTCCGGTATGGGCCGTGGGACGTCTCGCGGGAGGACGTGGACGCCGTGGCCCAGGCGGTCAGCCAGATCGAGAAACGTTTCAAGACGCTCGAGTGAATCCGGAGGCTCGCCCCATGGAGCGAAAAACAAAGCGCGTGCCGCCGCGCCCGACCCCGAAGCCCGTCGCGGCCGACGCGCCGACCGAGCGCGAGGTGCGCTCGTACCTGGAGCTCGCGACCGACCTCGCCTGGCGCGCCGGCCGCGTCGCGCTCCGCTATTTCCAGACCGGCGTGGCGGCGGAGGCCAAGGCGGACCTTTCGCCGGTCACGATCGCCGACCGTGAGAGCGAGCAGCTCTTGCGCGCGGAGCTCGCCCGCCTCCACCCGACGCACGGGATCCTCGGCGAGGAGTTCGGCCACGAGCGCCCCGAGTCGCCGTACCAGTGGATCCTGGACCCGATCGACGGGACGCGGTCCTTCGTCCGCGGGGTCCCGCTCTTCGGCGTCCTGGTGGGGCTGGTGCACCGCGGGAAGCCGATCGTGGGCGTGGCGAACCTCCCGGCCCTCGACGAACTGGCGTACGCGGGCCGCGGGCTCGGCTGCTTCTGGAACGGGCGGCGCGCCCGCGTATCCGAGACCCGCGACCTCGCGCAGGCGGCGGTGCTCCTGACCGACGTTCGGGACTTCCGCGGGACGGCGCGCGAGGGCTACCTGCGGCTCCAGGCGGCGACCGCGATGGAGCGCACCTGGGGGGACTGCTACGGCCACGTGCTGGTCGCGACCGGTCGGGCGGAGGTCATGCTCGATCCGGTCATGAAGATCTGGGACTGCGCCGCCCTCCTGCCGCTCGTGACGGAGGCCGGCGGGACGTTCACCGATTGGCGCGGCCGCGCGACGATCGACGGCGGGGACGCGATCAGCACCAATGGTCACCTCCGCACCGCCGTGCTCGAGGCGCTCGGAGCGCCGGCGCGCGCCTGAGTACCGCCCCACGGAATTGGGTGACCAATTTGCTCGGCGATTTTGGCCGCCCGCTTTGTTGCGCTCGCTCGCCGTAGTTCTCCGCTACTACACCTCGCTCGCGCGCCTCGCGGGCGGCCAAACTTGCCTTCGCCTATTGGCCACCGACTTCCGTGGAGCGGTACTGAGCGACGGTGCGGCGACCCCGGCTGGATTTCAGCAAGCGAAGCCCGCTCTTGGAAGGAGTGCCCGACATGCTGCAACCGAATCAGAAGATCCGCGTCGTGCTCAAACGGGACGCGAAAGAGGACCCGCTGACGGTCATGCGAGGCGACGTGACCGGCTGTGACGAGGTGCTGCTGACGCTCAAGGGCAGACGGTATGCCAAGGTCATGGGCACGCACAGCGATCGGTCCGAGGAGAAGCCGCTTGACGAGAGCGACAAGACCTACCTCCTGCCTTGGTCGTCGGTGCGCTTCGTGGAGATGATCCAGCAGGGGACGCGCGAAGAGGAATTGGACCAGCGGGTGCGTCGGGAGACGATGCGCTACCGCAAGGGCACGGACGTGCAGATCGAGTAGCGTGGGCACGGCGCGCAGGTGCCGCTGCCCAACGACGAGCCAACGGCGAATCGAAGTGCACCCCCCGAACTCAACCGCGACCGTGAGGGAGCGGTCTGACCGTAGCCGATGTTTCCCTCGGGTTCAGTCCCGCCGGCGATGTCGTTTAGCCGGCCCGCGGCCCGCGCCGGAAACCCCTTGACTCCCTTCCGGCCATTCGTTAGAGTTCCACGCTCGCTCCGGTGCTCACCCGAGACTCCCCAGACCTCCGCGGAAGGCTTGCGCATGCCCCCCAGGCTCACGGCGCGTTGGATGGCGGTCCTCCTGCTCCTCGTCGCCGCCCTGACGCCCGGACGCGGCGCGCTTGCCTCCGACATCCACTGGGCGAACACCGGCGCAGGCGGTCCCGCGCCGGTCGCCACGCCTCCGCCCTCCTCCGAAGCCCCTCGCGTCCAGGCCCCGCCTTCGGCCGCGGACGAGGACCTGCTCGGAAACCACGGCCGCGGCGTCCTCGCGATGAGAGACCAGTTCCCCTTCGCGCTGGCCCACCTGAATCCCTTCCCGGAAACCACGCGCGTCCTCGTCCCGGGCAAGTACCGGGTCGGCGGCATGCTCGACTGGTCCAACACGTTCGGTTTCCGGAGCGGCAGGCACCTGATCGACGGCGAGCTGGTGTCGCTGGTCCTCCAGGGGGCGTGGTCCCCCGCGCAGGGGCTTGAGGTCGGGGCCGAGCTGCCGATCGCCTTCCGTACCGGCGGCATCATCGACTCGTTCATCGAGGGCTTTCACGACACCTTCGGCTACGGCACCGCGGGGCGTGACCAGTTCGAAAAGAACACCTGGCAGATCAGCATTCCGAACCGCGAGGGCCTGCGGTACGAGAGCACGGACACGGACCCGGTCCTCGAGAACCCGGTTCTCAAGGCGAAGTACCAGCTCACCGAAGGCGGGGACTGGGCGCCGGCGGTGGCCGGGCAGGTCCTGGTCAAGCTCCCCTTCGCCACCGACGACGAGGTCCTCGGCTCGAACGGCCTCGATGGGGCCTTCTTGCTGGCGGCGTCCAAACGCGTCTGGGACGGGCTCTTCGTCCACACCAACCTCTGGTACGGCCAGTTCAGCGACGTCGGTCTCGAACACCTGCGCTTCAGCCGCGACCGCTTCTCGGCCCTGTTCGGCCTGGAATACGCCGTCTCGAGCCGCGTCTCCATCCTCACCCACATCAACTACCTGACGATGATCTTCCAGGACCTCCCCACGCACCTTTCGAGCTACACGGTGCTTCTCACGCTGGGCGCCAAGTGGCAGGTCAGTGACGGCGCGGAGCTGGAATTCGGGCTCCTCGAGAACCTCTACCGTTACGACAACTCCGCGGACTTCGGCATCCACCTGGGGATGGGCGTGGGCTTCTAGCCGCCTCGTTGACACACTACCGACCTGGTCGTCCCTCGAGTGCGGCAAGTCGCAACTCACGTGGCCGTTCGCGCGGGCCGGCCTCCGCTCCGTAGCTCGTAGCGAGCGAAGGAGGGAGGCCCGCGCCCCCAGCCAACGTGTCAGGACTTCGTCAACGGGCCACCAGCCGTCCTCCTCTCCCGCGCCGCGCGCGCGCCGTGCCCGTCACGCGCCGTCCCCCTCTCCCGCGAAGGCGGAGAGGGCTGGGGTGAGTGCGCCCCACCGAAAACCGGCAGGGTTCAAATCGGGCAACGTGTGGGTAACACGCCTTTGCGTCCGGAAGTAGGGGCGGGCCTTGTGCCCGCCCTGTTGGCGACACCGCGCATTCCAACGGCCTGCGGCCCGTCGTGGGCGCCCACGAGGGGCGCCCCTACGGCACGCGGCCGACGGCAGTTTGCAACCCACGTTTGAACCATGCCCGAAAACCCCACTCTCCCAAGTCAAGCTCGCGCCCGAAACCCAAAAACGAAGGATTAGCGCCCGCGCAAGAATTACTTTACATTTTCGTGGATCGACCGATGCCTGGGGGCGCGCCGGTGATGGCGGTGCTCGGTGTCGTGATCCTCGTGCGTGTGCTGACCCTCGACGCACCGGCCGGCTCCACGGGCCAGACCGTCAACGACGGCCTCGGCTACCTGTGGAACCCCGACTTCAGCAAGCTCGGCAACTTCAAGACCTGGCTGGCGGCCGCCGGCCAGATCTTCTTCAGCCTGTCGGTCGGCTTCGGCGTGATCATCAACTACGCC
>JACPWG010000077.1 GCA_016197205.1 Planctomycetota bacterium
TAGCCGAAGGCAAGTTCGGCCGCCCGCGAGGCGCGCGAGCGAGGCGTAGTAACGGAGAACTACGTCGAGCGAGCGCAACGAAGCAGGCGGCCGAAATCGCCGAGGAAATTGGTCACCCAATTCTGTGGGGCGGTACTGAGGCTGAACTCGACCGACGGCGGCAAATGGCTACATCATGGCTCCGCGTCCCAGATCGACGCGGGCGAAATTTGAGATTTGAAATTTGACTTTTTGCAATTTGAAGTTCGACCCGGCCGCGTGGGGCGAATGCGAGACTTTTACACAGAGACGCGGAGACGCAGAGGCCAGGCGCTGAGTCCACCGTCCTCTACCGGCGATGATCTCTGGCAACGGACAGAGAGATCGATTTGAGCTTCACTTCGGCTTGTTGCTTGTAAGGGCTGGCCCAACGCCCCCGCCTCTCCCCCCCGTCCCGCTCAACCTCGCTCCCGCCGCAGCCGACCGCTCTCCCGCCGTCGACCGCGGCCGACTCCGCTTTCTGTTCTTGCTCTTCGCCGTCGCGCTCCTGCTCCGGCTCGGCGCCGTCGTGGCGCGCGGGCCCGGCCGCGTCGAGTTTCCCGACTCCCGCCAATATCTGGAAATGGCGGAGAACTTCGACCGCGGGCGCGGCTTCGTCTTCGAGCAGGAAGCGGCCGGCCGAGTCCCGGGCTACCCGTTCCTGCTCTGGCTGCTGGGTCGAGCGTTCGGCGAACCCGTCGTCAGCGTGAAAGTCCTCCAGGCCCTCCTCGGTGCGGTCGGCGCCCTGCTTGCGTACTTTATCGGAAGTCGCGAGTTCGGCGAGGGCGCCGGCCGGGTCGCCGGCGTGCTCGTCGCCCTCGACCCTTTCCTGATTTTTTTTGCGACCCAGGTCCTCGTCGAAGCCCCCATCTCCACGGTCCTCCTCCTCCTCCTGTTCGCGCTGCTCCGCCTCGCCGACGATTTCCGGCCGGGACGAGCCGCGGTCGCGGGCCTCCTCGCCGGCGGCGCCTGCCTCTTCCACCCGAATCAGCTCGCCTACCTCGGCTTCCTCCTCCCGTTTTGGCTGCTCCGCGCCGGCCGCGCCCGCCTCTTCCCCGCGCTCCGCGCGTACGCCCTCGTGCTCCTCTTCGCCCTGCTCGCCATCCTGCCCTGGTCCGTGCGAAACTACCGCGTGCTCGGGCGCGTCGTCCCCCTCACGGCGCGGCTCGGCGACGGGCTCTACGAAGCGTTCTGTCCCGAGGCGGACGGAAGTCCGGTGAAGGACCGGATGACCTTCCCGCGCGGCGTGGCAGGTCTCTCCGAGGCGGACCGGGACCGCTTCCTTCGCGCGGAGGCCTGGCGCCTCATCGCCGCGGATCCGGGACGCGCCCTCGGCCTCGCGTGGACGAAGTTCCTCCGCTTCTGGAACCTCGTGCCGAACTTCGCCGGCTACCGCACGCCTTTCTACGATGCGCTCTCGCTGACGACCTACGCGCCGGTCCTCTTCGCTGCGCTGGCGGGCCTCGCCCTCTGCGGACGCGGACTCCGCGAGAAGGCGCTGCTCGCGAGCCCCACGCTCTACAACATGTCCCTTCACCTGATCTTCGTCAGCTCGCTCCGTTTCCGGATCCCGGTCTTCCCCTTTTTCGCGCTCTTCGCCGCCCATGCGGCCGCGTCCTGGTGGCGGGGGCGGAGGCGCACGCCGGCGGCGGCGCCACCGCCGGGTCCGCGCGACGGGCGGCGGCAGGACACCGAACCGCGACCGTGAGGGAGCGGCCTCGGCGCGGCCGCGGGCATCCCCGGGTTCGCTGGTTCCTACGCGCCTCCGGCCGCCCGTGGCTCGACTGGCTTGGAGGCTGTCGCTTGATACCGCCCCACAGAATTGGGTGACCAATTTCCTCGGCGATTTCGGCCGCCTGTTTCGTTGCGCTCGCTCGGCGTAGTTCTCCGTTACTACGCCTCGCTCGCGCGCCTCGCGGGCGGCCAAACTTGCCCTCGCCCATTGGCCACCGACTTCCGTGGAGCGGTACTTGACTCGGGCGGGTCGTCGCTGTCGGTTCGAGTACCTGGGGCGAGTGCAAGCACGGCGTCGTAGAAGCACACCGCGGGACCGCTCGCTCACGCTCGCGGTTCGGTTTTTGTCGGCTGCCCTTCGCGAGGCGGGGTCGGAGAGGCCCCGGCGGGACCACCGCCCGCCGCCGCGTCCGCCTGCTCCTCCTCGGGCGATCTCGGCGGGCGAATGAACGCGAACACGCCCGCGATCGTCCCGAGACCGCCGAGCACGCGGACGATCCAGCGAAAGCGGTTGTCCAAGAGGCCTCGAAGCTCTGCGTCGCCCGGGATGTTCAAGAAGCTGGCCGTGAGAAGCAGGAGGCTGCCCCCGAGCAGCGCCCCCCGGGGCCACTTGAGCCCCAGGATCGCCCCCAGGACGAGCGTGCCCGCGACCCCCGCGAAGATCAACAAGTAGTCCAACATCGCCTCCTATCGGTTCACTCTGCCCGCGCCCTCCCCCTCTACCGTTCGGCGAGAGGGCCTGGGTGACTGACATCCCTGGGCAAACCCATTCTATACCCCAAGCCGCTCCCGTTCCCGCGCCCTCCCCCTCTCCCCATGGGGGAGAGGGCTGGGCCTGCGCCCCGCCTTCGCGGGCTGTAGCCCGCCTCGGCGGGCGAAGGCCCGAAGCTCGCCGCAGCGAGCGAAGGGGGGTGAGGGGCAAAGTCGCACACGCTGTTCATCCACTCATCTCCCCGCTCCCGCCGCCCCCACTCCCACCGCACTCGTCGCGTTCGCACGCACCAGGTACTTCGCGGCTGCTTCGTGCATCCGCGCGCCGTCGACCTCGCCCAGCCGACGCCGGTAGTCGCCGTCGAGGTAGGCCGCGCGCCGCGCGCGCCGGGCCAGCGCAAGGGCCACGTCGACGTAGAACCGGCTCAGGTAATCCCCCTCGCCGGCCGGGGGCGGGTCGATCGTGGAGGGACCCGCAAGCTCCGCGGCGGCGCGCTTTTTCGCCGCCTCCACGTCCGCTGCGGGGAGCACCTGCGAGGACAGCTCCTCCACGGCCTGCCGGAGCCGCGCCTCCACTTCCGTCAACGCGTCCGGTGAAACCGCCTCCGCGGACAGGAGCAGGAGGTGCGGATCCCGATAGTCGAGCGGGCTCTCCGGGCGCAAGCCTGCCGAACGGGCCTTCCCCTCGAAGTCAGGGATGCGCCCTAGGCGCGCGCCCAGGGCCGCGCGCAGCGCGAGCAGGGCCGGATGGTCCGGGTGCTCCACCGCCGGCAGCCGGAAACCCAGCAGGAGCCGCGCAGGGGCGCCGGGCGCCTCGAGCACGACCCGCCTCGCCTCCGTTTGCGGCGGCTCCGTCGCGAGGGGGACCGGGATGCCCGCCGAGCGCGGAATGTCCCCGAACACGCGCTCGACGAGGAGGGCCAGGCCCGGCTCCGGCAGATCCCCGACGAGCACCAACGTCGCGTTGTCGGGATGGAAGAAGGCCCGCTGGAAATCGCGGGCGGCCTTCTCGCTCAGGTCCCGCAGGTCCTCGGGCAGGCCCCGGCGCGGCCTGCCGTACGGATGCACGCGAAAGGCGGCGGCGTAGAGCGCGCCCCACAGTCGCCTCACCGGGTTCAGCTCCGACTCTGCGGCCTCCCGCAGACAGCGTTCGCGCTCCCGACGAAAAAGCTCCTCGTCCAGGACCGCGCTCCGCATCCGCTCCGCCTCCAGTCGAAGCGCCCGCTCGAGGTCGTCCCGCTCCACGGCATGGGAGAACCACGTGAGGTCGTGGGTCACGTCCGAGCCCGCGGCACGCGAGGCATCCGGGTCGCGCCCCGCGGCGGGAAAAGAAGGCAGCGGCGCCCGGGCGAGCATGTGCTCCACGACGCGCGCCGTGCCGGCCCCGCGCGGCGGCTCGTCGCGCGCCCCCACGTGGTAGGCCATCAGCACGAGGACCTGGCGGTCCCGATGGTTCCCGCAGAAGATGCAGGTCAGCCCGTTCGAGAGCGAGGACCGAGCCGGCCGTACGCACGTGTCGCAGCCTTCGGCGACGCGCGCACCCGGGCCGCCGAGCGGCAGCGACGCGGCGGCGAGTGCGAACACGCCCACGAGCGCACCGAGTCGGATCGCGACCGACCGCGGCGCGCCCGCTTGCGCACGCGCGCCGCCGACCGAGGTCGGCGAGCTGGAGCGAAGGACCGGGGTCATGGCCGCGCCTCCTCGGCGAGCAGGCGCAAGGCGGCTCGATGGACCTCGAGCGCGAGCCGCGCCGGGTCGTGCCGGATCAGGTGCGGCCAGGCCTTGAGCCGGGCGCCCGACCGGGCGTAGGAGCGCAGGGCCGCCGCCCGCGGGCGCTCGACCAGGTCGGCGAAGCGGACGCGCAGGCTGCGCGCCGCGCGCCCGGACCCGCCGATGCACTCCACCGTTTCCCAGCCGCCGCGCGACGGACCGAGCCGCCGCCAACGGCCGGGCGCCTCGGCTGCGGGGTAGCTGCCGAGGCCGGCATACGCCGCCGCCAATTTTGCAGGGGGCGCGCAGTCGTTGACCAGCGCGAACTCCGGGAGTTTTCCAAGGCCGCGCTCGATGGCCAGGAGCTGGTCGACCCAGTCCATGCCGTCGGTCTGCCCCGGCTGCGTCATCAGGTTCGTCACGGCGAGGACGGGGACGCGAGCGAGCGCCTGCGCGACGCCGCGCACCGCGAGCACCGAGAGCACGGCCGTGAAGAGCGACCCCGGGCAGAGCACCGCGAGATCGGCACGCCGCAGGGCACCCAGCACCTCGCGCGTCGCGCGGAGCGGGGGCCGGTGAAAGACGCGGGTGATCGGAGTGCGCGGTCGCCTCTCGATGATTTCCCACTCCCCTGCCACGACCTTTGCGCCGCCGACACGCGCGCAGACCTGGGCCGCTCCCTCCGAAACCGGCAAGATCGCGGGCCGCAGCCCGAGCGTGACGCGCGCCGCCTCCGCGGCGGCCGACAGCCCACCCAGCTCGCGCGAGAGGGCGGCGAGGAGGAGGTTCCCGAGGCTCACGCCGGAGAGCCCTCCCTCGCCGAACCGGAACCGGAACACACGACCCCACGGTTCGTCGCCGGCGAGGGCGCCGAGGCAGTTGCGCAGGTCCCCCACGGCCGGCCCGCCCAGCTCCCGCCGAAGGACGCCCGCATGTCCGCCGTTGTCCGTCACGCCGACGATCCCCGTGAGCTCGCAGGGAAGCGCGGACAGTCCGCGCAGGAGCACGGATTGGCCCGTCCCGCCCCCGAGGCAAACGATGCGCGGACGGCGCGCCGCGGCCCGCCTCACGAGAACTCGCTCTTGACGGAAGCGCGCGTCAGGACGATCAGCGCCACGATCGCGTAAGCGGCCAGGAAGACCCCACAGCAGGAAGTCGCCCCGAGCACGCCGATGACTCCGCCCGTTTTCTCCTGCGGGGTCGAGAAGGCCGGACTTTCCGACAGGGCGGGTACGAGAAACACGGCGATCAGGGCGATCCAGGCGAACTTCAGCACGATGTCGGTGACCGCGGCGGCGAGAGTGGCCAACCGACCCCAGTGGGCACGAAGAAAAAGCCCTATGGCGCCGGCGAGGTACACGATGCCGCACAGGGTATTGCACCCCGAGACCGCGGCACTCGAGAGGCGCAGGACGGGGTTTTTCTCGTAGATCTCGAGCACAGGGTTGTCAGGCTGGCTGCGCATGATCTCGGCATTTCCCAACGCGACCATGGTGATCGCGCCCCAGGCGCCGCCGCAGAGCAGGAGTACGCCCCACACGCACTGCACGACCCCGAGCGTGAGCAGGCCCGGGCCCAGAGGCGGCCGGTCCTCGGTGACGGATGCCGTTTCCACGAGTGTTCTCCCGATGGTTCGGTCGTTGTCGAGTCAGGCCCTTGGCCCCAGGTGCGTCCCAGCAAACTTCAACTACCGCTGCGGACGGCGTGGCCCGCCGTCGCTCGGGAGGGGGCGGAGGGTCCGAAGCACCAGTGCGAGCATCGCCGCACCGGCGACAAGCCAGACGAGTCGCGGCGCGCTCGCCACGCCGAGCGCGCCCCGCTCCCACGGGGCGGCCACGACCAACGCGCCGAGGCCCCCAACCAGGAGGAGCGCGAGCGTGCGCGTCGAAGGCTGCGTGGAGCGCGACGGGCGTGCGAGCGCCGCACGCACGGCCGCAAGCTCTTCGAGGAAGCGCTCGGCGGACGGCGTGCGGTCGTCTCGTGCTTCCAGGAGCCGCGCGACCAGCCCGTCCACCTGCGGCGGGACCCCGGGCAGCGCTTCGCTCGGCAGCCGAAGCCCGGTGGGCAGCCGGCCGGTCAGCATGCGGTAGAGGACCTTTCCGAGGGCGTACAGGTCGGCCCTGCCGTCCAGCTCCTTGCCTTCCCGCTGTTCCGGCGACATGTAGTCGAGCGTGCCCGCGATCGCACGGCTCCGCTCGTCCGACATCGCCGTCATGCTGTGGACGATCGACCGCGCGAGGTCCCGCGTCACCTGCCCCAGCCCGAAATCCGTCAGCTTCGCGATGCCGTCCTTGCCGATCAGCACGTTCCCGGGCTTTACGTCGGCGTGCACCACCTGCTGCCCGTGGGCGTAGCTGAGCGCGCGCGCGATGCCCTCGGCCAGCCCCAAAGCCTCGCCGACGGGGAGCGGACCGCGCTCGGCGAGCAGCAACTCAAGACTCTTGCCCTCGACGAACTCCATGCGCAAAAACGGCGGCGTCGACTCCAGGTTCTCGCCGAGCAGCCGCACGATATTCGGGTGCACGAGCCGCCGCCGCAGCTTCTCCTCCGTGCGGAGCTGTCGCGCCAGCTCCGGATCCGTCGCGACCTTCAGCGCCTCGAAAACGCCGGCCTCCTCCGGGCGCTCCGCTTTCCAGACTTCGGCGAAGCCTCCTTCGCCGAGCTTCGAGACCAGCCGGAACGGGCCGAGGAGGTCGCCTGCGCAGAGTTTCATCGGGACCCGCCTCCGCGGGCGCGGCGGGCACGGCGGGTCCGGGCCTCGACCCGGACGCTCGGGCTCGTCGAGAGCGTCGCTAGGGGGCTGGAGCGCTGCCGACCGCTTGCGTCGCGGTCCCGGAGCGCTCGCACGAAGCTGGGCAAGGTCAAACACGTGGGTGAGGAAGGGGGCGCCGAGACCGCTCCCTCACGGTCGCGGTTCCGTTTCGCCGGGCCGGGCTTTGGAGTCGGGTGTTGGAGTCGATGGGTCATTGGTGCTGGCCCTTGGAGTTCGTGTCGGGGGAGGGGGGCGCGAAGGCGCCCTGGTGGGGCTTCAACACAGAACCTAGATTGAAGTCCCGCTAGTCCTATTTCTGGCCGTCCTTCTGCGCCTTTTCCAGGATCTTCAAGCTCGCCGCGCTTTCGAGCCCCTTCCCGCCCGCCGTGCCCGGAAGGTCCGTCCAGAAGGTCCCCGGTCCGGCGTACCGGATCACGACCTGGAAGTCGGGCGGCAGACCCGTGGCGAAAATGTAGTTCGCGTAGACCGCCGGGCCGCCGATGGCGTCCACGCTCTGTCGCAGCTTGTCCGACTCCGCTTCCCGGAGGAGCTGGGTCACGTCGGCCTCGGCCTTCCCCAGCACGCGCGTCCGCTCGGCGCTCAGTTCGGCGATCTCGCGTTCGATCGCCGCCACGTCCACCATGAGCTGCGCCCGGATCTCGGCCACCTTTTTTTCGCCTTCCGCGCGCACGGAGGCGATCGTGCGCTCCGTCTCGGCCGCGACCTCGCGCACGCCCTTCTCCACGTCGGCCTTCACCTGCTCGAGATCGTTGATCAGCTTCTGCGTCGACTGCTGCTCGCCCTTCGTGAGCGATTCCTCCATCGCCACCTTCGCCTGCTGGATCGGCTCGCGGATCTCGATGGGGACGTCGATCGCGCGCACGAGGGCGGTGATCACCGTGATCTTCTTCTCCGCGCACACGCTCGTCAAGGTCTCGGTGAAAGTCGATTGGAACCGTTCGCGCGTTACGCCTTCGATGAAGTCCTTCGCCTGGTAGCGAGACCCCTCGTTGCGGCAGATCGACTCGACCTGGGGGTGGATCACCTTGTTGATGACCTGCTCGACGTTGCCGAACTGCATCATCACGAAGGGAACCTTCACCGGCTCGAGCCCCCAGACGACGCTCACGTCGAGCTTGATGGTGAAGCCGTCCTTGGAGGGGAACGACACGTCCGTGAACGAGATCTCCCGATAGCCGATCTCGACCGAGTCGACCTGGAACTCGCGCGGGTTCAAGTAGTAGAGCCCGGGCTGGAGGACGTTCGAGCGGATGCCGCGCTGGCCGGCCCCCGCGAGGCTGCCGTCCTGCGGGCTCGCGCCCGACAGCGAGGTCACGCAGCCCACGTAGCCCGGCTGGATTTTGGTGGCCTTCAGTTTCGTGACTTCGAACGCGCGGGGATTCAGCCGCCACTTCCCGGGCGTGAGGACCGCGCGCCAGATCCCCTTGAGATGGTCGACGTCGTCGACGAGGAACTCACCGGGCGGGAGCTGCTTGCCGCTCTTCGACTCCACGAGGCCCACCTCTTCCGGGCCGAGCTCGTCGACATGGGGAGCGGTGTCCCGGTCGTAGAAGAAGGGGTTGTAGAAATGGCGGCCTTCCCCGCGGACAAGCTTCTGCACGCCCTGGACGCCCTCGTCCACGACGCGCAGGTTCTCGGGGTCGGGGTTCGACCAGCCGACCTTCGCCGTGAGCACCATCATGCCGCCGGGCGGGACGTAGATGCGGCAGAGGCCCCATTTGTAAAAGCCTTCCCAACCGACGACGTACAGGACGAGGACCGCCGCGACGATCCGTGCGATGCCTTGCTTGCTCCTCATGGACGGCCCTCCTACTTTGGATCCACAGGTTTCGGGTCCGCGGGCTTGCCCCCCGCGTCGGGCGCGGCTTCACCGGCCGGCGGGTGGGGCGGCTCGGGCGGTGCGCTGGGCGCGGGTGCGGGTGCGGGTGCGGGCTGCGCCTCGGGTCGCACCGTGGGCGGCGGCGTCGGAGTTCCGAGCGGGTGCGTTTCCCTCGGTCGGGCTTCGGCGGCGTGCCCGGGCGTCGTACCCGCGAGCCCGCGGAAGATTTCCAGGAAAGGCCCGTCGGTGTTCGTAAGGATGGAGCGGATGGCGGGCGCGGCCTTTTGCTGGAAAAGGAAGCGCACGTACGCGTCCCCGTCGCCGAACGCGGCGCGCGCGACGCGGAGGCCGCTCGCCTCGGCGGCGTTCTTGAAGCGGATCACCGCGGCGTCCGCCTGCCCCCGGGCGAGAATGGCCGAGGCCTGGTTTTTCGCCGCCTCCAGCTCGAGGCGCGCCACCTCCAGCTTCCGCTTCGCATCGATGAGCGCGACCTCCTTGCCCCGCGTGGCCTCGGTGATCGCCACGGATACGTCCGCCTGCGCCTTGTTCACCGCGGTCTCGCGCTCCTGGATCTTTTTCTCCATGGCGAGCTGCTTTTCCTGCTTCTCCCGCTCGATCTGCTGCTTGTACTTGTCGCGCTGCTGGACGGCAAGCTCCCGCTCGCGGATCGGGCTGGAGATCGCTTCGGGGGGCGCGGTCTTCCGCACCACCGCGCTCCGGATCTGGATGCCCTGTCCGCGGCACGCCGTCTCCATACCTTTCTGGAACTGGACCTGGAACTGGCCGCGGGTCTCGCCCATGAAGTCGCGGGCGAGGTGCTTCGAGCCCTCCAGCCGGCTGAAGGCCCGCGCGTTCGGCACGATCACCTTTTCCTCGATGCACTTCCGGACCTCGTCCTGGCTGTGCACGTTGCCCGTGAAGGCGCGGGCGTCCACGTATTCGACGAAGACCTGCGCCGCGCGCAGCGGATCGATCGCCCACTCGATCGTCGCTTCCATCTTGATCTGGAAGCCGTCCTTCGACGGGAACTCGATCGCGTCCTTGTCGACCATGTCGATCTTGTTCGACTGGAGGCTGATCGGGTCCACCCAGACCTCGTAGGGGTTGAGGTAGTGCGTCCCGGGTTGGAGCACGTGCCGCTGCGTTCCGCGCTCGCCCGGCTCGACGAGGAACACGTTCGGGTTCTTCGGTTCCTTGCCGGAGCTGAGCGTCTGGACGCCGACGTGCCCGAAGGGGACCTGGAACGCATCCCTCAACTCGATCTTGTAGAGCAGGGTATTCACCGCATACCGACCGGGACCCAGGATCTCCTTTTCGATGCCCTTCTGACCCGCCTCCGCGAGCACCTGCCCCGGCCGCAGCGGCTTCCCGAACTGGCGGAGCCGGATCCCGACCTTCCCCGCCGGGATCTCGGTCTGCTTCGCGAGCACCGCGTCCCAGGTGTAGGGATTGCGGAAGTGCCAGCCCTCGGACAGCACCTCCTGCTGAATCCCCTTGTACCCCGGCCCGGGCGCGGCGATCTCGCCGTCCGGGAGATCCTCCCCCGTTTTTCGGATGAGGATCGCGATCTCACCCGTGTCGACCCGCACCACGAGCTCGGATCCGAAGGCGCAGAGGAGCGGCAGGCCGACCGCGACCAGCACGACCGGCCCGATCCGCAGCCAACGCAGCACCGTGCGCAGCGGCCCCTCCTCGGAGGAGGGGAACGTCTTGTCCCAACGGGGCATGGGCAACTCCTCACATTGCTGATTGCTGATTCACGCCTGACGATCGATGTTGGGCGTGGTCTCAGGCCAGGTGGCTTGCTTCCACCCCCACTCTCACTTGACCACCATCACCCTTTCCCCCGACTGCCCCCGCACGCGCGGGAAGTACAGGAGCTGGGCCGAGGCCGGCAGCGCATGGAACCGACCCGGGTGCTCCGCCTCGAACACGTAGCTCATCGAGACGGCGCCCGGCGCGACCCGATCGAAAAAAAATGCGACCCGGTCGTCCCGGATTTCCCGGTGGACCGCGCCCTGCCGCTCCTCTGGGCCCGCCGCCCCGGGCACGCCCGTCACGTCCGCCTCCGCGTCTCCGGTCAGCACGCGGGCGGTGGCCGGCAAGGGGTCTTCCACCAGCAGGTAGTCGCGGGCCGCGACCGTACGCGCCTCGAGCCGCACGAGCACGCGCGAACCTCTCGGAACCGGGTTGTCCCCCAGCGGGACGGCCTTCCAGCGCGACTGCTTGCCCTCCGGGTCGGGGATGAGCAGGAAGTACCGCCGGTCGATTTCGAGCCCGGAGGAGGACGGCGGGATTCCCTCCTCGCCCGTCGTCCAGGAAAGGACGGCATGGTAATGCACGCTCGGTCCCCGCCGCTTTGTGAGCACGATTTCGTTCGGACCGATGCGCAGCCTGTGCGAAGCCACCCGCACCGACAGGCCGTCCCCTGACAGCCGCTCGCGCGTGAGCGCGACGGCGTTCAGCGTCGTCCCGTTCACGCGCACCGCGAGCTCCGCCTCGACCCAGGTCTCCGGCCGCGCCCGCAGCGTCTCCACCAGGGCAAGGGTCGCCACGGCGGTGTCGCGCGTGGACTTCCAGCTCTCCCCGGTCCGCTCCTGCAGCAGCCACTCGACGGCCTTCGGGATGGCCTCGGACTGGGGCTTGAGCGCGAGCAGGGCGGAGAGCGCCCACGCGGTCGACTCGACGGCATCGGACTGCCACTGCGAGGCGGCCGTCTCCCCCCAGTACGCGCCGTCGTCCCGCTCGCGCGCCGCCTTCTCCAGCTCCCCGGCGACGGCCCGCGCCTCCTCCTGCCGGCCGGAGGCGGCGAGCGCGAGCGCGAGCAGCGCGCAGGCCTGCGCGCCGGACTGCAGGCGATCGCGAGCGCCGTACAGCTTTTCGAGTTGCGCCCGCACGTCGATGCCGCCGCGCGCCAAAGCGAAGAGAGCCAGCGCGCGCGTGGGGTCGTCGAGCGGCTGGGCTTCGACCAGGGCCGCGAGCCGCTCCAGCCCGCGCGCGAGCATCGCCTTCCCGACGGGCGCGCCGACCTCCCGGGCCAGGAGCAGCCCGCGCAGCACGTACGCGGTCATCGCGGGGTCCGTCGCGTCGCGCGACCACCACCCCCAGCCGCCGTCCGGATGCTGCAGGGCCGCCAGCCGTTCGAAGCCCTTCGCGACCATCGCGGGCAACTCCCGCTCCAACCGCGGGTGCCGGAGCCCGAGCTGCGTGAGCGCCCCGGCCGCGGCGAGATCGGGGATGAAGCGCGAGAGGGTCTGCTCCGTGCAACCGTAAGGGTAGTCGGCGAGGTAGTCGAGCGCGGCGCCGATCGCCGCCGCGACCGCGGGCGCGAAGCTGATCGTCAGCTCCGCGCTCGACGGGTCCGCGTCCGCGGGCAGCTCGAGCGAAAAAGTCTCGGGCGCGGCGTCCACCTTCCACGCGAACGCGGCGGTCCGCGTGACGCCATGCCGCCGGATCGGCAGCGTCACCCGCACGGCATCCGACTCGGCGGCGCTCCCGACCGTCGCCTCGAGCCGGGCCTCGCCCGCGGCCTCCGCCTCCACGCGCCACTCCTTGGAGAGGCTCCGCCCGCGCCCGACCTCCTCGGTCACGGTGGGCGGCGGCAGCACGCGCACCCCCTCGCCCGCCACGGAAAGCGTCATCGCGGTCTCTTCGTCGAGTCCGTTCGTTCCCGTCAGCGCGACCGTCGTCGCGTCCCGTTCCACGAGGAAGCGAGGCGCCACAAGCTGCGCGCGCACGCGAAGCGTGGTCCTCACCGAGGAGGTCCCCTCCCCGACCTGGGTGTCGACCGTCGCGGCGCGCGCGGTGAAGCGCCACGTCGTCAGGTCGTCCGGGAACACCACGCGAAACGTCGCCCGCCCGTCGTCCCCGGTGGTCAGCGAGGGCTCCCACGCGGCGGTTGCCCGAAAATCGCGGCGCAGCGCGGCCGCGGCGACCGGGGGCCCCGCCGCTGGGCCGTCCTTCGCCGCCAGCGGAGACGCCGGCTCGGGGGCGGACGCGCCGACCTTGTCGTCTTCCTCGGCTGCGCTCCCGCGCGCGCGTCGCGGCGGGCCCGCGCTCCCGGCTTGCCCAACGCCCCCGCCGTCGTCCTGGGCGTCCCCGGGCTGCCCGTGGAGCCGCGCCGTCCGTTCGGCCTGCCCGTAGGACCTCAGGTACACCGACGAGCCCGTGCCCACGCTATTGCGCCGCAGCGGATAAAAAAAAGTCGCCATCGGCACGGCCCGCTCGCGCGAGACGGCGTAAAGGGCCTCGTCCACCAGGCCGACCGCGACCTCGGCCGCCACGGGCCGCCCCTCCGCGTCCCGCACGCGCACCGCGAACTCCGCCTCTTCGCGGGGCCGGAAGACCTCCTGCGGACCGCTCACGTCCACCTGGAGCAGCTTCTCCCGCGGTGGGACCAGGATGGAGCGCGTGGCGGACAGGAACTCGTTCGCGTGGACGCAACTCACGCTCACGAACGCGTTGGGCGCGTGTTCGCCGCGGATCGGGATCTCCAGCACGCGGGCGTTGCCGGCGAGGGCGAGGACGGACCACGACAGCAGCCTGTCCCCTTCGACGGTCACGAGCGGCTGCGGGGCGGCGAAGGGGAAGAGCGCGAGCACGCGGGCGGTTTCGCCCGGGCGATAGGAGGCGCGATCCGGGAGCAGCGTGATCCAATCCCCGCGGTACGCGAGGGGCACGTCCCCGTCCGCGACCCACACGAGCCGCTCCGCGGCGACGGCGTTGTCTTCGGTGTCCCGCGCGGCGGCGGCGAAGGCGAAGAGCCCCCGCGTGGGCAAAGGGCACTCGAAGCTCCACGAACCGTCCGTGCCCGTGGCGCCGGCGAATTCGCGGGGGCGTGCGGCCTCCGCGCCGCCCGCGGGGCCGTTCCGCTCCTGCAGCACGACCGTGACCGGCGTCTGGACCGGACGGTCGAGCGGGTCGAGCGCGCGCACGGTGACGCGGGCATTGTCCTCCGCCGGGTAGAGAAACTTGTCCGTCGTCACCTCGAGCCGGAACGCCGCAGGGCAAGCGCGCAAGGAACCGCTCCCCTCGCCGGTCGCTCGCCCCGGGTCCGCGACTTCCACGGAGAGGGTGTAGACCCGCTCCCCGTCGAGCCGCGCGGTCGGCGCCTCGTAGGTCGCCCGGCCGGCGTCGTCCAGGGTCAGCTCCTTCGACTCGAGAGTCTCGGGCAAGGACGCCTGTGCCTGCGCGCGGGTCTGGAACCACGGCGCGTCGTCGGACGCTCCCAGCGGCGGTGGCGTGGCGAAGGCGGTCCGCCGAAGGGTGCAGCGCGCCCGGCCGCGCGCCACCGGCCCGCCCGCATAGTACCCGGCCTCCACGCGAAAAACGGCCTTCTGGCCGCCCAGGCAGAAGGGTCGATCGGGTCGCACGGCCACCTCGAGCTCCGGTCGGCGGAACTCTTCGACCGAGAACTCCGCCGCATACCCTTTCCCGGCCACGAGCGCGACGAGACGGGCGGTCCCCAGCGCGGAGGTCGGCGGGAGCGGAAAGCCGGCGGAAAAGCCGCCCCAAGTATTGACCGGCGCCTTGCCTGAGAAGAGGGCGTTGCCGCGCGCGTCCGTCGCCGCCAGCTCCACATCCCCGACGTCGGGCAGCTCGTATCCGGACGGAGACCACGCCCGCAGCATGCCCTTCAGCCGCACGCTGTCGCCGGGCCGATAGACCGGCCGATCCGTGGTCAGGTACACCTTCAGGTGGGGGGCGCCGGCGGGGACGTAGACCGGGTCGTCGACCGACCAGTCCGGTCCCCGAACCGCCAGGATGACCAGCCCGGGGTCGGGCGGGGCCTTGGCCTGGAAGAGCCCGTCGGCCCCGGTCGAGCCGACCTCCACGGCGCGTCGTCCGCGGACGACCTGGATCGTCGTCCCCGGGAGCGGGGCGCCGGTCTTTCGGTCCACGGCCCACGCCAGCAGCCGGCCGGGCGCGCGCTTCGTGACCACCGCGAGCGAGGTGACACCCACCGTGGCGTAGGCCACGCGGCCCCCGTCAACGGCCTCCACGAGGTAGAGCCCCGGTTCGGAAACGCCGATCGGCACCCGTCGCGCCGACCAGCCCGCCGGGCCCGGGACCTTCTCCACCCAGGTGCGCAGGTACGTGACCGGGATCGTCGAAGGGGACTCGTCGCCGCCCGCGGCCGGTGACGACTGGAGCGGGGGCTTTTCCAGGCCCACGGATCGGGCGATGGCCTGATCCAGCGCGCCGCGAAGCGGCGTGCCCTCGACCTCCGGCCGGTGGACGTCGTCGAGCTCGAGGAAAAAGGCGGCTGGGTCCTCGACGCGGTAGAGCACGAAGCGGACCTCGCGCGGCCCGCCAGCCTGGAGCTGGACCGCGGCCTCTTCGCCGGGGAGGAACGCGCGATCCGCCGACAGGTAGAAGGGGGCCGTCGCCCAAGCCCCGGCGGCGGTGAGGAGGAGCGCCGCGGCGGCGAGAGAAGGGAGGGTGAGGAGCATCCGGGGCGAGTGGGAGGGAAGGTTGCGGGGCATGCGGAAGGCTCAATTCGCAATGATCAATTTTCACTGATCAATTTTCAGACAAGGCTCAAGGCTCAACCGCTGACCTCCGTTCGAGGACGGGAGTCCAAGCCCGGCGGGACGCGGGATTGAGGGGACCGGTGTTCGAGTCCGGACGGCTCATCGCCCGACAATCGCCACGTACCGGTAGTACGCCTCGAGCGTGAGCGTGTTGAGCGCGGTGGCGTAGACGCGACCGCCCTCGAAGCCCCAGCGGTCATCGGCGTCCCAGCTCCCCTCGCAGCAGCCGTCGCGCCGCGTGAGCTGATTGGGCACGAGGGCCTGCATGAGGGAGTCGTTCCACTTCTTCCAGTAGGCGCCTTCCGGCCCGTCATAGGTGAAGAGCGCGTACGTGCCGTAGTACCAGTAGTAGTAGTCGTTGGTCCGATGCTCTCGGTCCCACAGGGGCAGGTCCGTGGTGAGCATCTTGGCCTGCGCCTCGAGGTTCGCGGCGCGCGCCGTCGTGTCGGGGAAGAGCGAGCAGAGGACCGAGATGGCCGTCATGGTTTCGTGATGGATGAAGTCGTCGTTCTTGCCCGGGACCACGACCTTCACGCCGGCGTCGTCGCGGCTCATGTAGCCGGTCTTCGCGTAGGAGTCCGTGACGTCGGCGAGGTAGTTGGCGACCGCGGGGTAGACGGCGCGGTCCACCTGGAGGCCGGCCATCTGCGCGACGCGGAGGGCCATGAAGCACCAGCCGGTCACGGAGGTGTCGGTCTCCCCGGAGCGGGCCTGGTAGCGCCAGCCGCGCCCGGGGTTCTGTGCCGCGACCAGGAAGTCGATTGCCTTCTGGGCCGGCGCGCGGAAGAGGTCCGACCGCGTCATGCCGTACGCCTCGGCCAGAGCCATGCAGGCAATGGCGTGGTTATAGATGTACTTGAGCGAGGACTTCGAACCCACGCAGCCCATCTCATCCTGCTGGTCGATCAGCCAGCGCAGCCCGCCCTTGACGATCTCCCCCATGACCACGGTCTTTCCGGTCTGGGTGTCGAGGTACGTGTCGCGGGAAGTGTGGGTGTGGCCCGCGCCCAGGAAGGCCAGGACGGAGAGCCCGGTCAAGCCCACGTCGTAGTAGGCGTAGCCCTTCCCGGCGCAGAGCGCGCCCTTGCACTGCTGGTCGAAGTCCACGCCGGTCCAGTGGCCGTCCCGGACGGCCGGCTGCTCCGCGTGCACGCTCCCGACGGGCGGCGCCGGGCGATCCGGGATCGGCCGGAGCGGCGGCTTCATGGGCGGGTCGATGGGCGGAACCTGCACGGCCGGCTGCGCGGCGGGGCGTTCCGGGGTCGGGTCCGACGGTGCGCTCGGACGATCCGCGGGCTGCTGCGTCGAACGATCGGGCGAGGCGGTCGCGCGCTCCGGCGGCGGCACTGGGCGCACCGGCGTCGTCGTGGGTCGATCCGGCTGCGCGGTCGCGCGGTCGGGCGGAGTCGCGGGCTGACTCTCAGGCGGCCGCGACGACGACGCTGCCGCGCCGGCGGAAGCGCCGGACGGCGACGCGCCCGAGGCGGAGCTGCCGGCCGCGGGAGTGCCGGCGGAGGCGATGGGCCCGCCCGCGGACGCGGGTTTCGGCGGAGTGGCGGCGGCGGGCCGATCGGGAGGAGCGGTTGGCCCGGCGGCAGGCGGGGCCGCACCCAGGGCTGCACCTGAGGGGGAAGCGGGGGCTGGTGCTTCGCCCGCCGCGGCCGTGCTCGCGGAGCCGCTCGGTTGCGCAGACGAAGGCGGGCGTGCGACGGAGCCCGCAGCCGGGTCCGGCGCGGAGGCGGGGCTGGGCGTGGCATCGGCCGGCCCGGCCCGCACCCCCTCGAGCGGCGCGTCATCGGGATACTTGAAGCCGGCGGCGAATTCGACCCTGCGGAGGCCGCCCCTGCGGACCGCGGAGAGCGCGCGCAGCACCGGCTCGCTCGGGGCGCTCGTCTGCACGTTCATCACCGCCGAAAGCCCGGGGATCGCGGCCCGCAGCGTATCGAGGCCGATCACGAGCTGGTCCGCGCTCTCGAAACTCTTCCTGCCGATGGAAAAGCCGTAAGCGGAATCCGGCCGCGCCGCCACGGTCACGCGGATCGTGCGGCGTCCGGCGGAGGCGGCCGCGGCGGCCTCGGCCGGGTCCTCTTCGCGCAGGTAGGATTTCACTTCCTGCAGACCGCGGCCGCTTTGCACCGCGAAGGAGAGCTTCCAGAGACCGAGGATGAGGCAGGGGTTCAAGAGCACGCGCGAGAGCGTCTCCCACGAGCAGTCGCGGTCCACGGCCACGAGGAGGCCGGCCTCCGGCGCGAGCTGTCCGGGGCGCGTGCGCGCGGCGGCGACCCCGCGCAGAAATTCTCCGACCGCGAGGACGTCGCGCAGCTCGCGGACGGCCCCGCCGGAGCCCAGGGGCTTGCCGAGCAGGCGGCCGTCCCGTGCGACCGCGACGAAGCCGTCGAGGCCGGCGGTCTCGGGCGGCGCGCCTTCGACCGCGGGGAGGTTGATGCCCAGCGAGGCCGGATCGGGGATGCCTGCATCCTGCGCCCGCAGGACGGCGGGGAGCAGCGCGACCAGGGCCGAAATCCCGAGCCCCAGGAGAGCGTTTCGGCCGATCATCAGGGGACCTCCTGCGGTAGACGATGCGATGCTGTTTCTCCCGAACCTTCGCACCGCGTGCGGAGAGGTTCCGGGAGAACCGCCCCCCTCTCCCGCGCAGCGGGAGAGGGCCGGGGTGAGGACGTGCCGCGACGGCGACACCCGCGTTCGATATTGGCTGCGACCACCCGCGTCGGGATCAACGGTGAACGCCCACGGCGAGGGACGTGATCCGGGCGACGTCCCCCGTGTGCGTGAGGAGGAACTCGTAAGACCGGCGCTCCTCCGCCGGGGTGCCTTCACGCAGGGCGACCGTCGCCCGGCACCGTGCCTGCGGCTGCCCCGCGTCGCCGAAAAAGTGGGCTTCGATCAGGTAGTTGCCTGGGACGGCGCAGGGGAGCGTGAAGGTCTCGGGTCCGTACCCGTCCGTTACGTCGATGTCCAGTCGCCCGCCGATCGCGGTTTCCTTGTGCTCGTAGAAACACTTCTCGCCGGTCGGATCCGTCACCCACAGATCCACGTCCGACGCGTCCGTGTCCCACGTGAGCGTGACCTTCACGTCAAGCGGCGGCACCGTCGAGTGGACCACCACGGCGTCGCTCCTGTACCCCGCCGGCGTCTCCGCCCACACCTGGATCACGTTTTCGCCGGGTGAAAGCACTTGCTCGACGTCGAAGTTTCCGTCGACGACCGAGACGACCTGGTACGAACCGTTCGTTACCAGGAAAGCGCGGCGGGACGAGCCGCCGAAGACCGAGCCCCGGACATGGACGACCCGCTGCGAGGACCACCCCCCATCCGGACTGGCGATCCGCACGCCGCAGGCGGGATCTTCGGCCGCGAGCCGGGACCCGAGGGCGCAGACAAGCATCGCCGCCGCGGGGAAGAGAGGCAGAGCGCGGCCGAGCCGCAGCGCAGCCACGACGGAACCACAGATTTCCCAGAGCCGTCGATGGCCGCAACCAAAGGGACGGGTCACCGAAGACGCCGAAAACACTGAAAGACGAACCGCGAATTTCGCCAATTTCGCGAATTTTCTACCGAGAATCCGTTTCCAGAAAAACAAGCTTTTGCGAGCTTTTGTCACAGCTTCGCAAGCTGTGTAATCGCGTGGAATCTGTGACACAATAGCCCAAAAGCTTGTTTTCTTGGCAAGCTTTCTCGGCAATCCCAGGGTCGACGAAACCACAGATTGCACAGATTTCACAGATTCGAATCGTCGCAATCTGTGTAATCTGTGAAATCTGTGGTTCGTCGTAGTTTGGTTGCGGCCATAGGCTGCCCTGGGAAATCTGTGGTTTTCGTGGCGTTCGACCCAAGGAGAGATTGTCGCAAGAGAACGATCCTGGAAGGGTCAGCAACACGGATCGCACGGGCTTCTCCCCTTCACGCCGGCCCTCGGCCCCAAGGACACGTCCGCGACCGCAGATGCGCGGGGGGGGGGGGCTGCAGCGTGGAGTGACCGCGAACCGTGCATTCTAGCGGACCCGCGGCGAAAGCGTCAATGGAAATGTCGCCTCCTCCCTCCCCGCTACACCAGGTTGCCGCCGGCCTGGCGGCGGCAACCTCCGCCCTCCCCGCTAGCGAGGATGTCCCCCGCCGTGTCCGCCGCCATGGCCTTGGCCCGCACCGCCACCGTGCCCTCCGCCAAACCCGCCTCCATGCCCCTGCCCTTGACCAGCTCCAGGAGCATTGCCCCTGCCGTGTGCACCGGCGCCTCGCCCGGGCTGGTCCTCATGCTCCAGGTCATCGCCGTCCGCGTCCCGGGGGTGGCGCCTCGTCTCCGCCGCCTCTCCGCGCTTCGACCTCCCCTCGCCCTCCTCTTCAGTTTCCGACTCTTCTTCGCCCTGACCGGGCTTCTTCGCGCGCTTCCGCTCCTCGCGGTCCCGACGTCGGTCTTCGTGCCGGCGGGCGAGCTCCTCGTGGATGGCCCTCGCGAGCTCCTGTCCACGCAGTCCCTCGGCGAGCTTCTGGTTGACAAAGCGCCCCAGCCCCTTCGTGTCCTCCTTCTCCGCGAGGCCCTGGTTGAGCGCCGTTCCCGGCCCTGTCGCTACGGCGGAGCTCCCGGCTGCCGTCGCACCGGAGGGAGGGTTCGCATCGGCGGTCTCGCCACGCCTTGGGCCCTCACGAGTCGAGGTGGCCACGCTGGACGACCCGTCTTCGTCCTCGTTCTCCAGGCGCGCCCGGATCGCCCTCTCGTTGCGCCGCTCCTCCCGCTCGTCGTTCCGATGGCGGGCTTCCCGGGCCCGGCGCGCCTCTTCACGGAGACGCGCTCTCTCCCGGCGCAGCTCCTCGGCCTTCTGATGGATCGCCGCGGCGAGCACCTCCCCGCGGTCGCCGGCGGCCAGGCGGCCGACCACAAATTCGCCCATTCGCGCATGGTCTCGCTCCGACAGGATCGTCTGGGCGTGGAGCAGCCCCGGCGATGGGGTGCGCGTCACGGGAGGCGGCGGGGAGTCGGGGTCGTCGAGGGCGCCGTTCTCGGGAGAAGGTGGCAGCGACGGTGGCGCGTCCGTACCCTGACCGAACGATCCAGGACCCAAGGCCATGGAGAGGAAAAGCACGACGCAAGACCAAAGGAGTCTTTGCCTGCTCATGGGTCGTTCTCCTCCGAGGAAACGCGAATCAATACCCACACCAGCAGTGGCTCGTGTGGACGTGCCAGCGCCCGCCGAGGTACGCATGGCCGCAGCCCGCGCCGTGCACGTGATGGTCGCTGTACACGTAAGTGGCGCCGTCGTAGTAGTGTCCACAGTGCGAATTATGCACGTGGACATACGGATCCGAGTGCACCACGCAGCCGGAAAGTGCGACCGGCGCCGCGATTCCGAGAAGGCAAGCCAAGAGTCGAATCTTCATGTGCGCATCTCCTTACCGTTCACCGTGGCGTTGCGAGGGAATTTCCCCCCTGGTGCATGGAAAGGATCCCCCCTTCCGGGAGTCGCATGGAGGGTTCGAGGGGTGGCCCGACCGACCGCTGCCGGCCGGGCCTTGAAGGGGAAGGGGGTTTTAGATTTGGAGTGGACGGGCTCGCCGAATCCGCCCCTGCGGTTGACTATCGCCCGTCCACGAACGAGGGTTTGGGCTGCCCCTGGGGTCAGATACGTGATTAGAACTATGTATATTATACCGAATATTTCGAAAATTTCAAATACAAAATCGCAATGAGGACAGATTCCCGCCAACAGGAATTTCGGGCTTGGGAGTGCGTCTCGGAGTCAAGGGATGGTAACGGGAAAAGGCTCAAGGCTCAATGATCAATTTCCAGACAAGGCTCAAAGTTCAAGGCTCAGAGTCCGCGATGCCGTGTCCGGGCTGCGTTCCATGGTGTTCATTGAGAATTGAACCTTGGGCATGGTTCAAACGTGGGTTACAGCCTGCCGTCGGCCGTCTGCCGTAGGGGCGCCCCTTGTGGGCGCCCAGGACCCGCTGCAAGTTGTTGGAGTGCGCGGGGTCGCCAACAGGGCGGGCACAAGGCCCGCCCCTACGTCCGGACACGAAAGCGGGCATGGTTCAAACGAGGGTAACACCTTCTTGCGAGTCGGACACGGCGGAGCGCCGAAGGCGCGGGAGAATGTAGCCAGGGCCGAAGGCCCTGGTCTGGTCCACGCGACGCGCAGAGCCCTGCAAGGGCGACAGAACGCCTTGGCGCCATGCGCGTTATGCCGCCC
>JACPWG010000125.1 GCA_016197205.1 Planctomycetota bacterium
ACGACAGGACGCGCGCCCACGCAGGCAGGGTGGAGGTCGGGAAGAAGACGCCGCTGAAGAGAAACATGGGGGACAGGAAAAGCGTGTAGTAGTGGGTGAAGAAGTCGATGTGGGGCACGAAGCACGTATACGCGAGCCCGATCGTCGCGAAGACGATCCCGGTCAGGAGGGCGACCGGCAGGCAGAGAAGCGCCCATGGGCTCGCGAGCAGGCCGAAGCACCCCAGGACGACGAAGAAGGCAAGGGCGTAGATCATTGCGCGGGTGAGCGCCCAGAGCATCTCGCCCACGGCGATCTCCTCCACCTCGACCGGCGTGGCGAGGATCGCGTCGTAGGTCTTCCCCCAGGTCATCTTCACGAAGCAGTTGTACGTGACCTCGAAGGAGGCGCCCATCATGGCCTGCGTAGTGAGCAGTCCCGGGGCGATGTAGGCGAGGTAGGGCAGGCCTTCGATCGGCTGCACGTAACCGGACAGGCCGTACCCCATGGCGAGGAGATAGAAGACCGGCTCGAAAAAGTTCGGCAGGATGTTGAGCTTGTAGGTCTTCCGGTAGACCGTGAGGTCCCGCCGCCAGACGGCGACGGCCGCGGGGACGTCGATCCTGGGCGGAAGCAGCCACGTGAGCGGATTACGCATGGGCCTTCCTTGGCATGCCTGTCCAGAGGGTTGCCACGCCCCTTCGCCAACAGCGAGCACCCGGTTCGTTCGGCCCTGCGCCACGAGTGCGAAGAGTCGTGCAGCCCCTCTGCCCCGCACTCGCATGCGCACGGATCGTCGGAAGCATCCCCCTGACCAGGGCTGGAGCCGGAGCCGTGCCAGCGCCCGACGGGCTCGGTGATCTCAACCCGGAGGGTCCCGTCGGTGCAGGGCGGAAGCCCTGCACCACAAGGGCTCGAGGCCTGCGGAGGGGAAGACCGGGAATTTCGTCCCTCCTCGCGTTCGGGCGCTTGCGGCGCCGTTTCGCAGGGGGCGAAGGGTTAATGCCCGCCTGCGAGGGCACGCATGCGGGCCCGTACCCGACGGTCCCGAGGCCCGGGGGCGAAACCAGGCTCCCCATTTTCTCACGAGCTCCCCTCAGTCGATCAGCCGCCGCCCGGCGACCTGCAGGAAGACGTCCTCGAGCGTCGCGCTTCGCAGCCGCGCGCCCTCGATCGGCACGCCCGCGGACCGTAGCCGGTGGAGGAGCGCCTCCGCGTCCGGCGTGAACAGCAGCAGCCCGGAGCCGACGACCTGGTGCCCGGTCACGCCTTCGCCGGCCTGCGCCAGGGCCTTCGTGCGGGCCTCGACCCGGCGCTCCTCGCGCCCTTCGTCCGGCAGGTCCAGCTCCAGCACTTGCCGGCCGATCCGGCGCGCGATCAGCTCGCGCGGGTTTCCCTCTTCGATGATCCGGCCGCCGTCCATGATCACGAGCCGGTCGCACAGCCGCTCCGCCTCGTCCATGTAGTGGGTCGTCAGGAGCAGGCTCACGCCCTGACGCCGCAGCTCGCGCAGCTTTTCCCAGAGCAGGTGCCGGGCCTGCGGGTCCAGTCCGGTCGTGGGCTCGTCGAGAATGAGCAGCTCAGGACGTCCGATGAGCGCACGCGCGGTCAGCAGCCGGCGCTTCATCCCGCCCGACAGCTTCTCGACGGTCACGCCGGCCTTCTCCGCGAGCTGGAAAAACTCGAGCAGCTCGTCCGCGCGCCGCGCGGCCTCGGCGGCCGGGAGCCGGAAGTAGCGGGCGAAGACGGTCAGGTTCTCGCGGACGGTGAGGTCCGTGTCGAGGTTGTCCTCCTGCGGCACGACGCCGAGGCGGCGCTTGATCGCCCGCATTTGCGTGCGGGCCTCGAGCCCGAAGATACGCAGTTCGCCCGACGTCGGGACGCACGCGCCGTAGAGGGTCTTCATCGTGGACGTCTTGCCGGCGCCGTTCGGGCCCAGGAAGCCGAAGCACTCGCCGGGCGGGCACTGGAAATCGACGCCCCGAACCGCCTCGAAGCCGGCGTAGGCCTTTCGAAGACCGTGGGCGACCACGATGGGCGGGGAGTCGGGCATCGGCGGGTCCCGGAAATGAGCGCGGAGCGCGGGGTCGGCGAGGACCCAGCGCTCCGCGTGTCGGGCTGAGGGGCGAACTGGACGGGCCGCTCGTGGCCCGTTGACGAACTTCGTACGCTGTCGTCAACTCTGTCACGGCGGGTCGCAACGCCTGCGACCGTTCGCGGGGGCCGGCCCGCGCTCCGTAGCTCGCGTCGAGCGAGCGAAGGAGGGAGGCCCGCGGCCCCGGGCATCGTGCCTGGAATTCGTCAACGGGCCGCTAGCCGCGCTTCGTCATGGTGAGGATGTTGCCGCCGCGCGGGTGGGGCTTCAGGTCCACGACGTCCATGACCTGACGGGCGAACGAGAAGATCGGCTTGCCGCTGCCGTCGGACGAGTTGATGTCGATCCGCTTGCCGTAGTCGGCGAACTTCACGTTCAGCTCGTTGTCGCCGCAGACGAGGAGGACCTGGTACGTGCACTGGTCGTTCTTGCCGTAGGCCTGCTCGATGATGGCGGTGACGGCCTCGCGGACGGCGCCGTGGATGGCGAGGGCGCGGTCGTCGGGGAAGCCGACCTTCTTGCCCATGAGCGCGACGAGGAAGCAGAGGGACTCGGTGCACTCCGGGGAGCAGGTGAGGGTCATCTGGATGGGAGAGAGCTTGCGGCGCGGAAGGAAGTTGGCCTTGCCGTCCTTCACGTAGGTGAAAATCGCGGAGCAGCGCGGGCACTTGAAAGTGCCGGGCTCCGGGACGAGCAGGCCGCTCTTGCAGACGGTGCACTCGACCGTGGGCCCCTCGGCGACCGGCATCGGTTCCGGCTGGGCTTGGGGCTGCACGACGGGGGGCGCAGACTGCTGCATGACCGGCATGGCCACCGCGGTGCCGGCTCCACCGGCGGGTGCGCGTTGCGGGCCGCCGCCGCCCGGTCCAAACTTGTGCGTGTCCATCTTCGGGGTGGGCGGGGCCGGGGGCTCCGCCACCGCCGGCTGGGGCTGGGCTGCGCCGCCGCCGCCGCCGGGCACGAGCGCCTTGAGGGTCTCGATCGCCTCCTTGCGGGAGTTGTTGATCTTGAAGAAGGCATTGAGCCCGAGCATGTCGAAGACGACCTTGACCTTCGGATGGACGCGGACCAGCGCGATGGCTCCGCCCTGCGGGTCGACGTTGTCGGCGAGGTTCACCAGGTAGCCGAGGCCCGTGCTGTTCACGTACTTCACGTTTTCCATGTCGAGCACGAAGCGGATGACCCCTGCGTCCTTCAGCTTGTTCAGGTTTTCCTGGAAGCCCGGCACGGTCTTGGCGTCGATCGCTCCCGAGAGAACGACCAGGGCCCCCTTCTGCACATCCTTCAAGTATTCAACTTCGAAGGTCAGGTCCGGCACTAGCCTTCCTCCTCAAAACCGCACGTTGCCGGCGCAGGCAGGGTTCAAAGCTCGCGGCGCGCCTCGTCACCGCACACGACGAACGCCGTCTCAGTCGGAGAAGCCGAGGTTTCCGGGCGCTTCAGGGGCGCCCGACCGGACTGTGAGGCGCGGTGTGAACTCCGCCCTCGCACACCATGGCGGCGGGCTTTTCAAGAGATGGCGATGATAGCAGAGCCTTCTTTCTGACGTCAAGCATTTTTTCCCTCTTGTGCGCCCGTCCCTCCGCGGGAAAACTGTTGAAAGGCGTTGGGGCGGGAGTATAATGAGCGGCTCAGCCTTGAACCCCTCCGCGGGCCCCCCGCATTCAAGGCTGGACGCGTTTCTTGTCGCCGCTGGGGCCATGCCCACGGCGCATTGGATCGGGCTCCTGGGCCCTGGGGAGCTCTCCTCCCGGAGGTGACGATGGCCGCCAGCGACAATCTTCAACGGCTCGGTGAACTCCTCTTCGAGCAGGGCATCATCACCGCCGAGGAACTGCTGCGCGCGGCCGACGAGTCCGGCAGGCGGGACGGCGCCGCCACGAAGCTCCTCCAGCAGTGCGGTCACGTCCGCCGCGAAGAGTTGGTCGCCTTCCTGGCGAAGAATTTCGAGATCCCCCAAGTCAACCTCGAAGTCACGCCCTGCAGCGCCGAGGCCCTCGCGCTCGTCCCGGAGTCGACCGCGCGCAAGCACGAAATCGTCCCGGTCGACAAGATCGGCAACATCCTGTGCATCGCGCGGCAAAACTACTTCAATCGCGCGGCCGTCATCGACCTGCGGAAGGCCACCGGGCTCAAAATCGCGGTGTTGCAGTGCTCGGAGGCGCAGGTGCAGTCGGCCATCGATCACTACTACTCCGGCAAACCCATGTCGGTGGCGGCCGGCGCGCCCGCCGCTCCGGCGCCGGTCCCGGCCCCCAGCTCCACCGCCCGGCCCACCCCGGTCGCCCCGATCGCGGCCCAGGCCGGGCCGGTCGCCGCGAACCGCGACTCGCTCGCGAACTTCAACGAGACGGGCCCGGTGCGCGGCCAGCAATATCCCTACGTTTCGATCCGCGAAGTGCGTGGACCGGCCCAGACGCCCGTCGCTCCTGTGGAGCCGATCGCCCCCGCCGTCCCAACGCTGGATCCGCTTGCGAGCGCCGCATTCGGCGAGGCCGGCCCGGCGCAGCCCGCGGAGGGCGCCCCCGTCTCCTCCACTCTCCTCGACAGTCCGTACATGTCCCCCTACTTCGAGTGGCCGGCCATCCCCGCGCCCATGGCCCCGGCGACGGCCGGGGAGGTCCTGCGCGCGCTGCCCTGCTCCAAGGACGATGTGGTCGTCGCACAGAAGGCGCTCAAGGAGGAGATCGTTCGCGAATGGGAACGGCTCTACCTCAGCGGCACCCCCCTCCAGGCCATTCGCATCGCCAAGTAGGCCGCGGGTCGACCGGCGCGGAACGAGCCCGCACGCCTCCTCCGGGGATCGCGTGATGCACCCATGACCGATCCCGCCGCCGAACGGGCACGCTGGAACCGGAAGTACGCCGACCCGGCTTTCCGCGGAGCCCACGCCCCGAATCAGCGCCTTGCCGCCGCCGCCGCTTCCCTGCCGCCCGGGCTCGCCCTCGATCTCGCTTGCGGCCTGGGGGAGAACGCCCTCGCCGTCGCGCGCGCCGGCCATCGCGTCGTCGCCTTGGATCTCAGTGACACGGGCCTCGCCCGCGCGCGTGTGGCCGTGACAGAGCTCGAGGTCGGCGCCGGCGTCGGCGGCGGCGTCGGCGCGCGTGTCCGGTTCGTCCACGGGGACGTGCTCCGGCCCCCCCTGCGGACCGGCCTCTGGGACCTCGTTTCTTGCGCCTATTTCCTCGACCGCGCGCTCTTCCCCTGGATCCGCGCCGCGGTCCGGCCCGGCGGCGCGGTGTTCTACGAGACCTTCACCGAGGCCCGACTTCGACTGCAGCCCGATTTCCCGCGTCGGTTCTGCCTGCGCCCCGGCGAACTGCCCGAGCTCTTCCGCGACTGGGAAGTCCTCAGCTCCCGCGAGGACCCGGAGGATCCGTACCCGTACGCCATGCTCTTCGCCCGCCGGCCGAAAACCCTTTACTCCGTGCCGGGCGGGTGCTAGCATCCCCGTGGGGCGCCGCTCGGCCGGCTCCTTTCGGCCACAGCCCGCGCCTCCGCGGGGAGACGGAAGAACAGCTCCCTGAGTACCCCCCCACGGAATGGGGTGACCCATTTGCTCGGCGATTTTGGCCGCCCGCTTCGTTGCGTTCGCTCGCCGTAGTTCTCCGCTACTACGCCTCGCTCGCGCGCCTCGCGGGCGGCCAAACTTGCCTTCGCCTATTGGCCACCGACTTCCGTGGAGCGGTACTGAATCGGCCCCATATTTCTCGCATCCTCCCGAGGCCTCCCATGCTCGCCTTCATTCAAAACCTGGGGATCAGCGAACTGCTGATCATCCTCTTCATCATCCTGCTGCTCTTCGGCTCCACGAAGATCCCCTCCCTCGCGCGCAGCCTCGGCAAGGGGCTCAGCGAGTTCAAGAAGGGGCTGGCGGAAGGCAAGGAAGACGGTGCGCCCGGCGCGAAGGACGACCACGACGCGGACCGGCTCGGCGGCGGCAAGTCGAGCTAGTGGCCCGTTGACGAACTTCGGACACAGTCGTCAACTCTGCCACGGCGGGTCGTAGCCCATGCGGCCGTTCGCGCGGGCCGGAGGCCCGCGCCCCCAGGCATCGTGACCGGACTTCGTCAACGGGCCACTAGCGGCGCCTGGACGGACTTCTTACGCGGTCGTCAACTCCGTCACGGCGGGTCGTAACCTCCGCGGCCGTTCGCGCGGGCCGGCCTGCGCGGCTGCGCCCGAACGGTTGCTGGTCGGACCGCGGGATCGAAGCCGAGGGCGCGAAGGAAGGCGCTGGGACCGCTCCCCCACGGTCGCGGTTCCGTCCCCTGGCCGGGCCGAACCGGGATCCTCCTACGGCGCCGGCGATTCGACGCCCGCGATCTTGCGGAGGCTCTCCTGCTTCTGGCCCAGCGTCTCGAGCTGGGCGTTCATCCCCTCGATCTCCCCCTGCAGCCCCTTGATCTTCGCCTCCAGCTCCGCCCGACGCGCGCGGTAGCCGTCCATCTCCGTCCCGACCCGGTCCAACTCGATCTGGGCGCGGAGGCGCTCGATCTTCTGCCTCCGCTCCTCGATGTCTTTGCGGAGCCCCTGGATCGCCTGCGCGAGCGAAGCGACGTGCTCGCTCTGCAGCGCCTCGTGCAGCTTCTGTTCGTACACCACCTGCCCGACCGCGGCCGCGAGCGCGGCGAGTTCCACCTGCGCCGCCTGCGCGTCGGTCTCGAGGTCGCGCACCCGCTTCTCGTGCCCCTCCGCGGCCCCCAGCCCGCGCAAGTCCTCTTCCAGTTTCTTCTGCTCCGCGCGCAGGGCGGTCGACTCCTCCTGGAGGGCCACCGCGAGCTTCCGATGGTTGTTCACCGCGGCCAGGAGGTCCGTGAGCGTGCCGTCCTGCACGGCGCCGCCGAACTCCGAGTCGAGCACGCGCCGCCCGCACGCGGTGAGCGCCGGCTTGCGGCCGAGGTCTTTCATCTTCTGCTCGATCTTCTTCGCCTCGACCTTCGCCTTGTTGGCGATGTCGGTGAAGAAGCCCTGGGAGGCGCCCCCTGCCCGCAGCCCGGTGATCTCCTCCTCGAGCTTCTGCTTTTTGTCGTCGATCGCGAGGATTTCCGCGAAGAGGTCGCGGAAGCGCTCTTTGTCGGTGCAGCGCGTCTTGTAGGCCTCGTACGCGGCGGTCCCGACCTCCCCGTGCCGGGCCTCCACTTCGCGATGGGCGTCCGCGATCTTCTTGTCGTTCTCCTGGAGGGCCGTGCGGATCTGCGCGAGGCGGTCGACGCGGTTCCGGATCCGGTCCACGTCCTCCTTGGCCTTCGTCGACCGGGCCTCGATCGCGCGCGCCTTCTCCAGGTTGCGGGCAAGGTCGTCGCTCGTCACGGCCGACGGCGCCAGGGCGATCACCGTGCGCCCGATATCGGCGAGCTGAGCCGATCCTTTTTTTTCTGCCTCGAGGATCTCCGCTTCCAGAAAGTGGATCTCCTTCTCCCGGGCATCCATTCCCTCAGTCCTCCGGAGCACTCAAAATTTCAAGCCGACCGACGTGGTGCCGACGAAGTCCGTGTTGTCCGTGTCGATCTCCGCTCCCCAGCGGCTCTCGAGCTCGAGGTCCTTGAGGAGGCTCCAGCTCGCGCCCGCCTCGTAGCGGGTGAGCGGGGACTCCCCGTGGCGCAGCTCCTGCCGGTCCCAGGGCGTCGCCCGCCGCCTTTCGCCGACGAAGCGCAGCCGCGCGTCCAGCGGCATCCAGATGAGCGAGCCCTGGACCTGGATGCGGGCGGCCAGGTCGCCGAGCACCCGCTGGATCGGGTCGCGTTCGAAGCCCGCCGACGGGAAGCCCGACAGCTCCCCCAGCCGCAGATCGACGTCGTAGCGTGCCAGCAGGGCGCGAAGGTCGCCGGGGCCCTCCAGCTCCGCCAGCAAGCGCTCCTCCTCCGGCGCTCGCGGCGGGAGGTCGACCGGCGGGGGAGAAACGAGCGCGACATCCTGCGCCCGCGCTCCGTCGGTCGCCGTGAGGGCCTCGTCCAGCTCCAGCGGGAACCCCCAGTGCCCGGCCGAGGCCGAGGGGTGCTCGAGGCCGAAGCGGTCCCCGCTCCAGGGCCGGGTCGCCTCCGCCGCGCCCGAAGGCGGCGCCGCGTGGGCGGGGGGGCCGGGTACGAGGGCGACGAGCGCTCCGAACGCGGCGAGCACGAGCGGGGAGGGCCGCGTGCCTGAAGAAAGGCGCGGGGGCGCCGGGAGCCTTGCCACAGGAGGGCATCCTTGGTACCGCCCCACGGAAGCGACCTCCGCGGAGGGGCTCTTAGAGCCCGTAAAAAAACAACTCATGCAGTTCGGAAACCAGGGAGTTCCTCGGGAAAAGGCTCAAGGCTCAATTTTGAGACAAGGCTCAAAGTTCAAGGCTCCGAGTCGGCGATCCCGTGCCCGCGCTATGTTCCATGGTGATCATGGAGAACGGAACCTTGAGCCTTGTCTGAGTCTTGAAAATTGAGCATGGAGAATTCATGTCTCCCTCCTGCGCGTCGAACGAGGGAGTTATGTTCTTACGGGCGCTTAGCCGTTCGTCAAGCCTCCGGGGCCGCGGTACGACTCGATCGCGGAGGGCTCGTTGTCGAAGACCTTGATGTAGTTCGAGAACCCGAGCATGTCGATGATGGAGCGGACCTTGGGCAGGAGCTGGCAGAGCCGAATGTCCCCGCGCATGTCGCGGCTGCGGCGCGCGACGGCGATCAGCACGCCCATCCCGGCGCTCGAAATGTACTCCAGGCGGCAGCCGTTCAGGATGAAGTGGTAGTTCCCCTGGTCCATCATCGTGTTGAGCAGTTCTTCGAGGTGGGGAAAGGACTTTCCGTCCAGCGTGCCCGACAGGGTGAGGACCTGCAGGTTGTAGCCGGTCTTTTTCGCCGGGTCTTCGACGCGAATGAGGCGCATCATGAGCTCGCAGTCGCCGACCTTGCGGTTGACGATGCCGCTGAACTCGTCGGCGGGCAGGCCCGCGCCGCTCGCGGCCGGAACCCCCCCGAGCGCGGCGAGAGAGGTGACGCTCTGCGTGGCGCGTCGCGTGATCATCGGGGCCTGGCCGGAGGCGGCCGGCCCGGCGAGCGCCGCGCTGCCGGGCGCGGCAGCGACCCGGAAGACCGCTGTGGCGCGCGTCGCCGGCTGGCCGCTCGTGCCGGCGAGCGACGGCGATGCGCCGCTTGTGCGCGGCAGGCCCGCGCTCGCGCCGGGGAGCGCTCCGGTCGCGGGCAGCCCGGGTCGGCCGCTCGAGGTCACCGGCCTGGCGACCTGGGTGGGCGCCTTGGGCGTTCGAGGCGTGCCGGCGCCGCCGGAGGCGAAGTCCTGCGGCGTGGGGACCGGTACGGGGCCGGAGGGGATGGGGAGGGTCTGGGTCGCGGGCCGCCGGACCGGAGTCGTGGCGGGTGCGCCGCCGGGGGCGGCCGGAAGCGCGCCTGTAGGCCGCGTGGCCACCCGGGGCGCGCTGGCCTGGCCCGCCGCCGCGGAGGGGGCCGGCACGGAAGTCGGCCGAGCGGTGGCCCCGGGCGCGCCGGGCAGGATCGGCACCGCGCCGGAGGGGGCGATCATCGCCTGCGTCCGGCGCATGGGGGCGGCGGGCGCGGGCGCACCCGGCGCAGCGGCGGTCGGGCCGGCCGTCGGGGCCGCGGTCCCCGCGCCGACGCCCGGCGCCACGCCGGACTCGCCCTTCTGCGGCACGCGCGAGGTCAATGCATCCTTGAGCCGGCTCTGGGTCTTCAAGATCGCATTGACCTGCTGCACGCTCATGTACTTCCGGTCGAGAAGAAGCTGGCCGATGCGAGGGAATTCCCTTCCCGCCTTGAAATGCCGCTCCTGCTCCGACAGACAGTCGTTGAGCTTATCCTGGGTGAGCATCCCGTTCCGGAGCGCCAGCTCGCCGAACTTGATGTCCAGGCTGCGGACTTCGAGGTAGCGCTGCGCGCGGAGGAGGCTGATGACCTGATCCTGGCTCATCAGCTTTTTTTTGACCAGGATTTCGCCGAGGCCGAGGTCGACGCCGTCGGCGCGGTAGCGGTCCTGGAGTTGCACGCACTCCTCCACCTGGGCCTGCGTGGCGTAGCGGTTCATGACGACCAGTTTTCCGAACAGCAGGTCCGACTGGGACGGCATGAACGGCTCTCCGCGGGGCTAGGGGGAAGGAAGGAAGAGTGGCCGGGAAGCCGGGGGGAGGCCTCTCGCGGCCGGCCTCTCCCGAGCGCCCGACGTTAACACAAAGCCGAACCCTTGTCAAGAGCGGATCAGGGCTTGGAGGCGCCTCCGCCGCCGAACGGCGTCCTTTCCGGGTCGGCATGGCCCGCAAAAAAGACGCAGCGGCTGGAGCGTTGACACCCCGCGCGCTCCCCCCTACAATGCTCTCGACTCTCGACCCGCCGGTCAACGGCCCCCCTCTCTCCTCGTGCGTCCAGCGAGCAAGTGATTTTCTTACGGGCCCCTAGGCCTCGAGCCGAGGACCGTCGCGTGACCTCCCGATACGGCGCCGCGAATGGCGACCCTGCCCGTTCGACGCGGCGACGCTCCGGACCGGCCGTGCCGCCCTCGTCCGAGCCCCCCTACGTCGTCGGCCCGGGCAACCGCGCTGCCCACGACGCCGCCCGGGACTTCGTGCGCGCCCCCTCGCCCGGCTTCAACACCCTTCTCCTGCTGGGCGGGCACGGCGCCGGCAAGACCCACCTGTTGCGGACCAGTCACCGCGCCGCGGTCGAGCACCTGCCGGGGCGGCCGGCTCTCCTCGCCACCTGCGGGGAGTTCGTCTCGCAGTTCTGCCTGGCCATCCAGGAAAACCGCGTCTGCTCCTTCCGGCGGAAGTACCGATCGGCGGAGATCCTCTTCTTGGACGACGTGGACGGGCTGGCGCACAAGGGCGGCTGCCAGGACGAGTTGCTCCACACGCTCAAGGCGTATGACGGCACGGGGCGGAGGGTGGTCGTGACCAGCTCGGCCTTGCCGTCGCGCGTGGCGGGCATGCATCGCGCGCTCGCCGCGCGTCTGGCGGGGGGGCTTGCCTGCGAGCTAAAGCCGCCGGACTACGCCACCCGGCTCGCCATCTTGCAGGCGCGCGCGGCGCGGTTGGCCTTTCCCCCGACCGCGGACTTGCTTTCGGCCGTCGCACGCCAGCCCTCGGGCTCGCCCGGCGAGTTGGTGCGGCTGCTGGACCGCGTGGCGGCCTATCGGAATCCGAGCTTGACGACGATCGAGGCCGCCTTGCGGGAGCTGGTCGGGCCGGAGGCGAACCCGCTTGACCTGGAGGCCGTCGAGGGGGCCGTGTCCGCGTTCTTCAAAATGTCCGGCGAGGAACTCCGGTCGCAGGATCGAAGGCCGGGGGCGGTGCTGCCGCGGCAGATCTGCCTCTACCTCGCGCGCACCCTGACCTCGTCCAGCCTCGAGTCGGTCGGGCGGAGGTTCGGGGGCAAGAGCCACACGACCGTGCTGCATGCGTGTCGCCGCGTGGAGCGGCTCTGCTCGAAAGACGAACAGGTCCGGCAGCAGGTGGAGCGTCTGCGGGCCAAGCTGGGGGGCCTGGGCAAGACGCCGGCGGCGCCGACGGTGGGGAAGGGGCCGGGGAGCCGAGGGGACGTGCGGCCGTAGCCTCCGCCCCTCCAGGTTCGCTACGGCCGGAGACGCTGCTTCGACCTGTGGGCGTGCTCGCGTCTGCCGCACCTGGAAGGGCGGGGAGCCTCCTTGGAGCGATTCCGCTTGTTATCGAGCCTCCCCCGGGGTAGACTCCCGCCGCGCGGTCCGGCCCGGGGGGCGCTCCGCGCACCCGCACCGCGCGATCGGGTGCGGTGTCCGAGTCACCCAAAGGTCCGACGGCGAGTCTCCACGGCCGCTCAGCGAGGCCCGGGCAGGCTCTGCCCTTTTCCCAACGGAGGCAGTGTCGTGGGCAGACAATATCGAGCGCTCCTGTTCATGTTGGTGCTTCCCCTGGTCGGGGTCTCCTGCAACCAGATGGGACCCGCTGCGGTGCGCAGCGCAGGGGTCAACTACAACAAGGCCCTGCAATTCACGTCGGACCAGCAGCTCCTGCTGAATATCGTGCGCCTCCGCTACCGGGACAACCCCACCTTCCTCGAGACGACGAGCGTCACCACCTCGTACAGCCTTACGAGCAAACTCACGTCTCCCTTCAGCCTGCAAAAGGTGGGGGCGTCGACGGAGCTGGACCTGAGGACGGTCACTCCCAACCTGGAACTCGGCATGGACGAGAAGCCGACCGTAACCTACCAGCCCCTCCGAGGCGAAAGCTTCGTCAAGCAGGTGCTCACGCCGATCCCCGGCAGGACGCTCCTCCTCCTGTACCATTCGGGCTGGAGCATGGAGCGGCTGCTTCGCCTGCTCGTGTATCGGATGAACGACGTGATGAACGCCCCCTCGGCCTCCGGTCCCACGCCGGACCTCGCCCCGCAGTACGAGAGCTTCCTCACGCTCGCGCAGACCCTGCGCTCCCTCCAGCGGCAGGACAAGGTGTTCCTCGCAGGCACGATGGGACCCGACAAGGAACTGCAGCTCTGCCTCGGCATCCAGCCCGAGGCATTGGAAGATCCGGAGGTCAACTCGGTTCGCAAGCTCCTCGGGCTGCGCGAGGGCGGGAAGTCCTACCTTCTCACCACGGACATCGGCGCCCGCCGGGACCCCGACAAGATCCTGATCGGGACGCGCAGCCTCATGGGCGTCCTCTTCTTCCTGGGACACGGCATCGAAGTGCCCGAAGCCCACGAGGCCGATGGGGTCGTGACCCGAACCCTCGACAAGGAGGGCAAGCCCTTCGACTGGAACAACGTGATGAACAACCTCTTCCACGTCAAGTCGGGGGCCGGCGGCTCCGCCGCCGTCGGAGTCTCCTATCGCGGCCGGACCTTCTTCATCGACGACGCCGATCTGACCTCGAAATCGACGTTCATGGTGCTCTCGCAGATCCTCGCGCTGCAATCGGGAGACGCGAAGAGCCTTGCACCCGCGTTGACCATCGGCGTGGGCGGTTAGCCCCCCGCGGCGGGCAGCCGACGGCAGGCTGTAAGCGCCCGCGCAAAAATGACCGCGCAGATTCGGACCTCGAGGCTCCTGGGGGCGCGGCCCTCTGGGCCGCGCTGCGCGGGCCGGAGGCCCGCGCCCCCAGGCATCGGTCGATCCACGAAAATGGAAAGTAATTCTTGCGCGGGCGCTAACCCACGTTCGAACCATGCCCAGAATCGTCACCGGCAGTTGAAGCACACGCGAAGTGCCCATGCCGTAGCGGACGGCCGAACGCGCACCACCAGGGCTCGCTGCGCCCCGCGGGGGCGGCGCCGAGGAGGGTTCCCCGGGCCGTGCGCGGCGGTCCCGAGGGACGCTCGGCCGCTCATTCCCAGAGGAGCGGCAGCAAGGCCAGTCCGAACGCAATGACACCGGCGATCGGAGCGGTCATTCTGTTGTGTCGGGCGAACTTCACGGCGGTTTCGGTGTTTTTGAGACCGATCTGCCGGAGGATGCGGACCGACATCGCGAGGTTGACGCCGATCGTCGCGTAGGTCGCCATGGCCAGCCGGTCCCCCAGCGTGAGGTAGCCGAGCGGCGGCAGGGAGTTGATCATGGCGACGTGGTACATGACGCTGGCGATGGTCATGCCGGTGTTGATCGCGCACCGGTCGCCCGCCTTCTCGGTCGAGATGACCAGCGAGATGAAGCTCACGATGAGGAAGCAGATCAAGGGGGTCAGGAGCTTGATCGTGGCCGAGAGCTTGAGACGCTGGAGGCCGACGGACATGCAGTACTGGCTGTAGTCCTCTCCCGCGCCATACGAATGCACACGCGCCTTGTGGCTCCACTCCGAGAGTTGCCAGCCGATCAGGGTGATCTCGGGGTCGATCCCGGCGTCCTTGTCATTGGGCACGAAGACAAGCTCCTTGGAGCCCTTGCGCTTGTCCTCGAGCTGGATGGGGAGCCGGTGCTCGTCCAGCGGATACTTGTGGAGGTCCACCTGGGTGTACAAGTTCGCAAGCACCCGATACGAAGCCTTGGTCGGCTCCGAGCTGAGCTTGTCGATCGAGCCGCGCCCGTTGACGAACTCAAAATCGAATCCCTCGGGCAGGTTGCCCTTCTCCGCCTCGAAGGTCAGATAGCAGTCGACCGTGTAGCTCCCCGTGGCGATGTCGAGCTTGCCGATGTTCACGATGTAGGCGCCGACGCGGACGCGGGCCGGGCCGGCCGTGGCCGCGGCCGAGGGGGCGGCGTCCTCCGCGCGGGCGAAGCCGGACGCGAGGAACAGGAGGGCAGCGCAGGCACACCAAGCTCGCATCTGGATTTCTCCTTCCAATGGGGGTTGGATCTCGGGCCGCTCGGAGAGGCGCGAAGGGGCAGGCGAGGTGCAGGCGCTGGGCGATAAGTAACAAATCTCGCAATTCGCGTCAAGGAGGTGATGCCCGGCGGCGTGAGGACTGAGCCTGCGCGGTGATGCTTGCGCGGGCCCTCACCGCTGGAAGATCGGCAGGTACTCGTTCGGCACCTGGAGGATGATGCAGGCCATCGCCGTCGCGTAGTTCGGGCCGACGCAGTCGTTCCAGTGGTCGCCGAGCCGGGCCTGTTCGCGCACGATCTCGTCGCGGACGCGTGGATAGTAGTCGTTCCAGTAGCGCGGGCCGCCCTGGTAAATCGCCTGGGCGGCATAGTAGTGGCCGTAGTAATAGTGATACGAGCCCATGTGCATCGTCCCCATGCTCTTGCGCAGGTACTCCAACCCGCGCCGCGCCTCGATGGCGTCGTATTCGCCCGCGCTGAAGAGCGAGGTCACGCCCGCGGCGGTGAGCGGAAACGAAGTGCGCGTCTGGTGGGACGCCAGGGCCTGGTAGCTGAAGCTCCCGTCCGTGTTCGTGCCGCACCGCTTCACGTACCGCATCGCGCTCGTGATCACGTCCTTCGGCACCGACAGGCCGGCGTTGCGCGCCGCGCGCAGGGCCTGCAGGGTCGAGACGGTGATCGAAAGGTCCGCGTCCCGCGCAAAGGGCTGGTAACGCCAGCCCCCCTCCGGGTTCTGGCTCCGGATGATGAGCCCCACCGACCGCTTGAGCGCCTCCCGCACGTCCGGCCTCGGACTCATGCCATAGGTCTCGGCCAGGAAGAGCGTGCAGAAGGCGTGCTCGTACATGCGCGTGCCGAAGGCCGTGATGTAGCCGTCCCCCCGCCCGCGCGAACACGCCAGCAGATAGTCCAGCCCGCGCGCCACGTTCTCCCCGTAGCGGCCGCGGTCGGGCGTGTTCCCCTGCGCCAGCAACGCAATGCACGCCAGCGCCGTAACGCCCACGTGCGGCTGCTCCTTCCCGCCCACGTAGTCTTCGTTCAGCTTGTACCCCACGGGGCACGACCAGGACCCGTCGCGATTCTGCACCCGCGCGAGGTAGGCCAGCCCGCGTTCGACGGCCGCCTTGCTCTCCTCCGAGGGACCGACCCGGCCGTCCACGCCGTCGTCGGCCAGCACCGCGAACCCGCCGCTCACGAGCACGCCCAGGCCGAGCGCCAGGCCGAACACTGCTCGCAACGCACGGCCCGCGGCCACGGGCGGCGCGGGGACGGCGGGGGTGAACTCGGGTCGGTGGTGAACTCGCATGGTCCTGGCACTCTCCGAGAGCATGGCGACGGGGACCGCGCACGGCGCGAAGCCGGCGCGGCGAGCCGCAAACAAAAACTCGGCCACTCGCAACTCGGTCCGCGCTTCGGGCGACAGGCCAGGCGAGCGACGGCGGGCCGAAGGCTCCTCCGCGACGGAAAGACGTTCGGTGACAAGAGTCCACACTGTCGCGGGTCGGCTCGGGGGCAAACGACTGGGGCGAGACTGAACTTGGCGTCGCGTGCACACGCCGCGGGACCGCTCGCTCACGCTCGCGGTTCGGTTGGGCGGCGGGGCCCATCTATTATAGACCGGCCGGCCGCCGGAATTCCACGGTTCTTCCGCGCCGGGGTTTCGCGCCGCGTCCGTACCGCTCCACGGAAGTCGGTGACCAGTAGCCGGAGGCAAGTTCGGCCGCCCGCGAGGCGCGCGAGCGAGGCGTAGTAACGGAGAACTACGTCGAGCGAGCGCAACGGCCTGCGCCCCGAAGCGCCGCAGCGCGAAGGGGGGAAGCAGGCGGCCGAAATCGCCGAGGAAATGGGTCACCCCATGCTGTGGGGCGGTACTCAGGGTTTCCGGAAGGCGACGACCGTGTTGCCGACGGCGATCAGGACCACGTCCCCTTGCACGGCCACGTGCGGGGAGCTGGAGCCCTGGATGGCCGGGGCGAGCGTCTGCGCGATCGCACCGCTCTCGCGGTCCAGGACCAGCACCCGCGGCGAGTGCAGGTTCTGCCGGGTATCGAAAAGCGACGACAGGAGCAGGAAGAACCGCGGCGTCAGGATCGGCTCCTGGTACGCCCGAAGCAGGGCCTCGGGGGTCGGGGTCGTCCACAGGGAGCCGCCGTCCTTCGCGGAGTACGCGCCGACCACCAAGGTGTTCTTGCGATTGGCCTGCGTGCGATAAACGACGAAGTGCTCCCGGTCCCCGGAAAGCAGCAGCGAGAGCGCACGCAGCTCGGGGATCGCTTGCCGGGCGCCGGCCTTGCCCGTCTCCCCGTCCACGAGGACCAGCTCCCGATCGCTCGTCGAGAAGTAGGCCACGTCCGAGCCGCGCGACGAGATCGACTCCGGTCCGAGGGAGCCGACCGGCGACCGCCACAGGAGCTTGCCCGTGGACAACTCGTAGGCGGCGAGCTGGTTCCCTCCGTTCACGCCCAGCTTGTCCGGCTCGAGCGGAAAGACCTTCGTGGTCCGCTGGCTCAGGGGGATCGACTGCTGCAGGCGCCCCGTCTCCCGTTCGAGCACGAGCACCTCGCGGTTCGACAGGACGGGGATGGCCACGAACTCGTCGAAAAAGAAAAGCTCGGTGAGTTGGCTCCCGACCATGTATTCCCACACTTTGCGCCCCTGGCCGGCGTCGATCGCGAGCACCTTCGACTCCCCCTGCACGCTGCGCTGGATGGCGGAAAGGAAGCAGGTGCCGCGCGAAAGGGTCATGTCGGTGACATAGTCCTCGACCTCGCTCCGCCACAGCTCGGTGCCGGTGTCGGCCTCGACGCCGGTGACGGAAAAGCGGCCGAGGACGACGAGGATGCGGTCGTGGAGCTGGACGCGGCGCGCGTTTCCCTCCACGGCCCGCTTCCACACGAGCCGGCCGGTCCGGGCCTCCACGGCCTGGAGGAGCTCCCCGGCGCCGAGGAAGACGAGCGGCTCGCCGGCCGGGGAAAGCACGGCGCCGTCGACCGGAAAGAGCTTGAGCTCGACGCCCTGGGCCTCGACGTCCTGCCAGGCCTGGACGAGCGGCGGCTCGAGGTCGGCCGTGGGGACCCCTTTTCCTCCGCCCGTGTACGCGGGACCCGCCTGGCGTCGTTCGACCCAGGTTTTCACGGGAACGTTCGCGCCGTCCAGGGGCAGGGTCGCCGTGGGGAAGCGGCGTGCGAGCTGCGCGAGCAGTCCGCGGGCCGAGGTGTGCATGCCGCGCTCCTCGTAGAGCTCGATGAGGAGCGCGTACGCGGTCGGCGCCTGTGCGGAGCGCGGGAAGTCCTTCAGGTAGGCGCGCAGCCTTTCGATCGCCTCGTCGGTCCGCTTTTGGCGCCGGTACTCGCGCGCCAGGGTAAGCGCGGCCGTTTCGGCGGCGAGGCTGTTCGGGTAAAGGCGGAGCAGCTCCAGGCAGGCGGCCTCGGCGGGCTCCCGTCCCGGGCCGCTCCGCAGCAGCCGCTCCGCGGCGGCCTCCTGGTCCGCGAACGGCTCGCGCCCCACCTGCGCGAGCAGGCGGTCGATTTCGGTTTTCGCGGCCTCGCGGGCGGTGCCCCGGCCGTAGCCCTCCTCGGGCAGCTCCCGCAGGACGAGGGCCATGAGCCCCAGCGCCTCGCGCGAGCGGCCGGCCTCGCGGAGCGCGTCGTAGGCGGCGAAGAGGGCCTCGAGCGTCCCCCGGGCGTCCGGGGACCAGGCGCGGGCCGACTGGAAGGCGGCCAGCCCCTCCTCCTGCTTCCCCTCTTCCCAGCGGGCGCGTCCCAGCTCCAGGTAGAGGCGGAACAGCGAGCGGCGCGCGCGCAGGGCCAGCTCCTGCATTTCCTGACCCGCCCTGCCCTTCGCGAGCTCCAGGACCCGGGCCCACTGCTCCGCGGCCTTGTCGTAGGCGTGGCTCTTCGCCAGGCCCGCGGCGGCGCGGGCGCGGAGGAACGGGTCGTCCGGGTTGCGGGCCAGCTCTTCCGCCAGTTCGCGTTCGAGTCGCTCCAGGCTGAAGAAAGCGGAGACCGCCGAGAGGGAGCCGGTGAGCAGGACGCCGTTCGAGAAGAGCAGGTTGCCCGGATCCTCGGCGGGGTTCAGCCAGAGGCAGGCTTGCGCCCTGCCCGTAACGGGGTCCAGCTTGTGGAGCTTCGTGCGACAGGGCAGGTAGAGCGCGTCGGGCGTGAGCGCGCCGGCCGCGACCGGGGCCCGTCCCTCGACCTTCGGGTCGCGCGGCGCCCGCCAAACCCACTTCGTCTCCCCGCCCTTGGCATACCGGAGCGCGTAGGTCGTGTCGCCGGTGACGTAGACGCACTCGGCATGGACGCCCGCGAGATAGGTCATGCGCCCCATCGTTTCCGCGCTCTCGCGCGGCGGCCAGCTCCACCGCTCGTCGCCCGTTTCCGGGTCCAGGCAGTAGAGGAACGGCGAATCGGTCGGCGTCACGAACAGGTAGCCGGGCACGGCGAGGATCGGATTGTTGGCCCAGGAGGCCCGATGGGCCGTTTCCGGGTAGATGTCCCGGACCGGCGCGATCTTGAACTGGGCGTACCTGCGGACCCAGCGCCGGGCGCCGGTTTCGCGGTCGAGGCAGGCGATGACCCCCAGGTTGGTGCAGTAGTAGAGGGCGTCACCGAGGAGGGTGACCGACGAGCCCACCGACTCTCGGGTCGGGTTGTTGAAGAGATTCATCTCCCCGAACCCGTTCGACACCTCGGTCCGCCAGAGCAGGCGGCCCGTGGCGGCCTCCATGCAGCAGACGTAGTGGCCGATCGGGTCGGTCGGCTCCCGGTAGAAGATCGCGCCCGCGTACACCTGGTCCCCCTCGACGGCGGGGGCGAGCGCGAAGCTCGCGCGCTGGGTGAACTCGGCGCTGTCCCGGAGGCCGCCGATCCGCCAGAGGATCTTGCCGGTGGTCGTATCGAACGCGAAGAGGGCCCGGAGGGGGAAGGGATATTTGACGTCCAGCCAGTCGAGCTGGCGCTCCTTGTTTTCGTGGCTCGTGACGAGGTTGGCGAAGACCCGCCCGCCTGCGATCGTCGTAGTATGCAGCGCATTTCGCTCATAGAGGACGTCCTCGGCCGCCTGGCCGGTGTCGAATTTCCAAAGCAACTCCGCTCGCGTCGACTGCAGGTCGAGGGCGTACATCACGGACTCGTTGTGGACGTAGACGACGCCGTCGGCGATGACCGGGAAATAAGGGGGGAGGACGTCCTCTTCGTCGGGTCGGAGGGTCGGGAAGCGCTGCGCCTGGCCGCGCGGGGTCGAGCCGACGGGAAGGCCGTAGCTCCACACGCGGGGAAGGAGCTCGAGGCCCCCTTGCATGAGGCGGGAGCGCGCGTTCGAGCCGCCATAGGTCGGCCACCGGTCCTGGGCCTGGCGAGGCGGGGCGGCGGCCGCCGCCGGTTTCACGGCCTCGGGCAGGCGGTCGAAGAGCTGCTGAAGGACGAGGACGAGGGGGACGGTCCTGTCCCCCTGGAGGAGCTCCGGCGCGGGCTCCTGGGCGCGCGCCTCCCGGATGAGGTCGAGGAGGTCGTCGCGTCGCCCGGCGCGCGCGTACGCGTGCCCGAGCGGTGCCGACAGGCGGAGGGACTCGTCGGCCGGGAGCGCGGCGCGCGCCCGCTCGAGCGCGGCGATCGCGCCGGCGACCTGGCCGCGCTCCAGGAGCAACAGGCCGAGCCGCGCCGAGGCCCGAAAGGCCGACGGCGAGATCGGGTACCGCTCGGACAGGGCGCGAAGCGCCGCGAGGTCGCGCGCGGCGCACGCCGATCGGCAGAGCGTGCGCACCGAGGCTTCGTAGAGCCGGAGGTACAGCTCCTTGCCCTCGACGGGCAGGTCGCGCAGGGCCTTCTTGCAGTACTCGCGGACGCTGATGTACAGGCCGTCGCCGACCGGGAAGACGAAGTCAGGGTATTGGTCGAGGGCCTGCTGGAACCCCTCGACGGCGCGTTCGAGCCGCCCCTCGGCCAGATGCCGGCGCGCGCCCTTGATGCACTCCGAGGCGGCGTCGTTCTCCGCGACGTGGGCGCTGGAGAGCGGATACTCCTCGGCGGCCCCGGGCCGGGCGGCGGCGAGGAGGACGAGGAGCGCCCCGAAAGCCGACGCCGCCCAAGGGAGGGATTGCCGATTGCCGATTGCTGATTGCTGATTACGCACGAAAACACCAGTCAGGGGGAAAGACACCTTGCGCCTGCTGATTGGCTATTGGCGGAGAACGGTCGGCGAGTGTTGCGGATCGGCTGATTGCGCTCGGTCGCGGTTCGTCCCCGGACCCGCGGTCGTCCGTCAATCAGCAATCGCCAATCGCCAATCAGCAATCCTACAACATTCTGGACACTTTCCGCAGCACCCACTCGGCCGTCACGAGCAGCATCACGAGGAGGAAGGCCAGCGGCGAATCCCAGAGGTCGTCTTCCCGGGTGATGACCGAGATGGATTCCCCGCGCGACTTCACCGCCTGCGGGAGCTGGTCCAGGTCGTGCAGCGGCAGGAATTTCCCGTCGGTCTGCTGTGCGAGCGATTCCAGCGTCGTGCGGTCGAGGGTCGGGTCCTCGTATTCGCGCATCGGGATCGCGACCGCGAAGGCCGCGAAGGCCCGCTCCTTCTCGCCGGCGAGCCCTTCCGGCCCGATCCAGAGCTTGTAGGTCCCCGTTTCCAGCGGCTTGAGCGAACCCTCGTAGTGACCCGGCTTTTTCGGGACCGCCTTCAACTCCACTTCCTGCCGCTGGTTCGACGGCGTCTCGACCGAGACCGCGTAGACGGGCTCCTCGATGGGGGTGAAGTCCGCGTCGTACGCGCGGGCGAGGATGCGCACCCGATCGGCCAGGCCGTATTGGGACTTGTCGGTCTTGATCTCGAACCTCTTCGAGCCGAAGAGGCGCCCGCCTCGCAAATAGCGGATCGCCTCCCCCCAGAAGGTATAGAAGTACTTGTCCCCTCGGACGAAGCGGAACCGCCAGGTCTCATCCGTCCCGACGAAAAGGCACCGGCCGCGCCCGTACGGCTGCAGCGACGCGAGCACGCGATTGCCCCCCGCGTTCGCCGCGGTCGGGTGGGTCGCGAGGACGGTCGCGCCCGGCTTGGCGCGCTTCACCGGGTAGTACCAGAAGAAGCCCGGCAGGCCTTCCCCGCGACCCGAGGGGTCCTCCCAGAGCGTCGCGCTGAGCGTTGGGTCGGCGTCGAGCCGCATCACCGGATGTTCCCGCCCCGCCGGCGTGAGCCGTGGGTGGAAGGACTCCGTGCGCGGGCCGGACAGCTCGAGCGACTCCTGGTCGGAATCCTCGAGCACGACCGGCAGGAGCTTCGCCAGCGGCGTGTTCCGGTACGCGCGCGGGGCGAAGCGCGAACCCGCGACCATCGCGAAGCCGCCGCCGATTTCTTCGACGAAGGAGACGATGCCGTCGAAGAGTTTTTCCGTGCGATTTCCGGGCAGGAACTCCCCGTTGGGGTCGACGTCCCCCCAGAGGATAACGTCGTATTTGAAGAGGTCCCGCTTCTCCGCGGGGAATTCGGAAAGCGGCGTGAGCCCCTGCGAGGCCTCCTGCGGAAACTCCGTGTCGGAGCTCTGCAGCAGACACTGCACTTCGAGGCTGTGGTCGCGGAGCATCGCGTTCTTGAGGAACCGGTACTCCCACCGCGGGTAGCCGTCGATGTAGAGGACCTTGATGGTCGACGGCGCGACGACGAGCCGGTGGGTGAGCGTGTTGTTTTCGCGAATCAGCTCTCCGTCTTGCACGGGCACTTCGACGGTGCAGACGAACTCCCCGGGCTTCTCGGGCTTGAACCGGAGGGTGAACGGCTGCTCGCGGCCCTTGCCGAGCAGCGGGATGCGGTCTTGCGCGACCTCGACCGGCGGATCCTGGCCCTCCTGGGTCTTGAGGACGACGGGGACGGTCTCCCCTTCGTAGCCCTGGCTTTGGAGCGTGAAGGAGAAGTTCACGTAGTCCTTGGCCAGGGCGACCTCCGGCGCCTCGAGGCGGGACAGGACGATGTCCTTCGGTTCGCTGGGATTCCCCACGCCGATGGTGAAGAGCGGGATGGTAAGGTCCCGCTCGGAGAGGACCTGGGCCACGTTGTTGGGGTCGATCCCCGCGTTGGAGCGGCCGTCGGAAATCACGACCAGGCCGAGGATGATCTGGCCCTTGGTCTGGTTCATCGCCTCGAGGATGGCGTCTCCGAGCGCGGTGGTCTGGCCCTTGGCTTCCATCCGGCCGAGCGGCGGGTCGTTGGCGAGGGCGGACGAGAAGGCGAAGAGCTTGAGCGTGTAGTGTCTCTTCGCGAGCTTGTCCAGGACGCCGAGGCGGGCGTTGGTGAGGGCGAGATTGACCAGTTCGATCCGGGTCATGTCGTCGATCTTTCGCTCGTCCTCCTCGGTGACCTCCCCGGTCGGCGAGCCGAGGCCGACCACGCGCGCGAGCTTCTTGCGGGCCTCCTTGTCGGTGAGCCGGTCCTTGAAGGTCATCGACAGGGAATCGTCGACGAGGACGAGGAGCGCGGTTTCCTTGGTGACCGCCGTGTCCACGTAGAGGACCGGCTGGAAAAGGATCGCCAGCAGGAGCAGGAGGAGCGCCATGCGCAAGAGGCCCAGGAAGGTCTTCATGCCGCGGCTGACGGAACGGGCCTCGCGCTTGTAGACGAAGAGGGTACCGAAGATGACGGCGGGCAGGAGGACCAGGAAGAGGACCCAGTACTCGGGCAGGCTCGCCCAGCGGATCCCCCAATCGGACCCGTCGCCGAACTGGACGTGCTCGAGGCCGAGGAGGCGGTCGAGGAGAGTGCTCACGAGAGGCTCACCGCTAGAAAGAGGTCGACGAGAGAGAGCAAGAGGGGTGCGCGATGCGCTGCTTGCCGGGTCTGGGGCTTCCCTGGTCGAAGAGGACTACCGAAAGTGTGGATCGCGTAATCCTCGCATTTCAAATAGCAAATTCCAACTCGGGCGAAGGCCCGAAACCCAAACGGACGACGAAACCACCAAGCCACCAAGGCACGAAGACCACGAAGGACCGTCACTGAGGGGGGCGAGTTTGGCTCGGCCGAAAAGCGCCTTTGTGGTCTTAGTGACTTCGCCTCTTTCGCTCGCCGTCTCCCTCCTCACTGCCCCTCCTATTTTTTTCTTCCAAAGTGCATCGCGAGGATCATCTCGGCCACCGCGAACGCCACCACCAAGTACGCCAGATACTTCCACATCCGGCTCGGCGGCGACTTCACCTCCAGCGCCTCTCCGGGCTGGCCGGTCTGGTCGCGCTGGAGCTGGAACTTCAGCTCCGGGAACCGCTGCCGCAGCTCTTCCTCGTTGATCGGCGCGAGGTCTCCTTCCCCCGGGTCCACGTTCACCGTGAAATAGGAGATCAGCTCGGTCTTCGCCCCTTCGTCCCCCGGCTTTTCCAGCACGTAGACGCCCGCGTCCTCCGTGCCCTTGTAGGAGAGGTAGAAGCCTTCTCCCACCTGCGCCGGGAGCAGGGCCGTGACGCCGCGGCGCGGCGTCGTGAGGTTGAAGATCCGCGCATATTCGTTCAAGTGCAGGAAATGCTCCAGCGCCTCGCCGACCTGCACGTTCTTGAAGGTCTGGGGCTGGGAGGACAGGTACTGCGCGAGCTGGTCGACCAGGATCACGTAGCCCTGCTCCTTGATCATGTCGGTCCACTCGTAGTCGGCCGTGGTCGTGCACAGAATGACCTTGCCGCGGCCGAAGCGCCTCTCGATCAGGGCCGGACTCCCCGCGCTGTCCGTGTAGCGGGCCAGCACCTTCACCTCGGGTCGCGTCTCGTCCGGCGTGGTCGCGTAGTACTCGTAGACCGGCAGGTTCGCCAGCAAGGGGCGGGCCCGGGCGTCGGTGAAGAACGAAAGCGCCGGGTGGTTGAGGGTCGGCTTCTCCAGCCGGACCGCGTGCCCGTGCGTCTTGTCTCCGCTGGGGTCCCCCAGCTCCGCCGGCAGCAGGCCCTCCCCCTTCTTCCAGAGCAGCTCGTTGTACCCGCTCTTCGAGACCCGGTCGCCGAGGAAAACGAGCAGCCCGCCGCCCGACTTCACGTAAGTCTCCAGCTCCGCGAGCTTGTCCTCGTAGATCATCTCCAGGTTGGTGAGGATCACCAGGTCGAAGTTCTTGACCGGGGTGGACGGGAACGAGATCGGGGTCACCGTGTCGACCGCGAAGATCGACGCGCGTTCGAGCGCATCCGTGTCGGTCGTGGGGTTCAGCGCGAGGCGGACGAAGATGGCCTCGTCCTGGTAGCGTTCGTTGTCCGGGCTCGGCTCGCCGTCCACGAGGAGGACGCGGAGGGTCACGTGGGCGTCGACCGCGAGCGAGCGGCGGTTGTCGGCGGGCAGCGCATCGGGGTCCAGCTCCGCGGTGACGACGTGCGGGCCCGCCTCGTGGAACTTGAAGCTGAACGGGGCCGGGCGGGCCTGCCCGGGCGGGACCGAAATGGGCGCGGTCTCCTGCTTGGCGTTGTCCACGAAGAACGTCACGGAGGTCGCCGCCTCCTCCTCGCCGAAATTGTGGATCTCGGCGGCGAACTCGATCGACGTGTCGGTGCCGATGATCTTCGCGGGCGTGGAGATGGACTTCACCGCGAGGTTGCGCCGGTCCCCGGAGCCGACGTCCACGACGTGGAAGGTCGTGTCCGGGAGGGAGGCGATCTTCGTGAGCGCGTCGCGCAGCGCCTGTTTCTCCTGCTCCTCCACCGTCCAGCCGATCCGTGCGAGGTCGGTGAGGAGGACGACCTTCCTGCGCGTGAGCGTGGACTTTTCGAGGAGCTCGGACAGCACGGGGAAGACCTGCGTCACGCGGGTGCCGCGGTCGGAGAGGGCCAGCTCCGCGATCCGCTTCTTCGCGAGGTCGACCTGGACGGAGGGGTCGGCCATGAGCAGCGTCGGGGCGTCCGAGAGGAGGACGAGGGAGACCTTGTCCCCCTTGGCGATGTCGATCTGGTTGAGGATGGCACCGGCCGCGGACTTGGCGCGGTCGAACGGCGTGCGCTGTCCGGACTTCTGGTAGCCCATGCTGTAGGAGTTGTCGAGGACGAGGACGAAGTGCGTGTCGCGGGCGATGAGCGCGGAGAGGGCGGTCTGCTTCAGGACCGGCTGGGCGAGCGCGGCCGCGAGGAGGACCAGGATGCCCACGCGGAGCGCCAGCAGGAGCAGGTTTTCAAGCTGGAGCCGCCGCCGGGTCTTCTGGACCGCGCGGAGCAGGAACTCCATCGCAGCCCACTTGATGCGTCGGTACTTCTGGCGGTTGAGGAGATGGATGATGATCGGGATCGCGCCCGCGAGCGCGAACCAGAGCATCGAGGAGTTGACGAAGCTACCCATGCGCTCGGCTCAAAGCTCCCAAGACCGGAATGCGGGGGGGACGGCGCGGACGGTCGACGGCGGCGGCCGGCACGGGGGCGGGGGGAGACCCCCCTCCGCCGGGACGGTCGATGGAAAACCCTCTTTATGGCAGGGCCTGGGGCGCAAGTCAAGGGTAAACGCGTCGCGGGGAAAGGCGGACCGGCAGCAGGACGGAATCGCGGGCGGACGGAGGGGGCGGCCTATTTCAAGTCCAGCGCATACCGCACGAAAGCCTTCTCCGCCGCCGCGAGGTCCACCTTGGCCCAGGTCTTCTTGAAGGCGCTCCGGTTCGTCATGCCCTCCCGCAGGTCCTTGATGTAGTCCTGGAGCGTCTCCTTCAGCACCGGCTCCCGTCCGCTCATGAAAAAGTGGATCATCGCCCACGCTTGCGCGTAGCGGAAGCTCACGAGCTGCGGCGGCCCCCCGTAGAACTCCGCCGGCGTCTCCAGCAGGATCCGCTTGAAGGGCAAGATCGGCTGTCCCGCGCGCAGGTAGTACTGCAGACCGCGAAGACGGCCCTCGAGCACCCTCGCGGTCTTCACCACCTTGCCGCCCTTCACTTCCGAGGCCCCAAAGTACTCCGCGAGCCCTTCGTTGAGCCAGAACGGCGCCTCGGGCAGAAGCGGTTCGAAGAACTGGTGGAAACCCTCGTGATAGAGCACGTGCATCGTGTCCGCGCCCGAGGCGTCCCCCTTGTCTTCGAAGAGCATGAGCTGCCGGTACTCGGGGTGGTAATAGCCGAGCGTAAACTCCGCGCGATTGTCGGTGCTCAGCTCCGCGTAGGTCTGGTAGCCTTCCTTCGTCTCGAACACGAGCACGTCCCCCTTCGGCGAGGTGGGCAAGCTCACGTGGAACGTCTCGGCGTAGTACGCGGCGACGGCCTCGAGGCTCTCCGCGAATTGCGCGGCCTTGGCCGCGCTGATGTCGCTGCGGACGAGGTAGTGAGGACTTTCCTTCGCGTGCGTCTTGGTCCAGAGCGGACCGCGCTTCACGTGCCGGGCGTTGCGCAGGCTCTGGCGCGTCTCGAGGTCGGAGGGCTCCAGCTCGACCGCGAGCTCAAGGTCGGCGATGGCGTCGTCGTAGGCGTGCCTCCGAAAGGCGAGGCTGCCGCGCGCCGCGTACGCCTCGGGGTAGTCCGGCGCGGTCTCCAACGCCATTCGGATCTGCTCACGCGCCGCGTCCAGGTCGCCACGGTGCAGGTAGAGGCGCGCCAGCAGGATCCGCGCCTCGTGGAAGTCGGGGGCGAGCTCGAGCGCCTTCGTCATGTCCGAGAGCCCCGCGGCCGTCTCCCCCATGTACCGATACCCGAGGAGCCCGCGGAAGAAGTAGCCCCCGGCGAAACCCGGCGCCTCGGCGAGAAGCCGGCCGAGGCCGAGGAAGAGCTCCTCCGGGTCTTCGATCTCGCCGCGGCTGATCCCGGCCTTCACCCGCTGGTAGGCCTCACGGGCGCGGGGGGAGAGCCCCTTCAGCCCGTCCTCCTCGATCGACAGCGGCGCGTCGGCGTCGGCGTCGGCGTCCTTCCGGCGCCGCACTCGGCCGCCGGGCCTGAGGTCCTCCTCCAGCTCGCGCAACGCCAGCGTCTCCGCCTCGGAAAACGTCTTTCGGATCCAGTCCTGGCCGACCTTCCCCTCCATCGAAAGTTGGTCGATGCTCACCGAGCCCTGCCCCGCTTCCTCGCGCATCCCGCCCACCAGGATCATCACTTCGCTGAACCGATGCTCGTCCCCCTTCCAAACGGTCTTGCCTCCCGCAAGCACCTCGAACTTCAGGCTGGCGAACCGCAGCGTGATCGGCCCGGCCGGTAGCGGGGTGGACGGGAGCAGCTCTTCCCCCTCCCGCTGTGTCCATTTCTCGACGGAGAACCCCCGCCCTTCGGGGTCCACCCGGACGACGAAGCCCGTCTCCAGCTCGCCGTCCTTGGTGAAGAACACGCCGAACAGGGGGGAGGCGCCCTGGCCCTTGAAGCCGGAGGCGTTCACGGTGACCTCGTCGAGGAAGGCGACTTCCTTCGGCGAGGCCCAGAACCACTTCTGTCCGCCGAGATGCAGCCGCCCGTTCTTCGCGTCCACCGTCGTGCCCTCGCGCGAGCGGAAGTCCTGGATCTCCTCCGGCCGGTTGAAAGGGTAGGCGACGCGGAGGAAATTGGTGCCGACGCGGCGCCAGTCGCCTTTGAAGAGGTTCTTGCGTTCGCGGAACTTTTTGAGGTCGGGGAGGCGGCCGGCGTAGGCGGGGTCGAGCTTGGCGGCGAGGTCGAATTCGCGCTGGGCGTCGTCCAGGAGGTCGCGGAGGGTACAGAAGCGGCCGAGCTGGTAATGGCTCTCGGCCTCGTCGGGGGGATAGGCGGAGCGCCGCAGGTCGTAGGCGACCTTCGGGTCGAGGATGTCCCAGGCGAGCGGCATGCGGACCTTGGGATTCTGGGATTCGACGGTCACGCCGTCCTCGGAGTACTGGAGGATGCGGGTGTCCTTGAGGACGAGGTCCTTGGAAAGGTCGAGGGTGAGCGGGGACTTCCGGGTCGCTTCGATGATGCGGTCCGCCTGCGACCGGAGTTCCTGACTTTTTTTTGCGTGCGCTTCGAGGAGGCTCTTGCGGGCGGCCTCGACATGGTCGCGGCGCGCGACTTTCCGAGCGGCTGCGGCCTCGCCCTGCGCCTGCTTCCGCGCCGCGAGTTCCGCCGCGTCGGCGGTCCGGGCGGACTGCCAGGCGTTCAGCTCGTCGAGCGCGGCGTCGACCGTCTTTTGCAAGTCGGGCAGCCCCCAGCGACGGGCGGTTTGGAGCAGGGCGATGCCCTCGTCAAGCTTCCCTTCGGCCGCAAGCTGCCGGGCCTGCCGCGAAAGGGCGGCCAGGGCGATCTCCGCGTCGGACCGGACCTGCCGCAGCAGGTCCGGGATTCGGGAGGCCAGCTTGCCTTCGACGTCGAGCCGGGCGGGGAAGGCAAGGAGGCGCGTCATGGCCTCGCCGTATTTGTGTTCGCCCACGGAGGTGGCGGCCTCATCGAACTTTTTTTTGGCCTCGTCCGCGTCCCGGCGCAGGCGGGCGGCGAGGGCGAGCGCCCGGTCGCCGAGGGGCGAGTCCCCGGCGCGCGCCGCGAACCCCCGGCAGCCGTCAAGGAAGCGGGAAAGGTCGAGCGGGCGCGCTCGGGAAGCGGCCTCGACGGAGGCGAATGCGGCGTCGAGCGCCTCGGTGCGTGCCGCCGCGGCGCGCGCATCCGCCGCGGCCTGCTCCAGACGGGCGGAGCTGCCGGAGCTCGAGATGACCAGCGCGGCGACCAGAAGCGCCGCCGCGCCGGCCAGAGCGGCGACCGTCGTCCACGGCACGCCCGGCCGACCCGCGCGTCGACGGCTCCGGTAGTCCACATACTGCGGCTCCGCCGCCTCGGTCGGGCGCGTGAGTCGCGCCGTGGGTCTGGAGGTCTTGCGGACGGGCGGCGCAGGCGGGGCCTCCGGCGGGGCGTCGGCGCGCGGGAGGCGTCGCGTCTCGTTCGACGGCCGATGGAGGCCGACCTCCGTGCGGCGGGTCGACGTGCGAGGAGTCGGGCGGGGCGCCGTCGGCTCCGGGACCGTCGGCGGCATTTGAATCTGGACGGTGGGTCGCGTCCGCCGCGCCGTACCGGCGTCGATGGCCGGCGCAACCGGGGGCGTCGGTCGAAGCTGCGGCGGGGACGGCAAGAGCGGCTGAAGGACAGGAAGGTCTAGGGGCGCGTCCGGCTCCGCGCCGCGCGGCGCTGGGGGCGCCGGCGGTTCGGGAGACGCGGCGCCCGCGTCCGACGCCGGCAGGATCAGCGGGGCGCGACCGATGAAGCTGCCGGACGCGTCGAGCCTTTCCCCTTGCGCTCCCTCGCGGAGCAGCGAACGGCACTTCGGGCAGAGGAGCGGGCGGCTGAGGTCGACGCCCGCGAGGTTGTACTGCGATCCGCAGCCGGGACAGGAGGCGAGCTGTTTGCCTTGCGAACGGAGCAGTTCGAAGACCTGGCTCCGGGTGAGGTAGCCGCGCGCATACAGGATTTCCCCGAGGCGCTTCGCGTCCCCCTGAGCTTCCAGCAGGCCCTGGACGCGGATCGCGTCGTTGAGCTGGTCGAGCGTGATCCAGCCGCGACGCAGCGCCTCGCCGCCGATCATCGTCTCGAGGCGCGGCTTCGAAGAGTAGTCGGATGGGCGGGCCAGGTTCGTCGCCTGGAGCCGCTGCAGGGCGAGCAGCTCCTCCGGGGTCAGGAAGTGTCGTTCGACGAGCAGCTCGGCGAGGGTGCGCCCGCCGCCCGACGCCTGCTCCCGCAGCAGGATGTCCAGGTGGGCCTGGGTCAGGTATCCTTGCTGGAGGGCGAGCTTGCCGAGGAGGATTTCGTTTGACTGGTCCATGCCGTCCCCCTCCGGAGGCAGAAGAGGTCCCGCCGCGTAGGACTCGGATCGTAGCAAGGCCGGTAGCGGAAGTCAAGGCGGTCGGCCGCGCCCGGGGGAGCGCTCCGCTTGAACCCTGCCGAATTCAAACCCTGCCGAATTCTCCGTGCATCATGGCGAGAGTTCCAGTATCGTAGATCTCTACGCCTAGGTCGGTCGACCTCTTCCTGCTTTCCCCCGCGCGCGCCGCCCAACGGCCCTCCCGTCATGAGGCCCCCCGTGACCCCCGCCGAATTCGCCGAGAAGTGGGCCGCCTCCGATCTGCGCGAGCGCCAGGCCTGCCAGGAACACTTCCTCGACCTCTGCCGCTTGGTCGACCACCAGACCCCGGTCGAGGCGGACAAGACCGGCGAATCCTTCTGCTTCGACAAGGGCGCGGCCAAGCACGGCGGCGGCGACGGCTGGGCCGACGTCTGGAAGAAGGGGCACTTCGCCTGGGAGTACAAGGGGAAGCGCAAGGACCTGGACGCCGCCTACGACCAGCTCCTCATGTATCCGGAAGCGCTCGACAACCCTCCCCTCCTCGTGGTCTCCGACATGGACCGCATCCGGGTCCACACCAATTTCGTCAACACCCCCGCCTGCGTGCACGAAGTGCGACTCGACAACCTCGACAGCCCGCGGGCACTCGAGATCCTGCGCGCGGTCTTCGACGCCCCGGAAAAGCTGCGCCCGGGGACGACCAGTCAGACCATCACAGCCGAGGCGGCCGAGCGGATCGCGCAGATCGCCCTCAGCCTGCGCGCCCGAGGGACCGACCCGTTCGTCGCCGCGCGCTTCCTGGACCGCCTCATCTTCTGCATGTTCGCTGAAGACGTCGGCTTGCTCCCGGAGCAGGTCTTCACGAGGGTCGTCGAGAAATCGAAGGGCCGGCCGGAAGTCTTCCGCAAGGCGGTCGGCCTCCTCTTTGGCGCGATGGCCCACGGAGGGCTCTTCGGCGCCGACGAGCTTCGAAACTTCGACGGACACCTCTTCACCGATGAAGAGGTCGTGCCCCTGACCGAGCCGGAGCTGGGGTCCATCCGACAAGCGGCGCTTCTCGACTGGAGCGCCGTGGACCCCTCGATCCTCGGCACCCTTTTCGAACGCGGCCTCGACCCCGACAAGCGCAGCCAGTTGGGCGCCCATTACACGAGCCGGGAGGACATCGAGCGCCTCGTCGCGCCCGTGGTGTTGCAGCCGCTCGAACGCGAGTGGGCCGAGGTCCGCGCCGAGACCGAGGCCGTGTTGCGGAAGCGCGCCGAGCTCGACGGCCCGAAGAAGACGACTCCGCGCATGTACGTCAAACTCGACGCCCAGGCCCACTTGCTGGTGAACAACTTCCTCACCCGGCTCGCCGTCGTCCGCGTCCTGGACCCGGCGTGCGGCTCCGGGAACTTTCTCTACGTTACACTCCAGCTTCTCAAGGATCTGGAAAAACGCGTCCTCCTGTGGGCCGCGGAGCACAAGGTCGGCCACTTCTTCCCGCATGTGAGCCCGACGCAACTGTACGGCATCGAAATCAACCCGTATAGCTTCGAGCTCGCGCAGATGACCGTGTGGATCGGCCACCTCCAGTGGATGCGCGCGAACGGCTATGGGAGCGCGCGCGACCCGGTGCTCCTGCCGCTCGAGGGCAATTTTCACAACCGGGACGCCATCCTGGACCTCTCCGACCCGGCGCGGCCCCGGGAGCCCGAGTGGCCCAAGGCCGACTTCATCGTAGGGAACCCGCCCTTCCTGGGCGGCAAACTCCTGCGAAGCTCTCTCGGCGACGGCTACGTGAACAAGCTGTTCGAGACCTGGAAGGGGCGCGTCCCCGCGGAGGCGGACCTGTGCTGCTACTGGTTCGAGAAGGCCCGCGCACAGATCGCGGCCGGAGACTGCCGGCGCGCCGGCCTTCTCGCCACCCAGGGGATCCGGGGGGGCGCGAATCGCGAAGTGCTGCGGCGGATCAAGGAGACCGGCGACCTCTTCTTCGCGGAGAGCGACCGGGACTGGATCCTCGACGGGGCGAACGTGCACATCAGCATGGTGGGCTTCGACGGCGGGGGCCAGAAGGAAAGGACCCTGAACGGGACGGCGGCCCCGGAGATCTACGCCAATCTCGCGGCGGACGTCGACGTGACCCGCGTGGCGTCGTTGCCGGAGAATCTCGGGCTCTCCTTCATGGGGGATACGAAGGGCGGGGCCTTCGAAATCCACGAGGCCACGGCGCTGGAGCTGCTCGAGCAGCCCAACGCGCACGGCCTCCCGAACTCCGATGTGCTCACGCCGTGGGTGAACGGTTTGGATGTCACGCGGCGCTCGCGCGAACTGTGGATCATCGACTTCGGAGTCGGGCGCACGGAGGAGGAGGCCGCGGGGTACGAGCGGCCGTTCGAGTACTTGGTCAAGACGGTCAGACCGGAACGCGAGAAGAACAGGCGCGAGTGCTATCGCAACCTGTGGTGGCAACACGTGGAGGCGCGCCCCGCGATGCGCGCCGCGCTCCGCCCGCTCCCACGCTTCCTCGCGACGGCGCGCGTCTCGAAGCACCGAGTTTTCGTATGGCTTCGCGGGCCGACGCTTCCCGACTGCCAACTCATCGTTTTCGCCCGCTCGGACGACTACTTCCTCGGCGTCCTGCACTCGCGGGTCCACGAAGTGTGGTCTCGTTCACAGGCAACGCAAGTCCGCGAGGCGGAGAGCGGGACGCGCTACACGCCGACCTCCTGCTTCGAGACTTTTCCCTTCCCCTGGCCGCCGTCCAAACAGCCCTCGAAGCATCCCGCGCTCGACGCGATCGACGCGGCCGCCCGGGAGCTGGAGACTCACAGGACGCGTTGGCTTCATCCGCCGGAGTGGGTGAAGCCGGACCTCCTCGAGTTTCTCGCGTCGGCCGCGGGACCCTGGGGACGGTTCCTCCGGAAGCCCGACTCCGAGGGACTCGGCCTCGTGCAACATGCGCGGCTCGTGCCCCGGGACGACGAGGCCGGACGCAAGGTCGCGAAGCGGACGCTGACGGCCCTCTACAACGAACGTCCCGCCTGGCTGGACCTGATCCACAAGAAGCTCGATGAGGCCGTCTTCGCCGCCTACGCCGCCGCGACCGGAGACACAAGCTGGACGCCCGGACTCACGGACGAGCAGCTCCTCGGCAAGCTGGCCGCACTCAACCGCGCCCGGAGTCCGGGGAGCTGATCCGGGCGGGGTTCGAATCCGGCTCACTCTCGCCGCTCGGCCGCTTCTCCGTGCGTCCTCCGAGTCTCCGTGGCTCCGTGGTGAAGCGTGCGTGCCCGCGAACGGTCACGCCTCACTTCCCCTGCCGCCGCTGCAGCGCCCGCTCGAAGTCCGGATCCGCGGAAATCGCGGCGAACGCCGGGTCCCGCCGGACGAAATCCGTGTAGCCGTAGAAGTCCCGGTCCACGCAGGCTGCGAGCAGCGCGAGCGCCTTCCGCTTGTCCCCACGCAGGGCCGCGAACTGCGCCTCGAAATAGTTCGTCATCCCGCCGTGGGGCGCGCGCCGCATGCCCTCCGCGATGTCGGACGCGGCGTGGGCAAGGTCGCCCAGGTGCGCCCGCAAGGAGCCGCGCAGCGCATAGAGAACCGCGAAGTCCGGATTCACGGAGAGGCCGCGCTCGACGAAGCCCATCGCCCGGTGCCAATCTCCCTGCAGGTAGTACCAGACTCCCCCCATGGCCTGCATCGCCGCATCGTCCGGGTGCGCCTCCAGCAACTTGAAGAGCATCGGCTCGATGAAGGCGGTCGACACCCGGGTCTGCGTGAAGGCCTGCTCCGCGTTGTAGAAGAGATTCACCGAGGCCGCCGGGTAGAGCTCCATCGCGTGCGCATAGTCCTGGAAGAACGCGTCGATCCGTCCGCACGACCAACTGCACTCCCCGTGAAGCGTGAGCACGGCGGCCGAGCGCGGGGCCTCCTCGAGGGCACGCTCGCACAGCGGGATGGCGAAGTCGTATTTCTGTCTCAGCCGGAGCAGGCAGGCGACGAGGACATACTCCTGCACGGCGCGCTCGTCCGGCTTGCCGGCCCGCGCCCGGGCGTCGGCCTCGCGCGCGGGCCCCTCGAGCCCCAGCGCACGCAGGCTCTGGGCCTTCCGCACGTGGAGCACCGCGAGCGACGGCGCGAGCTTCAGCGCCCGCTCGAGCTCGGCCAACGCCCGTTCAGGCAGGCCGAGGAGCTGCCAGGCGCGCGCCATCCGCTCCAGCGCGCGCGGCTCGTCCGGGGCGAGGGCCGCGGCGCTCATCGCGTCGGCCAGGGCCGCCCGCGGATCGCGCAGCCGGTCCACGTCGAGCCGAAGCCTCGCTTGCAGGAGATAGGCCTCGACCGCGTACGGATTTCGCCGCAGGGCCGCCGCTGCCTTTTCCAGCGCCCGATCGAACTCCCCGCTCATCCAGAGACCGCGGGCCTGCCAGAGGATGGCGCCGGCGAAGTGCGGGCAGGCGCGCTCGAGCCACCGCCCTGCCCGCACGAGCTTCACTCCCGTCCACTCCAGTTCCTCCAGGTCGTAGTAGCGCTGGACGATCTCGCTGTGTTTCCGCCAAAGGGACTCGATCCGCTCGAACCCGATGCCGTCCACCTCGACCTCCCGCGCGAGCCGCTCGCAAAGCTCGTACTCGCTCCGCGCGGCTTCGTGCTCGCCTTGTAGGTGCAGGGCTTCCGCCCGGCAGCCGTGGGCCTCCGCGCACGTCGGGTCTTCGGCGATCGCCGCCTCGGCGAAGCGGAGCGCGGCCTTGCGGTCCTGCCGCAAAAGCGCCGCCGCCGCACGACCCGCCAGGGCCTCCGCCGGCTTCGGGAGCAGCCCGTGCGCCCGCTCGAAACTCGCGTCAGCGACCGCCTCCCCCTTTTCCAGCAGGAGCCGGCCTTGCCACAGCCAGGCCGCGCCGCACCGGGGATCCAGGGCGAGGGCCTTTTCCACCGCCGCGAGGGCTGCGTCGAGACCTTCCGAGCACCGGGCCTCCCACAGCGGCGGGCGAGCGTCCCGCGGCGCGCGCACGGCGGCCTCGCGGCAATCCTCCACCGCCCCGCGATCGCACTCGGCAAGCTGCTCCCCCTTCGCCTCCTCGTCCACCGCGAACGCGTGGCGCGCCAAGGCCCTTTCCAACAGCGCGTCGATCCCCTGCGGCCTCAATCCCGCGGCCTCCGCGAAGTCCCGCTCCGCCTGGACGAAGCGACGCGTGCGCGCGAACAGCCGCCCGCGCTCGAGGAAGGCGCCCTCGTACCGCGCGTCCGCCTCGACCGCCTGGTTCAGGGCCAGGAGCGCGGCCGCGTCGTCGCCGCGCGCGGCGAGGCAGAGGGCGTGGCCACAAAGAGCCGTCGCGCGCGTGCTCGGCGGAGCGGCGGGACCCGAGGCGACCGCGAAGTCCGCGTCCGCGGCGTCCCGCTCTCCCGCATCCAGGAGCAACCAGCCGTGGGCGGCCGCGGCGGCGAAATTTCCGGGCTCTAGACGGAGCGCCTCCTTCAAGTCCGCGAGCGCGCCCACGGCCTCCCCCTGCCGCTGCCGAAGCCGACCCCGCGCGGTGAGCGCCGCGGCCGACGCGGGGTTGAGGCGCAAGGTCTCGTCCAGGTCCGTGCGCGCCTCGGTCTCGTTCCCCCCGGCGAGGAGGGCGCGCGCACGACTGAGCCGCGCCTCCCAGAGCGCGGGCCGCTTGCTCAGCAGCCTGCCGTAAATCCCCACGGCCTCCTCGACTTTCCCCTCCCGCACCAGGCCGTCCGCGCGCGCGACCTCCCGGAGCAGCGCTTCGTACGCGCTGCCTCGCGCATGCGTCCCCCACAGCGCCACGAGCACGATCGCCGCCGCCCCCGCGACCGTGGCGGAAATGGTTCGGTGCTTCAGGGCCTTGCGGGCGCACCGCGCGGCGAACGAGACGGGCCGCGCCTCGATCGGCTCCCCCTCCAGATAGCGGCCAAGGTCCGCCGCCAACTCGCCCGCGCTCGCGTACCGACGCGACGCATCCTTCTCGAGGCACTTCAGGCAGATGGTCTCGAGGTCCCGGTGGACCCGACGCCGCCGGCCCCCGGCGAACGCCGCCCGCCCCGGAGGCGCCGGCTCCTCGTCCACGACCGCACGCAGCACGGCGAGGACGCCTTCCGCCTCGAAGGGGACGCGCCCCGCGAGCTGCTCGTACAACATCACCCCGAGGCTCCACACGTCGGTGCGGGCGCCGATTTCCGAGATGCGCCCCTGCGCCTGCTCCGGGGCCATGTAGTGGGGCGTCCCCATGACGCAGCCGGTGACCGTGATTTCGCGCGAGCCGCCTCTCACTTCCTTCGCCAGCCCGAAATCGCTGACGTAGGGCCGGCCCGACCCATCGAGCAATATGTTGGCCGGTTTCACGTCCCGATGCACGACGCCGGCCTCGTGCGCCGCGTGCAGCGCAAGCGCGACGTCGCGCAGGATCTCCAGAAAGCGCCGGGGCGGGATGTGCGCCTTCGCGGCCTCGAGGCTCTCTCCCTCGATGTAGTCCATCGTGAAGAAGTGCCGCCCGCCGTCCGTGCCGACGTCATGGACTTGGACGACGTTCGGGTGGCGCAGCCCCGCCGCCGCGCGCGCCTCGCGCAGGAAGCGGTCCACGTCCTTCTCGGTCGGCGCGGCCTCGGGCAGCAGGGTCTTCAAGGCGACGACGCGCTTCAGCTCCCCATCCCACGCCTGGTAGACGATTCCCATGCCTCCGCGGCCGAGCACGCGCAGAAGGCGATAGCGACCCAGGGGCTCTCCCTGCGTTGCGTGGGCGTGCACGGGCGAGGCGGTGCGGGGCGCGGGCAGGGCGGAGGGCGGAAGCGTTTCGATCGTCTCCGCGCCGACGCCGGCCAGTGGGTGAGCTGTAGGCGTGGGAGGGGCCGGCCCGGCCGTCGCCTCGAGGGTGGGGTCCGTGGCGCAGGGCGGGCGCGCGGCGGGCCTGAGCAGCGGGTGCGGCGGCTCCTGCGCTGCGACCCGAGTCTCCGTGACCTCGGTCGTCGCCGGGTGCGGTCCGGGAGACCGCGCTCCGAAAGGAACCGCGCCGACGAGGAGCGTCCCGCCCACCTCGAGTGCACGGAGCGGCGCGCCGCAGACGGGGCAGGGGGGGCTCTGGCCTGGAGCTACACCCTCGGCGAAGTAGCCGCGATCGCAACCTCGGCAGAGCAGGATCTGCGCGTGGAGCCGACGCTCGCGGCCGGCGTCCATGTCGGCCTCCTTGCCGCGTACGAGAAACCCTCCGGACGGCGGTCGGAGCTCGGATCGCTTCGTCGGCTGCCCGCCATTTCCGCGTCCCGCCGTCGCGAGGATATCCTCGGCGGTCGGGCCCGTCAATCCTTTGACCACCAACAACCCGAACTGAGGCTGAACTCGACCGACGGCGGCAATTGGCCAGATCATGGCTCCGCGTCCCAGCTAGACGCGGTCGAAATTTGAAATGGGTGTGGCTACTTTTCGACGACAGCGCCCAGACCGACTGAAGGCGGTACTACGAACAGTAG